>JAVYOH010000006.1:0-49081 GCA_038734615.1 Saccharolobus sp. | reverse complement strand
TTCTCTCGTTTGCGAAATGATCTGATGGATTCGCCATAATTTATATTTTTTATAAATCTCTAAAAATCTCATGCGTAAAAAGTGCTCTTATAAAAACTACGAAAAACCAAGGGCTAAAAAATAAAATTGCCCTAAAACAAATAAATATGATGATGATCTTCCAGGCTTTAATGATCAATGATGTAAGTTGCAAACTCTGAAAATAAGTAATTTTATTGCTGAAGGCCTTAAAGCAAGGATAAATAGAAAGATTTCCAAATTATGCTTTATAGATAATGAGAATATCCCTTTATTGACTGCCTTAATTATACGAGCCTTACTCGGGAACCTCAAGAGCAGAAATATGAAGTACAATTTTTAGCTTTTAATTGATAATAATGGTTCTTCTGATCTCACCAGACTTGAAAAGATAGGTTCCCCACATCTATTCTTTCATTTATGAAATAATCGAGATATCTTCCATCCTAGAAAGATTTATGGCTGCTGTAACATCCCTATCACCTTTAAAACCACATTTTTACAACACGATAACCATACTCTTTTAGCTTATCGCAACTTTTGTACAGCTCGTGATTAACTTTTTAATACTTATTTATTTTTCCTAACTCGTCAATCTTTTGCAAACATAAGGGGAGAAAACAGTCTTACCTAACGTATTTCTGTAAAAGTTTGACTACGTCATTATTAGTGCAAGTATCATTCTAACAGACGAGTCTATTCTCCACTCATTAGCAGTAACTAAGGAAATGAAAAAGTTTAAAACTTTTTTCCTATCCGCTCTAAAGGATTAAGGCTCTCAGTTGTAAGTTTTAGCAAAAGAAGTTTTATAGAATGCAAGTGAGCATTTAGTTGTGGATCCTAAAGAATTACTTGCAATATATATTTCAAAATATTTAAAAGGAAATAGGATAATAGGAATAGGAACTGGAAGAACTATTAGAAAGTTGATAGAAATCTTAAGTAAAGATAACGATATAAAAGCAAGTTCATTATTTATTGCGAGTTCAATAGATACTGAAATTGAATTAAGTAAAAATGGATTTAATGTTATTTCACTTTTATCAGGAATAAAACCATCAATTTACGTTGACAGCTTTGATATTGTAACTAATGATGGTGTAATGATAAAAGGTGGTGGTGCAGCTTTATTGAGAGAAAAACTATTAACATATTTCTCCAAACAGAAAATATTTATTGGAGAATTTAGCAAAATGAAGAATTCTAAATTTTTTGATGTACCTGTTGAAGTTGTAAACGTTGGGCTGCTCTACGTTATAAATGAACTTGAGCATATGGGTTTTAGAGTAAAATATAGGGAGGGAACTGGTAAGATAGGACCTATAATAAGCGATAATGGAAATGGAATTATAGACGTAAATGTAAAATCTGAGGAATTGTGTGAATTCGATAAGTTAGTTAAGAAAATACCTAGCGTAATAGAAACTGGAATATTCTGTAAAGATTTGTATAATAAAATAATCCTAGCTGATGAAAATGGGAGAGTTGAGGAAATGTATGCGGGGGACGGGATTTGAACCCGCGTAGGCCTTCGCCAGCGGATCTCTTACATTAGGTCTTGAGTCCGCCCCCTTTGACCAGCTCGGGCACCCCCGCAATTTAAATTATAAAATGCTTTACCTTAAAAAGCTTTTACGAATAGTGATTTATGGCATTTGAGTCTTAAAACATTATCTTAATAAATACTCTCTGATAAGTGTTACATCTTCTTAAGTACTAGAGAAGTTAAGGTTGATTTAACCCCTTTCACGGCTCTTATACTTTCAATTATCTGATTTAATTCATTAGAATCTCTTGCCACAACTTTAACTATAATATCATAATCTCCAGAGATTTCCATAACTTCTTTTACACCAGAAATGATTGATAAACGCCTAGTTACAGCAGTAGTGTAAACGTTAGAGTCGCATTTAACTGAAATAATAGCCTCTATATACTCAGGTGGTCTAGGTTTTAGAACTCTTCCCGTTACTTCCTCTGCTAATTCAAGTAAATCTACGTCTCTATAGAATCTAATATTAGGATTAGATTTTATTTTAGCTAATATTTGATCTAACTCTGCATCTCCTAGTTTTACCCCAAGCTTCTCATATCTATCTTTTAGGGCATGCTTGCCAGTATACTTATCTATAATATAATCCCTAGATCTCCCAAACGTTTCTGGAGGCATAAATTCATACGTTCTAGGATCATTTAAAACACCAGCTACATGAACACCAGCCTTATGAAGAAAAGCGTAATCTCCAGTTATAGGATAGTTAGGTTGCATTGGAATTCCACTATATTTTTCAACTAAATTTGCTACATATTGTAATTTATCTAATTTTACTACATCTATACCAAAATGATATTTTACTGCTGCCGCTATTTGCTGTAATGGGACTATACCAACTCTTTCCCCTAACCCGTTAACTGTAGCATGAATTATTGTAGCACCCCCTTCTACTGCAGCAAGGGCATTAGCAACTGCTAATCCTAGATCATTATGCGCATGAATATCAAATTCTAAATTACTTACCTCTCTAGTCATCGCACTGAATAACTCCTTGGTTTTGCTAGGATATAGGATCCCAACTGTATCCGCTATGCTTACTCTATCCGCACCAGCATCTCTAGCTGTTTTAGTTACTTTAACCAGAAAATCAAAATCCGTTCTTGAACCATCTTCTGCAGTAAATCTTACCTTAACTCCATGACTTTTAGCATAACTTATGGCCTCACTTATTACTCTTAATGCTTCCTCCCTTGTAGTCTTATGTTTAGCTTTTAAATGAATATCACTTACCCCATAAAATATAGCTATTCTGTCTACTTCTAATTCTGCCGCAATTTCTATATCCCTTTTTACTGCTCTACTATGACCTATGATTTCTGATCTTATTATGCCCTCTCTTTTTAGATTAACTATTCTTTTGATTCCCTCATAAATATCTGGAGACACTGCGGGATGGCCAGCCTCTATCATCGTAACTCCTAAATCAGATAATGCTTTAGCAATTTCCACTCTTTGTTCAATATTAAATACTACGCCAGGAGTTTGTTCTCCTTCTCTTAAAGTCGAATCTAAAATTCCTACCTTTACCATACGTGTATGAATTAAGGTAAAGGATATATAATGAATTCGGTAAAAAATGGTTCGAATAAAAAACTATTTTATAGAATTTAGTATTAACTCGCTAACATTTTCTGCACCTATTTTCTGAGAATATTTTTGCAATATCTCTGCAACTATATCATAAAATTCCTTATTTTTCTTCACTTCATCTATGTAGATAGAATAAATATATATTATTGATGTCTTTATATTTTTGCTACTTTTTAGATCTAATTCTATTTCATCAAGAATTTTAGAAACAATGTTTATATCTATCTTATTTTTAAATCTTCTTAATTTGGCAAACTCAGGATCTTCTAAAATTGACATAATATCACACTGGTTCAATTACCGATGATAACTCTTCTCCGTTTATTATCCTAATTATCTTATTCAATCTTTTGTAATTCATAACAATTACCTTTATCCTTGAACGCTCAATTATCTTTATCGCCAAAGGATCCAATAACTCATAAGTACCAGCTTGAACAGATTGTGACGTTTCTAGAATTTTCTTTAAGTCTACTGTAGTTAAACGGGGTATTAATTTAGCATCATTATATATTCTAGGATCCCTTTCATAGACTCCATCTACATTAGTAGCCATTACCAGAATCTTTGAAGAGGAAGCTTCAGAAATTAAAGCTGCTACTGCTGCAGTAGACTGTCCTGGCTGGAATCCCCCAGTTACGACTACTTTATTATGAGACCATGCTTGTATAAATTCTTCTAAACTTTGTGGAACGTTCATATATGCTAAATCTTGTAACGCAAACGTAACTAAGTAAGCATTTAACCTAGAGGCCCATATGCCTAATAGATCTAAATAAGCCTCTCCTATTCCAATCTCCCTCCCTAATTTAATGTAATGCCTTGCGGTATTACCTCCACCCGTAACTATACCAACCCTATACCCATACCTGATTAACTCTCTAACACTCTCTTTCAATATTAACAAATTATTAGGATCATCAGTATCGAAGAATTTACCGCTAACCTTTAAAATAATATTCATCACTTAATCAGAAAAAAGGTATAAATTTTAAAGTTATACTGGGTAGTCATCTGGTAGTTTGTGTCTAAAATATTTGCCAGTTTCTGGATCCTTAAATAGGCCTATTTTTACACCTTTTCTACCCTTAGGCGCTAAAGCCCATGCTTTTTCTGGTGTTAACTCCATTTCCTTACCATTTGGGGTTTTCACTTTTACTGCCTTCTTTGTGGAACTCATATTCTATCTATAGTATTGTTATAGGACTAATTTTATAAACCTTTCCATGACTTATATGAAGGATAATAACTTAAGTCCTTCAAGGGTAATATTAAAGGTTTATATTAGCTTTCAAATTGCTCTTGTTATTCCGCCATCAATTAAAATTGAAGTACCAGTAATATAGCTACCATAGTTTGATGAAAGAAAAACTAGCAGAGAACCCAAATCATCCTTTATATTTCCAGTCCTTTTAATAGGTATTCGAGAAATCACTTCTTTCTCCCATACCATTTCAAATGTCTGACCGCTCTTTTTAGCAAATTCCCTTAAAGACTTTTTAGCACCTTCTGTTTCAAAACTTCCCATCAAAATTACATTAACTGTTATATTATACTCCCCTAGCTCCTTACTTAATAATTTAGCCATTTGAATTAAAGAAGCTCTAGAAATATCTGCTAATGAAAATATTTGCTGAGGCTCTTTTACAGTCCATGAAGATAAGAAAAATATTCTACCCCACTTCTGTTTTTTCATATATTCGTAGACTAAATTTACAAGCTTTATTGCACTAAGTAAATACAATCTGATTGAATACTCCCAATCCTCCATAGAATTTTCGAAAAAATAAGAGGGTTCTTTAGGAGGATTACCAGAATTGACTATTAGAATATCTATACCCCCCATTACCTCTATTGCATTACGCACTAACATTTCTAATGATCTTTGATCTGTCAAATCAGAGACGAAACCCCATACTGAAGGACTAATTTTTTTAAGCTCACTAACAGACTTTTCGACTTTTTCCTTATTTCTCGAGGATATAACTATATTACAACCTTCTCGCAAAAAAGCTTCCGCAACTCCTTTACCTATCCCCTCCGTCGACGCCGTAATAAGAACTCTTTTCCCAGAGATATCAATATGCATATTCAAAAAATAAACTATGAGAATTTAGCTTTTAGGCGAAAGCTTTTTATAAACCTCTACTACGGAAATAAAGTCTGATTCAGAATATCCTAATGCCTCTGTTATCCTATATAATTGTAAGGCTAGAGATGAGATAGGTGTAATTGATTTTATATTCTGAGATTCTCTCAATATAATTTCTAAATCTTTTCTCATATGTTTTGTAGCAAATTGTGTGGAATAATCTTCTTTAAGTAACTTAGGAGATTTTATCTCACTGGTTGGTGACCTTGCACTACTCAATGACGAAAGTACATTCACTATTTGCTGTGGATCTAATCCTGCTTTTATTCCAAAATTATAAGCTTCAGCCATAGCAGCTACATATGAGCCTAAAAGTAAATTATTTACTAGCTTAGCATATAGTCCCATACCATTGCCTCCCATGTAAACTATTGTTGAAGCTGTCTCCTTGAGAACATCGTTAACTATATCAAACTTGTCTTTAGGTCCTCCTACTAGTACTACTAGTTTCTTCTGTTCAACGAAAGTTGAAGTTCCAATTACTGGAGCATCAAACATCGCTCCTCCATTTAGTTCTATTCTCTTAGCTAGGCTTACGCTTAACGTAGGACTTATTGTGCTCATATCAACTAGTATTTTGCCCTTTAGTAAAGGTATTATAGGCTCAATAGTAGATCTTACTGCTTCATCATCTGCTAGCATTGTTAATACTAAATCAGAATTCTCAACTAGTTCTTTAATAGAAAATGCTATTGGTACTCCATATTCCTTAGAGAATTTTTCAGCTTTTTCATGCGTTCTATTATAAACCGTGTTAAGTTTCCCAGCCTTTGCCAGATTTGCGCCAATTCTGTATCCCATTATCCCTAAACCTATTAGTCCTATTTTCATAAGCTCATTTTAATTCACAAAGTTAAAAAGACTTAACGTAAGTTTCAATAATATTTTTGATCCTTCCCTCAACATCAATTAAATCAATGGTTAAAACTACTGCATCATATTCCGTCTGTATCTTATTCAGTTTCTCTTTTAAATCAGTAAAAGATTTGACATTTAAGTATAAATCATACAAATTATCATAAATCATAATTCCATCATTAATAGGCTTTTTAGAATATAAAGTAACCCTGTATTTCTTCATAGAAGGTTTAGAATTCAATATTGCCTCATACTCCCTTTTGCTTATCTCCATTACTTTTGAGATATTATATCCAACCAATTTAATTGAATTTTTACTTTCATTTTCTATAACTATAGGATAATCCGCAAGTATCCTAATATCTAATGGTTCAGAAAATGAAAATATAATTTTCTTTTTTAGCATAGAATAAAGACTTTCGCTTTTAATATTCCATGATGATATTGGAATGTTTCTTGACAATCTATTGTAGATGTATAAAACTTTGGTATTTTTTTGTATTATGTACACTTTTCCAGAGGAATAATTATAGATTAGCTCAACTTCTGGATTATCTATATCTGGTTTATAACCTTTTTCAGATAAGGCTTTTCCGACTTCTCTCTTAATTTCGTATTTTATACTTTCATAATATAATAACTCAAATTCCTTAACAAAATCATTTTCTTTCTTTCTAATTTTATCATCTAATTCTACACCCAAGACGTATTTTTTATTTAAACCACTTAATATATTAATAGCTTTGTTAAGGAAATCTTGTTTAACCTCTTCATTTCTATCTTCGCATAAATAACATTTACGATTTTGGAACTCAGAAGAAAAATAAAGACTAAACCACTTTTCTGCGATGCTACCCATATTATAGATTATTTCCTTAATTGATGAAAGATCAGAAATTTGATGTGTTTTTATCAAATTGTCCAAATATAGGATTATTAAAGTTTTTATTGCTTTTCCTCGTTCCTTATTGGTAAGCCCATAGCCTAATCTTGCAAAACATCTACCTAAACAATTATCACATAGAGGATATTTTGATAAAATAGCAATAGCCTTCTGCAATATTTGATTATCAAATTTTTCCTCCGAAGAGTTTTTCAAAGTCTCTCCTCCTTCTCTTTACCATTTTTAAAAGCTTATTCATATTATTATACCAGTCTATAAGTTCCCTCACTTCTTCAACTTCTAATCCTGCACCTTCTGCTATTCTTCTCATTCTAGACTTATCAATTAAATTAGGATTTTCTAATTCCTTATATGTCATAGAATTTAAAGCGGCAATCCATTTCTTAATTTTCTCTTCACCTATTTTTAGTTGCTCTTCATTTGGCATAGGCAATGCTAAACCTAATCCGGGTATATGCTGAAGAACTTTAGATAAGGGACCCATTTTTCTTATCGCAACCAGTTGATTATAAACATCTTTAAGTGTTAGCTTACCTTTGCCTGCCATCACATCTTCCATTTTCTTTTGTACGCGTTCATACTCCTCTAAACCTTTCACCTTTTCTAGGATAGTTTCTATATCTCCCATTCCTAATATTCGCGAAACATATCTCTTAGGATTAAATACTTCTATCTCATCAATTTTCTCTCCAATGCCTATAAATTTTATAGTAGCACCAGTAGCTGCTACAGCTGATAGTGCTCCTCCACCCTTAGCAGTACCGTCCATTTTAGTTATTATTATAGAACCAATAGGACTTGCTTGATGAAATCTAGAAGCTAAATCATACGCTTTCTGCCCTATTGACGCATCTATAACTAAAGTAACTTCATCAGGTTTTATTTCATTATATAATTCTTTCATCTCCTCTAATAATTTACTTTCTTCCCCATATCCATGCCTACCCGCAGTATCTATTATGATTATATCAATCTTATCTTTAAGAAATTTGGAAAGTCCGTTTTTTGATATTTCTATTGGGTTAGTATTGTTAGGCTCTCCATATACTGGAACATTAATCTGCTTACCTAGTTGTACTAGTTGTTCGTAAGCTGCGGGCCTATAAATATCAGCAGCCACTAGACCAACCTTATAACCCTTTCTTTTGTAATAATATGCTAATTTTCCTGCGGTCGTAGTCTTACCACTACCTTGAACGCCTACTAACATAATAATATAAGGTAACTTAGTTGGATTTACTTGAGGCTCCTTATCTCCTCCAAATAGTTTGGAGAGTTCATCATAAACTATTGAGATAAACCATTCTCTTTTTTCAAGTACAGAGGGTGGTTTTTCCTTATTTAACCTTTCTTTGATTTTAGATGTTAATGAAAAAACTAGCTTAATATTAACATCTGAAGAAATGAGAGCTTTTTGTAAATCCTTTATGAATTCATCTACAGCTTTCTCATATGGTGTAGATCCAGTTAAAAATTTCCTTACAGCATCTTTTATATTTTCTAGCATTATTATTTGACCCTAACTATTTTTCTTCTCCCCATTATTTCCCAATATTCTATTTCTGCATTAGGCCTTATCTTAGATGCGATTTCATCTTCTGTGGGTTTTTCAATTTCAAAAGTCTCATAGCTTTCTAAATCCATTATTTGTATTTTATCACCCATATCCGCTATAATCTGACCTACGTGTTTCTCAATCATAGGTACTTCTACCTGCTGGTCAACTGGTGCCATTAGAGTTTTTTTAGCCCCACTAAATACACCAATAGCAACTACGTTAGCTTTCGCACTACCGTGCTTACCAGTCTTAGCTTTAGTTATCTCTACAACTCTACATGGTTCTCCATCTATAACCACATAACTGCCTACTTTTAGTTCACCAACAGTTGTGTAAGTTATACTCATCTTTAACCCTTTAATATCATAAAAAGGATTACTTTTAAATTCTTACCCCTGATAGATGCTCCGCGCTTTGGCCCTTCATCATTTTTCAGTCCTAGTAAGTCTTCACAGCAATTTTATTTTATATCAAACTGAGTATTAAAGTATGCCATGGAAAATAAGGTGCACAAACTGCAATAACGAGCGTATACTTAATATTAGTTTTGATATAAGCTCACAGAAATCAATTTACATCTATTGTAACACTTGTAAGAGAAACACTTTTAACGAAATTCTAGGCTATATGGAATAAGATGATGAAAAAGCAGAAATTGAATCATGAAATAACCTGTCTCGTCTGACTTAGCTTATATAATCTTTGCTACTTATCTTTTCTGGAATATATTGAAAGGCTAAAAACTTCAATCCTTTGCTAGCCATAGCCTCTATCTCTAACTTTGCCTTCTTCTGTAAAAACATGTTTATTTCCTCTTGCCATAGTTTAGTTTTAAACCAATCATAGTTCTTTATTTCTTCAGCTCTTTTAATATCAGCGTCTTTAGCCTTAATTATATAATTCTTTCTTTCAATATCATTTAAATAAGGTTTCTTTCTTGAATTACCGAAAATATCTGCCATTGAAACACCTAAAAATTTAGCGTCTGGAGTAGCTAATCTTTCACTTTCATATGACAAAGAGATTGAACCTATTCTAAATACACTATAAATATACCATCCATAAGGATCTGCATCTGTTAATATATATACTGGTAATTTTAATTCCTCACTAAGCCTTCTAACAAATCTCCTAGTAGCCCTATCTGGTTGCCCTGCACTAGTTATAAGTATAGATTTATATTGTTTCCAAAATCCAGCCCTATGCAATTGCTGAAAAACAGCATCTTTCTCGACAACTAACACAAATTCTGCATCTACATCTAAAAATTCAATTAAGTCTGGAGTAGGTTCAATAGCATAAGCACCGTGACCTGTCTTACTTAAATCTATTATATCGTTTCCACTTCTTATTCTTAAATTACCTACAACCTTACCCTTCTCTTTACTTAATATTAACATTTCTTCCCTTAACAATGATGTAAAGACCTCAATGTCAACTATTACGCTATCTGATTCCTTTTGCTCATCCCAAGTATTCTCCACTGATACTGGCTTATTATTACTTATAGACTTCAAAACTATGGAGTGCTTTCCCCTATAATATAAATCACGTATTGTAGGGTATTCGTTATTCATTAATGCATCATATATAATGGAAGCCATTAGAACAGTTTGCATAAATCTTCTTGCTTCATTTAAATCCAGAAAATTTCTCTTAAGTTTCTTCTCACCTAATAATAATAATTTTCTTTTCTCATCATATATAGCATTAGATAATGTTCTTAGTGGAATTTCCATTACTGGTGGTTCTCCTTTTTTAAGCTGTTCAACAAGGTCTAGAAACTTGTCGTGCAACTTATTGATAGCTTTCTTTCTAGCTTCCATATCAACTTTCGATGAAAATTCTGAACTCATTCACTATCCACCTTATACATCTTTCTATATTCTCCAATATCTGCCAAATTTAGCTTCTTTGTAACAACATTAAATAGTTCATCTTCCAATTCACGCTGATATTTAAAAAACTCGTCTCCCTTATTACCATTTGTAACAAAAATTGCCAATGATCTTCCAATCTCTGGTATATATTTCAAATATGTTAGTAATTTTTTCTTAGCCTCTTCCTCCTTTCTTTTTTCAGATAAATATTGTTTTAATTTCCTTGCAACTTCCATTAAACCATTTTTTATCTCTTTTTCAATATCTTCTACTTCTGCTATACTTTCTTTACCTGCACTCTTATATGGTATTTTTGTGCTACATAAATGAACTAATATAACCATTTGTGTTTGCTCAGTCTCAATTCCATATCTTTTCCAATCCAATTCTTCAACAACTTTCCATACTACATCAGACTTCTCGTCATAAATTAATGGAATTTTATTGGCATATCTTAGTATTATGGGCTCTTCAGATACGGGTATACTTCCACCATAAGCAATACCAGTCTCCACAATAAATGGATGCCCTTGAAAGACTTTAGGCTTTCTAGTCACAGCAACAGTAAAATCTGGGTTAAAGATTTTTTTCAAACCTAGTTCTATTAGATCGGCACCTATTACAGACAATGAATCTGAAGAGGGAGGTCTAAAATCCTCATATTTCTTCATTACATCTACTAACTTTGTTATTTCTTCTTCATTCAGATTCTTAGCTTTCTTATCACTTCTTAGCCCTACTAGTTCTAGAATTTTACTCGCGGTAGTTTCTCCTATACTTTGAAATTCGTTTATAAGAAACTCTTTTATCGTGTAATCTCTTTTTAAATTATTTATTAACATCTTTACCTCTTCTCTGTCTACACCATATGGATGAGGTTTTACCTCTTGAGGCGGCTTAGGTATTTTATTAGTAAGCCTGGCATAATAAGTTACGTTATCTTCAGGATCTTTAAAGATAAACTCAGCATACGGTGTTATTATATAAGTTCGCTTAATATATTCATAAATCCTAGATTTTGCCTTTGACCAATCACCTGGAATATAAATAGCTACTGTTGTACCATGAGAACCATTATCATTCACAACTGACCTTCTTTCAACAATTATTGGTTCGTTTCTATTTATATCTATTTTTAACTTAAATGCATAAATTCTTTTTGAATTAATAGGTGAAGTTTCTATCTCTATTGGCTTGTCTTGATACATCTGGCTATATAATACTGCAGACTTTACACCTAGCCCATACATACCCCTAGTTTGTCTATTTACGTATTTAGAACTGTATAAAACTTTACCGAAGGCGTTAGGCACTTCATGAGGAGGGATACCTATTCCATTATCAGAAACAATGACCTTATATATTTGCTTGTCAACATCTACTAGATCTATAGCGACTTTAATGTTAGGTAATATGCCATGAGTATCTGTTGCGTCTAATGAATTTTCTACCAGCTCTCTAACAGTCTGGTATAATGCTCTAGCTGGATTAGGGAATCCTACTAATTCAGGATTCCTCTTGAAGAATTCAGCAGGAGATAAACTAGTAAATTTTTCTACAGACATAAGTGTTACACCTTATATATGAAATAGTTTAGCTTAATAAAGATGCAGCCAAAATAGGAAGTATTATTGTAGCATCATTGTATATAATTACATGTTTTGCAGACGGCTTTATCTTATTCCATGATATAGCCTCTCTAGGCCTAGCTCCACTTAAACTACCATCATATTCTTGAGCAGTAGTTATATATACAGCATAATCTAGACCATCTTTAAATTGATTCCACCATATTGTATGATGTTTACTTATTCCTCCGCCTATTATTAGCCCACCACTTTTATTACAAGAAAAAACAAGATCTTTGATAAGTTTCATATCTTCAAATAAGTTGATTCTAAAGTTTAGAAACTGCGATTGGATGAATAGATTAGTGCCAAAACTACCATCTACTATACCTGGTACTATTATAGGAACTTTCTTTTCATAGGCCGCTTTCAAAATCGAGTTAGGATCATTTATTCTTTTGCCAAATTCCCATAATAATTCATATACTGCTATTTCTTTCTTTTCCTTAACAATCTCTGGTAGAAATCTTCTCACAGTATCTTCTATAACTTTACCATAAGACTCGAAAGGTATAAAAATATTTCCTAACCTATGTATTTCGAAATCTTTTAATATTTGATCGTCAAATTCAAAAGAACCTTTATAATACTTACCTCCAAAGCTTCTCGCTATATCATGATCTACCGTTCCACCAGTCGTAACTACCACATTAAAATACCCTTTTCTTAGAAGATCCGCAAATAACCCTCGTAAACCAGTAGAGACTAAATTTGCCGTAAAAGAAAGAAAACGTAAGTCAGCATTGTTTACCATTTCCTTAAGTATTTTGGAACCCTTAGCAACTGCTTCGCTGCTGAAACCATATATTTTCTCAAATACTTCAATAATATTGCCATAATTTTTCAGACTATCCAATGTAATATCAACGATTGGATCTTTAAGAAGTTCATCTCTGCTTATCATCCTTTAGTTACCCCTATTGGCCTAAGTCGAACTACTAATTTAGCAATCTTAACTTCATGCGCTACCTTTGCAACTATATCAACATCTTTGTAAGCGCCTGGTGCTTCTTCTGCTATTACTCTTCTAGTAGCAGCTCTAACTACTATGCCTTTTTCTGCTAAAGTCTCAACTACAATATTAGAAGGATAATTCCTTACTGCAGACTCTCTAGACATCCATCTGCCTGCACCATGAGGAGCTGTAAACCAAGTCCTTCTACCCTCTGGTATTCCAATCATTACATAACTTGCAGTACCCATACTACCTGGAATTAAAACAACTTGTCCAATGCTTCTATGTTGTTGAGGAATCTCTGGACTACCAGGCGGGAAAGCTCTCGTAGCGCCTTTTCTATGTACTAAGACTTTCTTTCTTTTTCCTTCTATATTATACTCTTCAATTTTAGCTATATTATGCGCAACATCATAAATTATGTGAAGATCTAATTTCTCCACATCTGTAGTTCTAAAAACTCTTGCAAAACTTTCTCTAACCCAATGAGTTATTAATTGCCTATTAGTCCATGCAAAATTTGCACCAGAAGCCATAGCATGGAAATAATCTTGCCCTTCTCTACTTTCGAATGGAACAGCTGCTAACTCTCTATCTGGTAATTGTATTTTGTATTTTTTCATAGCCCTTTCCATGATTTGAAGATAGTCACTAGCTATTTGATGACCTAGACCTCTAGAGCCCGTGTGTAGCATTATCATTACTTGACCTTCATGGGTAATTCCCAAGGCTTTAGCAACTTCAGCATCATATATTTTATCCACTACTTGTATTTCTAGAAAATGATTTCCTGCTCCTAAAGTACCTAATTGTGATGCACCTCTCTGCTTAGCTACTATACTTACTTTTGAAGGATCTGCTAACTCCCAGCTTCCCTTTTGTTCTATGCTCTCCAGGTCGTCTTTCCATCCGAATCCCTTGTCCACCGCCCATTCTACTCCTCCAGATAAAACATCATCTAATTGCTGAGTAGTTAACTTGACTTTTCCTTCACTCCCTACACCGCTAGGTACATTTCTTTGTAATTCTTCAACTAATTCTACTAATTTTGGCTTAACATCTTTATAGTCTAAGTTAGTTCTTAATAATCTGACTCCACAATTTATATCATATCCTATTCCACCTGGACTTACTACACCTCCTTCATCTATTGCGGTAGCAGCTATTCCACCTATTGGAAAACCATAACCTTGATGACCATCCGGTAGCACATATACAGACTCTTGAACACCAGGTAAGCATGCCACATTAATTGCTTGCTTTAATGTCATATCTTGTCTCATCTTCTCCATTAATACATCGTTGGCAAAGACTGTAACTGGAACTTTCATACAGTCTTGAGCTCCTTTATCAATACGCCATTCATAAGAACTAATCCTTGTAAGATTAATCTGCATACTGATCAAACCATATATGTACGTTAAGCTAAATAAAACTATATCTATTCACAAGTTAACTAAGCTTCTCTACTTTAAATTTTCTTTTCAGATTTTTTACTCATTTCCTCTAAAAGCTCGCTATATTTCTTTTTTACTTTTTTTAAAGAATCATTTATACAATCAGAATCAGTTTCCAAAAGAACTTCTTTAAGAAATTTATACGCGCAAGCTTTACTATGAAAATATAATTTGTTATCATTAATTTCAAATAATATTCCTTGCCCCTCTGAAAATACTCTGCCACATGTGTCACAAACATATCTTTTAGACATAAGTTGATCGTTGATTTTATATTTTTAAAAATAACGGTAAATGGTGCTATTCAGTAAATTTGGTGTGATAATTAATGCTAGACCAGCTTGACCAGCGATTAATACAATTGATTAGAGAAAAACAATGGAATAATCTAACCAGTATCCAAGAAATGTCCTTTGACCCAATTAATAATGGTAATAATACATTGATAATAGCACCTACAGGTTATGGAAAAACTGAAGCAGCATTATTCCCAATATTAAATAAAATGTTGAAGGAAGAGGTAAAACCAGTAACTGTTATTTATATTACGCCACTAAAGGCATTAATTAATGATCTATTATATAGAATAGAATGGTGGGTATCAAGATTAGGTTTTTTAGCAAGTAGAAAACATGGAGAGGTTCCTCAAAAAGAAAAAAACTTAAGGCTAAAGAAAATACCCCATATACTAGTAACTACTCCAGAAGGATTAGAGATCGATTTAGACTGGGCGAGTAGATTTAGAGAACATTACAAAAACGTCAAATGGGTCATTATAGATGAAGTTCATGAATTAATTAATTCTAAACGAGGTACTCAGCTTTCATTACTTCTTGAGAGATTAAAGAGTTTTATTGGAAACGATTTTCAAAGAATAGGACTTTCAGCAACAGTAAGAGATGAGGAAAATGTAGCTAAATTCATATTTGGTTCATCCGAAAGAAAAGCGTCAATAATTAAGTTACACGATACTAGGAATTTTGAAATCAAAATACATAAAATTGATAATCCAATATCTATGTGGAGAAATTCTGCAGAAAAAATTAATCAATTATTAGAAAAACCCACGTTAATATTTACGAATTCTAGGTTTTCTACAGAAAGATTACATGAAGAATTAGAGAAATTAGGAAATAAAGAGATTTACGTTCATCATTCCTCAGTTTCAAGAGATTTAAAGAACTTAGCTGAGGATAAATTGAGAAATGGTAATGCTAAGGCAGTAGTTTGTACTAAAACTCTAGAGCTAGGCATACATTTGGGAGATATTAAAAAGGTAATAATGCTGAGACCACCTACTTCTGTTTCCTCATTTCTTCAAAGGTTAGGGAGAAGCGGGCATATAGTTCATGGAATTCCTAAAGGAGAAGTGATTTGCTTTTATGATTTTGACGTAATTGAAGCACTTGGACTGTATATTTCTGCTAAAAATGGAATAATAGAGAAGCCTACTATTGATGATGGCTTAGATATAGTAGCTAGAGAATTATTAGGAATGGTACTGCAATATCAAGTAATAGATATTAATTATGCATATAGTGTAATTAAAAGTTCATTCGTATATAAAGACCTTAAACTATCAACTTTTCTAGAACTAGTAAACTATCTTGCTAAGAATGATATAATAAAGATAGATAATGGTAATCTGAGGTTAGGGCCTAGTTTCTTTAGAATATGGAGATTTAATAAAGATAGTAAAAATGGATGGGGTAGAGATTTCTCTGAGTTCTTCTCCCTAATAAATAATGATGATACTTTTACTTTAAAGTATAATGGAGAAACAGTAGGTGAGATAGACGCTGTATATGTTTACAGGCATGTGAGAGCAAATGATATAATAAGAATAAGTGGAAAACTTTGGAAAGTTGTAAAAATAAACATGAATAAAAATACAATAGACGTTATCCCAGTAAATGAAGGGGAAGGCGAGATACCTATCTGGAAGGGGGAAAATACCTCAAAGTCTTTAGTAGTTCTTAATGCTATCAAAAAAACGATTAAAAATATTGATAGATACTATAGATTAATTCAAAATATAGTTGATGAGGAATCCAAAACTAGTATATTTAACATTATAAAGAAATATGAGGAACTAAACAAAAATTTTTCAGTAGATAACACAATACTGATAGAAAAAAGAGAGGATGAGTGGATTTATGGTACATTAATTGATGAGAAAATAGCTAATACACTCTCTCATGCATTACTATATTTAGTTATAAAGAAATACACTCTAAATACTTTAGCTAGAAGTTCTATATATGGTTTTTCTATAAAAGGAAGCCCAATAGACTTACTGAAAGAATTAACTAGTATGGATAGAAATAAAATTAAAAGAATAATATTTAGATCAGTAATTAGATCACCATTATATATAGCTACTCTTAAAGAAATACAACCAAGTTTTGGTAAAATATCAAAAATAAACCCAAAAGAAGATAAATTCCTATTAAAAGAAGCATTAAGACAAACAATAAAGAGATATTTCAGCATAAAAAAGACTTTAGAGTATATTGATAAAATCAAAAAAGGAGAGATAAAAATGGTATATATTGATAAGCCTACACCCCTTAGTGAGGCAGTATTAACACATGCACAAATAAGGCCTTGGCTCTTTGATTTAAACATTAGTATATATCAAGCAATAAAAGGTGGAGCTTACACATTAAACGAATTATCAGAAGTATTGAGAATTTCGCCTAAAAGTCTTGAAAATAAGTTAAAGCAGATGAGACGAAGTAATAACAAATATAAGGTTACATCATTTGTTGATGTGGACAGTAGAGAGATAAGATGGTGCTTATATGAAGATTTCATAAATATTATAAAATCAGAAGAATATTACTCATCATTTGCGCCTATAAATCTTGATGATATATTTGTAGCTGATCTAAAATCCGGAGATAATCAAATAGAAATATTATTCAAGCCAAAAGATTTACTTAATAATCAAGAGGAGATCTTACGAAAAATACCTTTTATGAATATAGAAGAAGTTAAAGTAAGAGAAGCAATAGATAGCAGTTATCAATATTCCCAAAAATATTATCATATAGGCAAAGATATAATAATATATTTATTACTTAACGCCGTATCATACCTACAAAGTTTAAAATATTCATAAACTAGAACTAGTTGATGATGATGCCCTTCAATTTGATCAGTGATAAAGGCCCGTGTTACTGATCAATGTTCACGAGTTAGATTTATTTTTATATAACTATTTGTGACTGATGAGATAAAATGTCACAGAAAATAAATGAAATAACGGTTAGAAGATCAAAAAGTGTAGAAGATCATGTTTTAGATATAATTGTAATGTTTAACCAAGGATTTGATGAGGTAGTAGTAAAAGGCATAGGAAAAGAGATTTCTAGAGCAGTAGATATTTACAACACACTAAAAGAAAGATTAGGGGATGGTGTACAAATAGTAAATATAGAGACAGGTAGTGAGATAAAAGATAGGAGAAGAATCTCATATATTCTCCTCAGACTTAAGAGAGTTTACTGAAGATACTATCTCACCATAAATCTCTAATAGTACATCTGTTGGGCTAACCTTATTTAGAGCTATATTGTCAATAACGCTCATTAATTTTGAGGTACGATGCTCTGAAATAAGATCGTAGAATCTACTACTTAAGAACTGATATACTGAGATACCGCGGTTTGTTGCTACTAAATACGATCTCTTCTTACTCGATATAATATACCCATGCCTAATTAGATTTTCAATAGTCTTAGCATACGTACTTGGCCTTCCAATACCTTTAGACTTCATCAGAGATATAACATCAGCGTATTTTAGAAGTTGATAGTTTGATCCTCTACTACTCGAGAGCTTCGCAGATACCTTGCCTAATGGTAAATCATAAACTTTAACGTCATATATCTTGGTGAATCCTCCATTTGCGCTTGATAATAACTCTGCTTCTATTTTTTCATGATTTATAATTATTAGATATTTACTTTTTATACCGATCCCATGAAGCATCTGACTGGCTATAAATCGTCTAAAGATTAGATCATAAATCGAGAAATGTAATTTGGTAAATCTTATTGAATATCTGAATGGATTTTCTTCAATCTCCTGCATTAGCTCATTAACATCTATAGCCCTTGTAGGTCTAATTGCCTCATGAGCTCCTTCTTCTTCAGACCCCCATGATCTGGGTGTAAAATCTGAGTATAATCCATGTTTTTGTAAATACTCCTTCGCCACTTCAATTCCGATTGATGATACATGAGTACTATCTGTCCTATGATATGTTATTAAACCTGCTTCGAACAAATCTTGAGCTATCTTCATAACTACAGATGCAGGTAGCCTTAATTTATTATTAGCTTCTATTAGTAATGTATCTGTTGTGAAAGGTGCTGGAGGAGACAATAATTGAGTATCATCATGAATCTTTTGTATTGTAATTTCTCTCATATTTTCTATATACTCTTGCATTTCTTTTTTATCTTTAAAAAATTTTTTAATAATATAACCATTAATGTCGATATACAGAATATAACCCATATTACTCTTATATTTAATAGTGTTATCTACTATCCAACCTAATATAGGAGTCTGGACTCTACCAGCACCATGATTATAACTATTAAAACTAGTCTTTAGAATACTACTAAGTTCGAAACCTATCCATCTATCCTCTATTCTTCTCACCACCTGACTCATTACTAAACTAACATTAATAGTCTGAGGATTTCTCAATGCTTCTAATATAGCCTTTTTTGTTATTTCATGATACGATATTCTATATACCTTTGGATTATACGGTGATATAAAGGCAGCTAGATCATAAGCTATTTTCTCGCCTTCTGTATCTGGATCAGATGCAATAAATACTTTATCTACAGACATCGCAATATCTCTAATTAAATTGATACTTATTTCAGACGACCTAACGTTTTCGGAGCCACAATATGGACATTTAGTTAAAGAAGTAGAAAAAGTCTTATTGCAATCCATACATCTCTTTATACTATTATAATATGCTACTATCTCGTTATCGTTTATCTTTACGCCATAATATCCTAAATTGTCTAACGTTAAGTCGGTCAAATGCCCCTTACTAGCTACTATATCTAGTACATAGATATTATTACCGTCAACCACAATTGTTTCGTATACTGGTATATGGTTAATTATTCTAACTGAAGGTCTGCTAAATAGTCTAGCTATAGTTTTAGCCTTAGTTGGAGACTCTACAATTAATAATCCAGTAGTTATATTAAATTTAGCTCTATTACCATCCTCTTCACGTGATTTATCTAACTTCTCCCTTATATCTGATAAATTAATTTTAGATATTTCATTGAAAGATAAATCATGAAATAGCATTTGTAATTTCCTCTTTAAAATTTCAAATAAATTAAATTCATCAACAAGAACTATAGATAAGCCTAAAGTTAAGCCTCCATTATATAATCTACTTACTCTTCCAGAGCCTTGCAAGTATGTTGTAATATCTGGGTATGTTATATAATATGTGGAATCCTCTTTAACGATAACAAAGCTATCTGTTAAAATTTTACTCTCTTTTAATGTTTTTAGTTTATCCTTAATTAACGATATATAAGATAATATTTTTGATTTTAAAGCTTCCAACCTAGTATTGTTAATGGTTTCTCCTTTTATTATCGAAATCTTTAGTAGCTGTGCCTCTGATGGACTTAAAAGCAATACTTCGTTTTGTATTTTGGATACATCTAAATTAAATATTTTAGCTATTTTAAGTAGTGTAAATGGATTATTTAACGCTTGAAATATATTAACACGGACTTTAGGAACTCCGTAGAATATAACATATTTCAATCTCTTAGGTTCATCAATACCCCTAACTGCTACACCATAATATGAGGCAGAACCTACAAGAATATCTACTTTACCCAGAGAAAAATCTTCTAAAAACTTTCTGCCACTTATTGCTAGTTTAGCTTTAAATCCAAAATTTTCTACAGCTTCTACTATTCTTTTTAATTTCTCTCTCCCATACTCTCTCGAAACTAGTATTAACCCTCCGCTCCCTAACTCCTTAACTATAGAAAGATCTAAGGCGTTAGTATAGGAGTCTATAATATTTCGAGCATAAAGTTGAATAGAAGCTGGTTCAAATCCTGTTAATAGCTTTAAGGCCTTTTGTTTTATGCCCTTTGGTTTTATTGTAGCACTAGCTATTACTAATTGTGGAATTTTTTCTTTAAAATTAACTATATTAAGTTCTAGTTCTCTTATCTTATCTTCTATACTATTCTTCTTAAAATAATACTGCTGTCTTAATCTAATGAGTTTTATCGCACTTTCATAAACATCAATAGGAATTCTTAATAAGGATACTAGCCTATCAGTGGTTTTACCGCTCTTTATTACAGCATCTGCATCATCTATTACAATTAGATTGGGTTTTGATAATTTACTTGTATCTTCTATATTTCTATTAAGATAATTTACAGTAATCACGCTTATTCCCTTATCATCCATCTTCCCGCAATACACCTGTGCTCCAAGTCTTTCTAACCTACTACATACTTGCTCCATTAGGGATTTTGTAGGTACTATATATATTACGTTTTGTCCAATATAGGTTGAGTAAACCATTAATGTGGTGGTTTTACCTAAACCAGTTGGAGCTGACATTGTAAAACTCTGATTATTTACAAGTCGCCTAAGCCAAAGCTTCTGTAAAGACCAAGGTTCATGACCAGTTTTCTCTATAAAATATTTGAATATAGAGCTATATACTGTAACGTTATAATATAAATTCCAATAATTTTGAATTTTTCCATTATTAACCAATATATTATATAATATTTTTATCTTGGATAAGTGATCTTCTTCATTCACCTCCATAATATCCGGTAAGCATTTCTCACAGGGTAAACCATTGAGCAGTCTATTAGCCGAAATATCGCCCATACAGTTAGGACATGAATTTCTATAGATTATATTAATCATAGCTAGAAAGAATCTTTACATTAGTAAGATCTTTTAAAAGAGATATCAGCGTGTTACTTCATTCGGTTAACTTTTTTAGCTTCATATTAATGTGTATTTGAGACTAAAAGAGGTGGAAAAATGAGCAGCGCAACTCCAACTCCAAGTAATGTAGTTTTAATAGGAAAGAAGCCAGTAATGAACTATGTTTTAGCTGCATTAACACTACTTAACCAAGGAGTTAGCGAGATAATAATAAAAGCAAGAGGAAGAGCTATTAGCAAGGCTGTAGATACAGTAGAGATAGTGAGGAATAGATTCTTACCAGACAAAATAGAAATTAAGGAGATTAGAGTAGGAAGTCAAGTAGTAACAAGCCAAGATGGAAAACAATCAAGAGTATCTACAATAGAAATAGCAATAAGGAAAAAATAGCAACATAGTTTTTTAGACTTTTCTTTTATCCACTACTTTTAATAAGGACTAATGCGGTATATTTATTTGATACAACATGAGTCAACCTACTATTAAAGTTGAATTTGAAGGAAAGGGTAGAATAGGGGAAATAATGGGAAACTTCAAGGCAGTACAATTGAAACCAGAGGACTTTTCTAGCCCACTTTCATTACAAATGGCACTTTCTAGAATATACTCAGAACTTATGAACATGTTAAATCAGAGACAAGAAACACATTATGTAGCAGATGTAAGGTTTACAGATTCTATGGGAAACCCAATAAGTATAGGTGTAGACTTTGGAGACAAAATACCGCCATTAAGTAAAAAGGAAGTTAAGGTAAAAATTACTATTGAATTTTATGACGAAGAGTAGATCTCCTCTCTAAATATGGTTTTGCTAAGAAAGTTAGAATAAAGTCTTCAAAAGGGTTTAATCTATATTCTACTTCATTTAATTTTGATATTAAACCTATTTTACACATATAATTTATGCTATGACTTGCTACTTTTTTAGAAAAATAAGGTTTTAATGCATCATAAGCCTCACCTATATTAAACTTACTATATCCAAATTTCTTAAAAAGCAGAAAATATATTACAACCTCCCTTTTCTTAAGCCATCTCATATTCATCAGCCCAGTTTTTCATCAAAGAATCAGACCTTACAAGTCTAATCATCAAAAAACTAAATTTATTTTGTAATATAAAAGACTGTACTTAATCAATATGCCCTATATACATGATGCTAAAATATGTGGCCCTATGGATGTTAAGGAAATAAGAGTAGGCGATATAATCTTAACTTATCCTGCAACATTAAACGTTAATGGTACTATCATTACTTTTCCTCCTTTATCTCTGGTAGGTGAGAATTGCAGTAATACGATAAGAAATATTAGTTGGGTAGAAGGAATACGAGTTTCTGATAAAATAATCGAAAACGTGAAGTTTTTTGAGGGAGAAAAAACTGTTGAAGGAGAATTGAGGATATTAGAACCATCATTACTTACAGCTTTCACATTAAAACATCTCTTAGGAAAAATAAGTGCTAGAATTAAGAAAGTTGAGGGAATACCATTGATAAGCGTAAGTGACTATCCGGTAATCAGTATAGGAAATAATAAGAAGTTAAATGTTGGAATAAGTCTTTTTGATAATAGGCAAACGCTTATAGAGCTTTTTGTGTATTCAATTTTTTACTATATATTATCATCTTCTGGACTTTCAGAGGGAACTTCATAATCTAAAATATTCGTCTCTTTTCTTCTTTTAGACTGATATTCTTCTGGAGTACCGCTTACAACTATTTCATACAGTTTAGCTTTTTTACCATTATAGGGCCTTAAAATCCTTCCAAGTCTCTGTATAAATTGCCTTCTAGATCCAGTGCCGGTTACTATTATGCCTATATTTGCATCCGGTATATCTAATCCTTCATCACCTACTGTAGTAAGAACTAGTATTCCACTACTCATAGATTTAAATGTATTTAGTACTCTCCTTCTCTCCTCCTTACTCATTTTTCCAGTCAAAAGTAATGTGTTGTACTGTTTAGCTATTTCTTCTGCTTGATCTACATATTGAGTAAAGATCAATATTTTGCCTTTCTCATTTTTCAATATTTCGCCTATAGACTTCATTTTCTCAGATGCAAAATTAACTATCTTCCTCATCTCGTTATATATCTTCATAGCCTCAATAGCTTTTTCATCACCTTTTTTAACTAATTGAAGAAGATCGCTTATTTTACTATAACCCACTAAATTTCTGAATCTCTTAAGTAATTCGTTATATCTTTTCCTTTCTTCTAATGTTAGCCTTACTTTTAATTGGATTACTTCATAAGGAGCTAGATAACCTAATTTTGACAATTCTGTTGTTGACTTATAATATACTACACCACCTATTAGCTTGAAAAGTTCTTCATGTTTACCATCATCCCTATAAGGCGTTGCGGAAAGCCCGAGTCTATTTGGAGCGATTATACTTTCTGCAATTACCTTAAACTTCTCAGCTGGTAAATGATGCACTTCATCAATTATTATCAGGTAAAACTTATCGAATAGATCAGAAATGTGCCTATAAGCGGTATGATATGTAGATATTGTTATTGGCCTTATGATCTTCTCCTCTGAGTAATATAAACCTATTTCAGGTCTCTTTGAGGAAAATTTTATTATCGAATCTCTCCATTGCAACATCTGCTCTTTAGTATAAGTAATAATTAATGTACTCTTCTTTACTTCTTCTATTGCTTTTATTCCAATTAAAGTTTTACCTGCACCGGTAGGAAGGGCTATTACACCCCTTTTACCATTTTTGACCCATGCTTCAACACTTTCTATCTGATAGTCTCTTAGCTGGGCCGACAACTCAAATTCGAAATCCTTAAAATTAAGATTTAGCTCTTTGACTTCTAGGCCATTATCCCTTAGTTTTTGTAGTATATCAAAATAGTCCATTGATCTAATTATAAATCTTTTGTTTATTTTATCATATTTAGTATTAAAACCCTTTATAAGTTCTGCCAGATAAATATAAGGTTTTAATACTATCTTATCGCCTATTTTAGCGAATTCGCAATCTAATAAATACTGTTTCAAAATCGCTTCATCTTCTTTAGAAAGTTTCAGATTAAAATCCTCAAGAATATTCGTTATATCTGATAATTTAATATTATTTTTTCTAGCTCTTTCTACATCTATTGCAAAACGAGAACCATTTGAATCTCTGCCTAAATATCTAGAAAATAGCATTAACTTCTTAAAATCATCCTCATCCACCCATTGCTTGATATAAAAAGTCTTCAAGAGCATCCTTAATCACTTCAACGTATACTACTCTAATATTGCCATTAACTATATTTATAAGCTCTGAAGGGTTATTTATTTCGTAAATAAAATAGGTATTACCATCGAAATTGGAAAAAATTCCTATACTTCTTAAATTATATTTATTTTTACTCATTAAGAGTAAATTGTATATATCTCTAGTAAAAGGATTCAAATTTATTATAAGTCCGTCCCCATTACTTAGTGTCAAACCTAAGAAATTCTTACCGAGAAACTCAGCTTCAGAAAACCCATAATTAAGTGCTTCTTTTAACCCTTCCCACGGTAACGTATTAATTAGGGTAGAAATATCCATATTAAGAGTAAATTATTAGGAAACAATATAAATTTCGCGTTAATTGACAAAAGGATTCTCTCAATATGTTTAAAAAGCACTAAAACACATTAAGAGTAAATTAACATATCTCTGAATAAACTATACATTTCTTGCAGATCAGAATGATTATATAAACTTGCTCTCTAAATTGATTATTGAGATTAATGAAGATAGAAGTAAATAGTGAATTAATCAAACATTTAGAAAATTTATCATTAATAAAACTATCTGAGATTGAAGAGAAGAATATAGAAAATGATATAAGGAACATCTTGAATTTCTTTAGTAAGATTGATGAACTTGATCTTAGTAATGTAGAACCACTTTTCCATCCTCTATCTCAAGGTAGGTTAAGAAAAGATTTGCCTAAAGAGCCATTAAGTAGGGATTCTGCACTTGCTAACGTAAAAAGAAAGCAAGACGGATATATTATAGGCCCGAGAACATACGGTGAGTAAAGTGATAACTAAAACGCTCAATGATCTAAAAAATGGAAACATAGATCCGGTAGAGTATGTAGAAAAGACTTATGAGAGAATAGAAAAATATGAGAAACTAGTAAAAGCTTTTATAACAATAAGGGATAAGAATGAGGTAATAAAAGAGGTAAAAGAAAACTTATCGAAAAATGGTAAGTTAGCAGGACTATTAATAGCGATAAAAGATAATATTTCTACAAAAGGAATTAGAACTACATGTGCATCAAAAATCTTAGAAGATTATATACCACCTTATGACGCTACAGTGGTAGAAAGGTTAAAGAAAGAAGGAGCAGTTATTCTCGGAAAAACTAATATGGATGAATTCGCAATGGGATCTACAACAGAAACAAGTTATTTTGGCCCTACTAGGAATCCTTGGGATTTAGAAAGAACGCCTGGTGGTTCATCGGGCGGTAGTGGAGCTGCATTAGCTTCTGGTTATATAGAATTAGCATTAGGTAGCGATACTGGAGGGTCCATAAGAGCACCTGCAGCTTACACTGGAACTTTTGGTCTTAAACCATCTTATGGAACTGTGAGCAGATATGGTCTTGTTGCGTATGCTAATAGTTTAGAACAAATAGGCCCTATGGCCAAAAATTCTGAAGATTTAAAAATTCTATATAGTATTATAGCAGGTCTAGATGAAAGAGATGCTACTAGCATAGATTATATACCCATTTTTAATAAAGAAGAAATTGATATTAAAAAAGTAAGAATAGGCGTTTTAAATGATATTTTAGAAATGTCAGATAAAGTCGTATCATCAACAATATTGCAAATTGCTGATAAGCTTGCAAGTGAGGGGGCAATAGTCGAGGAAGCTAAACTGGGTTATGCCGAGTATGCGCTACCTGCGTATTATATTATAGCCATGTCAGAGGCTAGCTCAAATTTAGCAAGATATGACGGAGTTAGGTACGGTTACAGCAAACATATGGAGGGAACATGGAGAGAAGCTTACGCACAAAATAGAGGAGAAGGGTTCGGAATTGAAGTAAAAAGAAGAATAATGCTTGGAAGTTTTATACTTAGTGCAGGATATTATGAAGAATTTTATATAAAAGCATTAAAAGTTAGAAGCTTGATTAAAAAAAGTTTAGATGAATTATTTACTAAATACGATATATTGATATCACCCACAATGCCCATATTACCTCCAAAAATTGGAGAGGTGATAAATGATCCCGTTAAGATGTACGCAATGGACTTAAATACGGTGATAGCAAATCTAGCAGCAATCCCAGCTTTGTCTATGCCTGCAGGATTTCATAATAATTTACCTATAGGCTTACAACTCATGGGAAAGTATTTAAGTGATATGTGGTTAATGGATATATCCTCCTATATAGAGAGAAACATAACAAAACTTTATGATTTAACAGCCCCGATAAAAGTCTAAATTTTTTAATCTATCTACACTACAGAATATAAGACATGCAAAGTAATTTAAAAATAGATACATTAAGTACAATATTTAAAGAGTTAAAGAAAGAAAAATACCACACTATTGGAACTCATAGTGTATATAAAAAATGTCACTGGACTCATGAATCACTAGTAACAAATAGATCTTGTTATAAGGGTAAATTTTACGGAATTGAGAGCCACAGATGCGTGCAAATGAGTCCCTCTGCAGCTTGGTGTTGGTTTAGGTGTGTACATTGTTGGAGATTGGAACCAGAAGATATTGGACTAGAATGGGATGATGCAAAAATGCCTGCATATGATGATCCAGAATATATTGTGGAAAGAAGTATAGAAGAACATATAAAATCCGTTAGTGGATATTTAGGAAGAAATGGAGTTAATCCACAGAAAGTTAGAGACGCCATGAAACCGGCACATGTTGCAATAAGTCTCACTGGAGAACCAACTTTGTATGAAAAACTAGGAGAACTAATAAAGGAGTACCATAAGAGGGGATTAACTACATTTCTCGTCACAAGTGGTGTAAGACCAGATATTCTAGCTAGCTTAGAAGAGGAACCAACTCAGTTATTTGTATCACTACAAGCTCCTAATGAAATAAAACATAAAATGATCAATAGACCCGTGATATCTAATTCTTGGCAATTAGTAATGAGAACTTTAGAAATGCTACCGAGCTTTAGTTCTCCTACTGTGATAAGACTCACTATGATAAAAGGATATAATATGAGTGAAGAGGATGCGAAAGGTTTCGCTAAGCTGATAAAACTTGCGATGCCAACTTATGTAGAGGTTAAAGCGTATATGCATGTTGGCCCATCAACTTACAGATTAAGTAGAGATGCAATGCCTAGGCATAAGGAAATAAGAGAATTCGCTAAAATCCTATCTGATTATACAGGATATAACATTTTATCTGAACATGTACCGAGCAGGATAGTATTGCTGAGCATGCTTGATAAGCCAATTAAAATAGGTAACGCATGGAATGAAAGATGGGATTGGTCTACTATAGATATAGAAGATGATATGAGTGGAGAATATAAGGAAGCAGAAGAAGGTTGTACTGAGGGATCAACTTGAAAAGATGAGTCAAATATATGTATTTTAGCTAAAATAGCCGCATATTCTAAAGGTAAATCATATGTTACCCAAACAGAGTTAGCTAAGTTGCTAAATCTCTCTCAACAGTCTGTATCTAGGAAGCTAAAAGAGTTGGAAGAAGATAAACTAATATTAAGAATAGTGTCGAAAGAAGGAGAGATTATAAGGTTAACTGAAGAAGGAGAAAGGATGCTAAATTCTTGTCTAAGTAATTTAAGCGATGCTATATTGACTGTTCATAGTCTTCAAATAAAAGGGAATGTTGTATCTGGAATTGGTGAGGGCAGGATATTTCTATCAATGGAATATTATAGGAATCAGATTACTAAATTGTTAGGTTTTGAACCATATCCAGGTACATTAAATATAGTTATCTATGACAGACAATCCCTAGAAAATAGATTACTACTGGATTCTTCTCCATCCCAAGTTATACCAGAATACAAACAAGGAGATAGAGTTTTAGGAGCAGTAAGACTTTATCCAGCATCTATAAACTCATTAAAGCCTGCAGCACTAGTAGTTCCTTTAAGAACAACACATCCAAAGAGTGTTATAGAAATAATATCACCTTTCTACCTTAGAGAAAAACTTAATCTTAAAGATGGGGATGAAATAACAGTAGAGGTATACATTTAAGAATTACAATACCTTTTTTTAATTTCGTTTATAATATCAGTAGTACTTGAATGGTTCCAATTCTTTATTCTCTCTTTTAATCTTATTATTTGAGGGTTTAGACCACGTTTTTGTAATTCTTGCAATAATTTATCTTCGTCTACTTTTTGGTCAGGACCTAAAAAGATTACATCTGGCCTTATCTTTTCTACACTTTTTAGAAAATCTTGTTGATCACCAAGTATAGCATCAAAAACGTATTTTAAGTTTTTAACAACCATTAATCTAGTCTGTTCATCGTTGATGGGCTTTCTTCCTTTTATCCTTTCTGAATTAGTGTCTCTTGCAACTACAACATATACACGACCATACTTAGAGGCCTCTTTTAAGAACTCTATGTGCCCTGGGTGTATAATGTCAAACGTTCCCGCAACAAAAACCTTTTTAGATACTTTTGAATCGGGATCTTTTCCGTTATAAATATCTGTAGCATCTAATAGACCTTCAGCGTAAACTATATCAATTAACGCAGTTATATAGTCACCCTTCTCTAAATAATATTTAGAATCCTCCATATATAGTCTAGCTAATTCTACTGCTTTACTATTTACAGATATATCTTTTAATCTATCTTCTACTCCCTTAATATACTTCTCTATCCTATTTATTAACTCATTAACATCCATTTTATAGCATCAGCCTCCATATAATGAAGATTACCGGGAATTATAATAATATGTGGAACTTCCCCAAAGTCAAATTTAAGCGCATCTCCTATCTTAAGGGCGATAATTTTTTCGTTATCACAACCAAGTCTTGCCCCAACAATTACAATATCTGAATTAGAAATGACATTTTCTTTATATTTTTCTTCAAGTTTTAGTAAAAGATATAAGGCTTCATTAGCTGTCATACTTTTATTTTCTTTAAGATCAAGATATAGTATGGTGTGTAATCCGCGTTGCTTATTATCTTTTATCACAGTATATGGAGCAGAATCTATATGCCCATCATATGGAAAAGTTATTGTAACTGATTTACCGAATTTATATGAGGAAAGTAATGATTTAGATATAATATAACAGTGCACAGATATTCCTGGAACTATATTTACCTTATGCCCTCTTCTTTTAGCCTCTATTGCTAATGCTACATGCGTAGTAGCTATTATAGAGTCTCCAATACTTGCAATACTTATATTATAGTTTTTATCTAGATAATCTATAATTATACTGGAATTATTTTCCAATAGATTTCTATCCGCATCTATAACAGTCTTGTCCTTAAACATTTCTTTTAGCAAATTAAAGCTTATATCACAAGATCTAGATGTATATTTATCAAAGAATATAATATCTGAATTTGCTAACGCATCTATAGCAGATCTTGTTATAAATTTTTTAGAAATCCCTAGTCCAACTAAATTAAGTGTACTCATAAAAAATAATAAATACAAAACAACATTTAATTATAACTAATGCTAGAGATAGCTAAGGGTATTTACATATCTGAAGACTTGCCGGTATTATACATCAAGGATGCCGATAGTGTTGTGCTTTCTGATGTTCATATAGGCTATGAAGAAGAGATGTCAAGGAAGGGAATATATATTCCTAAGGTACAAAAGAAGAAATTTATAAATATTGTAAATAAGTCTTTATCGGTTTTTAACACAAAAAATATAATAATAAATGGCGATTTTAAACATAGTTTTGATAGACTAACTAAACAAGAAAGAGAAGAATTAACTGAAATACTTAAATACCTAAAAGAGTTAGGGACTAACGTTACAATTGTAAGAGGAAATCATGATAATTATATTTCTTTAATTACAGAAAAATTTGATAATGTAAAATTAGTGGAAGATATGGAAATAGGAGAGATTTACTTAACGCATGGACATAAAAATATAGAACCAAAAGATAATATTACATACATTATAGGTCATGAACATCCTAGAATTTCGCTAAGAGATAAACTGAGATTTTCAAGAAAATTTCAATGCTTTCTAAATGTACCAGTAAAACAAAAACCTAATTCTAAAATTATAGTTTTGCCCGCAATTGGAATCTATCAAGCGGGAAATGATATATCGTTAATACATTCAAATTATATGAGTAATTTATTAAAAGAACATGGAATTTTAGAGAAAGCTAAACCTTATGTGATAGTTGAGGGAGAAGGCATAATGGAATTCCCTGAGTTAGGTTTACTTAAGAATGTACTTTTTTAAAAGAGTGATTTATAAGTTTAAAATAAAAAAGTTTTTAAGGTGACTTCAAATCTCTAATTCGTTACCGTCGTATAAACCCGTTGTAAATGTAGAAAATATAGTTGCTACAGTAACACTAGAACAAAGTCTAGATTTGTATGCCATGGAAAGGAGTATCCCTAACATAGAATATGACCCAGATCAATTCCCTGGACTAATATTTAGACTAGAACAACCAAAAGTTACAGCTTTAATTTTTAAATCAGGTAAAATGGTAGTTACTGGAGCCAAAAGTACTGAAGAGCTAATAAAAGCAGTTAAAAGAATAATAAAGACATTTAAAAAATATGGTATAAAAATCGTTGGAAAGCCTAAAATACAAATTCAGAATATAGTTGCCTCAGCTAATTTACATGTTAACGTGAATCTTGATAAAGCAGCGTTTCTTCTTGAAAATAATATGTATGAGCCAGAACAATTCCCTGGATTAATATTCAGAATGGATGATCCTAGAGTAGTATTACTAATATTTAGTAGCGGAAAAATGGTAATTACTGGAGCTAAGAGAGAAGAAGAAGTATCTAAGGCCGTTAAAAGAATATATGATAAACTTACTGAATTAGATTGTGTAAAACCAATTGAAGAGGAAGAAGAATTAGAGTTCTAAGAGTTTAAGTAAACCACTTATAATACTCTTGCTTTTAATTCCTTTTATACCTTTTTTATTAACTTCTTTAATAAAGAACGAAGTATATATTGGTGAGTTAAACATACCTCCAAAGTAATATATTATTCTAGAGTTTACAGTATAACAGACGTTTTTTACTATATCTGTTAATGAGTCCATACAGCTCTGTAATATGTTAATAGCTTTTTTGTTATTGTGCCTGATAGCTTTTAATAAATTTATAGATAAACTAGCTATCTTATCCTGGTTACAAGAATTCTCATAAAGAAATTTAACTAGTTGATTTTCATTTTTAAAACTAGAAAATGCAGACAAGCTTTTATCATTAGTTAATCCTTGAAATTCATTCAATATTTCTCTTAAAAATTCTCTGCCAAGCCAAAAACCAGAACATATGTCACCTACGAGCCATCCTCTATCGCCCTTAATAATTCTCCTCTTTCCATCAAATCCATATACAATACTTCCAGTCCCAGCAATTATTATACATCCTTGTTCAGCATTAGACAACAATACTGTATGCGCATCATGCTCTATAACTACCTTATTGGCATATCTACTTAAATATGGATATAATTGCCGTTTAACATCCCTTGCTACTATCTCACTATCTATCCCGGCTAATGAAATTGCTATTCCATCAAATTTCTTGTTAAATGATGATACAATTGAAGTTATTCTTGTAATCGACCTGTAAATCCCTACAGTGGACACACTAGCGGGCTGAAATCTATATTGTTTTTTAATTTTTCCATCACTATATAAATATACTTTCGTTGATGTACCTCCAGCATCAATCAGCAAAAATTCCATAAACAATATAAAGACGTATATAACATAAAACTTTGGTGGTTAATATATTAAAACACGGCAAGTATGCTTATATAGAGATAGGTAAAGGTAAGTATATTAAAGTAAGAGTAATAAAAAACAGAGAAGAGAATTCGCCAGATAGATATATAATAGCAGATAATTTAGTACGTAAATTTAAACCAAGAAATGCAATAGTGTTAAAACTAGACAATTTACCAGTAGAAGTTAAAGACAAAATAACTAGAACCTTTTTATGATCTTCTCTAATATACCATATTTTTCTAGAATGTTTAATATAATATATACTGAGATAATTATTATTGAGGCTAATACTAAAGTATACAAGGACTGTGTTATTATTGCATAAGAATAAGTATTGTTTATAACAATAGCCCTTGCTACTATAAATAAGACAAAATATATAATTATTACATTTATAATTCTAATTATATCGTGCCATACTTTTATATCCTTGTTTAAGGCCTTAGAAATTGCTTTACCCCCAAATAAAACTATTATTGAGAACGCACCATAAGGGAGCAGCTCTAGTATGGCAAAGGCAAAATCTTGAATAGGAGTTAGTCCTTTAGTTATTTGTAATTGTATATAGAGATTGATTATACCTATTACTATGGAAATTATAGATACTGTAGACGTAATAACCATAAGAGTAGAATTCTCCCACCAATTCTCTAGCATTTCATCAATCTTAAGTCCTTTTATGACCATTGCTAAACCTAAGGTAATTAATATTGCTGGTTCAATGTAAATTGATAAATTTAAGGCTGATAATATACCTGCTACAGCCAATATTATACCAGGTACGCCTAGAAATATTCTTGCATAACGTTTTTCTGTTAAGGCTTTTCTAATATATTTAGCTAAAAGCATATATGTTTCCTCTACACCCCTATACTGCTCTACTATAACTTGCCTTACAGCTGCAATTTTTAACCTAGATTGTATAATAGGTATCGCCTTAGCATCCTCTGGACTATCATAAACAATAATAGCTTGTTCCGGAGATAGTTTCTGCAATACAATATCTATTTTCCTTGAAAATTCTATTTGAGATTCTATTCCACCTCTTTTTGAACCAGCTACAAATACTATCTCTACGTCTTCGCCTTTCTGCTTAAGTTCTTTATACGTATTGAACGCTACTACCATAGAGTTAAAATCTGAATCTGTAGGTATTATATTAAAAGCCTTATCTATAACTAACCTACACTCTTTTTCCCCTATTATAGGAGTAGAAAAACCTAGGTCGCTTATATCATCATCAATATCAATGTAAATCACTATTGTTTTTACCATCGTTATTACTTACTTCACCATAGAGTATTAAAAATTCTTCAAAAGACAGTCTCTTATTCTGTTTAAGCTTCTCCTCTATAGCCTTCTTCTTCCTTTCTAAGATTTCAGGCTGTAGGTTAGACTGTCCTTTTTCTTGCAAACCCTTTAATTTCTTCTGACTCTCATTTAGCTCATCTATTGCCGACTTTATTTGTGTGTTTAGATCGTCTATTCCCTTAGAAACCTCTTCGATCTCTTTATTTAATGTATTTATTTCTTCTATTAATTTATTTCTCTCTTGTATTATAGACTGAATCACTTTTCTTTTATTATTTATTTCGTTAATTAATGAACTAATCCTTTCCCTAACTGTATTTAGTTCTACCTTTTTGGCTAATAATTGCGCTCTCTCTTCTGTCTCCTTCTCCTTCATTTTCATAAATCTTTTAGCATATTGTAATTTTTTCTCTAATTCACTAATTTTCTGAATAATTCTCTTTTCTTCTTCTAATGTTAAAGAACTAGTTTGAATTCTCCACTCAAGCTCTCTTATCTTTTTTTCTATTGTATATGGATTAACCGTATTTTGAGAAGATGAAGTCTTTAATTCCTCAAAATCTTTTCTAATTTGTTGTATAATTTCAACTAAAGTCTTCTTTTTATTCTTTAACTCATCAAACTCACTTAACTTCATCTTATACTCTTGTCTTAATGTGTCAATTTGTTGTTTTAGTTGCCTTAATTTTTCTATCTTTTCCCTCTTCTTCTCTCTTAATTTTTTGACCTTTTCAATAAGTTCTAACTTAGCTTGCTTAAGCTTAACAATATTATCCTTCAGCGCAGATATCTTTTTGTAAAGTTCCTCTTCACTTGTTGAAGTAGATGGCATTCGTGGCTATATTAATATGAACAAAGTATAAATAACTATTTCCAACATAATTAGCCCTAAATTGCCGTTTAAATTTAAAAGTAAATATGCGATTTAGTGCCGTAAACATAGTGTAAAGATAATGAGTATTATAGAAAAATAATAATAAGCTTAAAAACTCCTAACATAAAAATGCGATGAAAAATAACGTTAATGAAATTGGCATATTTATAAAAAATGTACTAAAAGATAAACTTCTGATTAAATTGAAAAATAATATTAATTATACAAATTACAATATAATAGGAAAAACGATCTATAATATAGAAGGACAGAGAATAGGAAAAATCCTAGATGTAATAGGAAACATAAAACAGCCATATGCGCTTGCAATATTGGAGCAAAACTATAAAATTAAACCAAATGAGAAAATATTTGTAAATATTAAGCAGAGGAGATGAGGAAATGAATTGCCCTAATTGTGGAGCAGATAATTCAATAAAATTCGATCATGAAAAAAGTATTTATGTCTGCATAAGCTGTGGATTTGTAATAGAGGAAAATATAATAGATCCAGGACCGGATTGGAGAGCGTATACAGCAAAGGATAAGAACGAAAGAGAACGTGTAGGAAGCCCAACAACTCCTAAAGTTCATGATTGGGGTTTTCACACAACCATAGGTTTTGGTAAGGCTAAAGACAGAATAAAAACTTTAAAGATGCAAAGAATCCAAAACAAGATTAGGGTCTCTCCAAAAGACAAAAAACTTGTTACACTACTTTCAATTTTGAATGATGAAAGTTCAAAACTAGGATTGCCAGAGCATGTGAAAGAAACTGCGTCCTTAATAATAAGAAAAATGATAGAAAACGGGCAAACTAAAAGAATAGACAAATATCTACTTGTAATATCTTCATTATATTACGCTTGCCAAGTTAATAATATTCCAATTCACTTACAAGAGTTCAAGATTAGATACAGCATATCATCGAGCGACTTATGGAAAGCATTAGATAGAGTTCAATCCGCAGCAAAAACAATACCGGAGTTTAGACCAAAGATAAAACCAACTGAATATATACCAAAAATAATATATAAATTAAATTTACCAGCTAGCATAGGTACCAAGGCCTCAGAATTAGTAGACGTTATGTATCAACAAGGTCTAACTAGCGGGAAAGGTTACTTATCACTTAGTGCAGCTTCAGTTTATCTAATTTCTGCCCTAATGGATATAAAGAAAACACAAAAAGATATCGCAGAGGCGCTAGAGATAACAGAGGTTACAATAAGGAATAGATATAAGGAAATAGTAGATAATTTCGACATTACCGTAATGCTATAATTCTAACAAACTATAAGGAAATTTTTAAAGCAACTATTTTATCCATAATTAAAAACGCTTACTTTCCGTTTATCCTCGGATATTCATTTTTATTTGTTCATATCTAGGGACTTGAGCCCCAACCTCACGGTTCATCGTGATTACCAACCACTCCACGAAGGATCATGAACCCCATTCGAGCCCAACAACATAAGACTCACATCTAAGCTATATTCCACGCTCCTATCACATCCCTATCGTGTGAAAAACCACACACTTGATAATCCTAGGGTGCCAGCCTCTCCTCTGGGCATCGCCCATCATCAGAACTATTCTAGATAATTCGTTAAAAATTAAAAACTTAATCGCCAAGCCTCAATAACTTTTTCAGATATGAATTACCCCAATAAACATGAATAAAAACAATGCTTGCAAACATTTCTTAAAACACCAAGGAGAAAACAGCCCTACTGCCTTTACATATTAGATAGCAAAAAAATAAATAAGCAAGAATCATATATTATATATTAGCCAACACGGGTGTATATGAAATGGAAACAGATTCAACAAGTTATGAAACGATGATTCACAAGAAAATTAAGGAAATGGGAGAGAAGGGGATATCCCAACAAGAACTTGCTAAAAGTGTAGGTTTACCCATACGGGAAGTTAGTATAATTATTAAAAAACTAATGGAGAAAAAATTAATTGTTAAAAAAGCAATAAAGGAAAATGGAAAGAGTGTTGTAAAGCTGTTTGCGTTAAATAATAATTATGATATAGACGTATATGTAAATTTAGATATCTTGGAAGATATTCCTTGCCTAAACTGTAAACATTTAAGTAAATGTGGAAATGGGATACATGTAAGTCCTCAAACATGTGGTAAATTATCTAGCTGGATAGTGGAAAAAACACTAGTCTAAACCTTTAATGCACTTTACTATTTCTTCATACTCTTTATCCGTTCTAATTCCTTTTGGATCAAAATGTGTCCTAGACGCATCTCCTATACATTCTAAAATTTTATATATAGGTGGCAGTTTAGAAATTTTTAATTTTGAACCCAATTTATCAAGCCTATAATAAACACTTTTATACTTAATTTCATTATAGATATTATTAATGAGTTTTTGAACTTTTTTAAATGTGCTTAAATATGAAAAATTCTTAGATGCCTCTAAAAACGCTTTAACAAATTCTGAGTTAAAAAGTGGTCCAGAGTATAATGGGCCTATGACTATTAACTCAGAATTACAATTGGGACACTTAATTGTACATCTATCCGGTAAAAATTTCTGAAAGCCACATTTAGGGCATTCTCCAAAATATCTAATATTATTCTCAATATTTTTATCAGCTCTTTTTGCACCTTTTTCAACTTTAAGAAAGAGTCTATAGTAGTAGTCTGAATAAAATGAAAATAATGGATAAACCGTTTTCTCTAGCATAGCAGATTCTCTGATAATTTTTCCAATCAGAATTCTTATCCCTAGTTCTTTTGATGCTGAAAGCTTCTCGTTAACAGCGTCATATTTACGCCTACATGAGGTTTTAGATGAACCTTCTAATGGTGATAAGTCAGTAGCAGTGTACGCTACGATTCCCTTTGAAATAGTTGCGTTTATCGATGAAACTATAAAGGGTGCAGGAGTACCAAAAGGATCAATGTCAACATAGTCAGCTTTTATCTCGTATAATAGAGAGTTCACATCTCTGGTATACACTTTCGCATTTTCGATATTATTATTTTTTAAATTAAGCTGAATTAATTTTACTGCTTCTGGATTTTTATCATTTAAAATGAGTTCTTGACTTTTCCAAGATTCAATATAATATCTTATCCCCCTTATGCCTGTAGCGCTCATACCATCTACAATTATCTTAGGCTTTATTATGCTAACCGCAATTACGCTTATGTCCCTATTGAAAGTCATTTTGGGATTATAGAATACTGGAGCCCAAGAGGGGTCAAATTTGTTTTGTATAGAATACTCACTAGGGTCAGGAATAAATACTCTAACTTTACCCTCTACTATTTCCTTTAATTTCATCTATTAAAGATTGTATATCACTCTCTTCAAAAGCTTTGTATCCTAAACTTTCGCATTCTTTTAAAGATCTTGAGGATCTAGTTACTATTATTAAATTAGAACCTATATATGAAGACATTTTTTTAGCTTCATGGAATTTTTTCATAGATTTATTATAATCTTTATTTTCTATTGCAACTAAGTATATATCCTTATCTGTCTTAACTATAAGATCTACTGCAGTCAGCTTTAATGAGATGATTTTAAGGCCACTATTCTTGAGCTTATGGATAAGTCTTGATTTTAAACTCTCTGAAGGCGTTTCAGAGATTTCATTTTCTTCAATTTCTGTATCTGTTGTCATAGAATATTGTATTATATCTCCTATTATATCTTCCCCAAATATATCTATCAACTTGTCTGCAACTTCTAACGAGACGTCTGCATCTCCTCTCTCGTAATCGTAAATAGCCTTCCTTGAAACTCCTAAAAATTTAGCTAAATCTCCTATACTATAACCCATATTTTCCCTTTTACGTCTTAAGACATCGTGCCTAATTTTTATAAATATACCGCCCCTAGTCCTATAGAGAAATATTTTTTCGCCGTTTAGCATCTTTTTAAAACCATATGACGAAATTGCAAAAACGTTTTCTGCTTTTATAGATACTATATCCTCCTCTTCACTATTTGTCACTATTAAAGATGGACTATGCGTTGCTATTGATATTTTCTTTAAGTCAGAAATCTCGTCTTTAGTTACTTTTCCCTCAGACATTTTAACCAAAGTGGATCCTTTTGAGTTTATTATTAAGTCTATAGACTTTCTATTATGTTCAGGATAATTAATTAAGATGTAGTCGTATTTTTTGGCTTCTAGTGTATCTATAACCTCATCAACGATTTTCGCGCTCATCTCTTACATCTCATTATATTGTAAGTCCATATAAATTGATGGACTAAGAAATATAAATATTAATGATCTATATTGCTTTAATAATATCTCAACATCTACGGTAGATATTACACTAGAAACTTCTCGCCCAAGCAAAATTGATAATGCTCTTTTATTCCACTCTTCACCGTTTATAAAAAATTCTCCAACTTCAATAGATTTAATAAAAATAAAAGGAATCTTAACTAGAGACCATAAGTATAGAGGAATTTTAGTCGATAAATCAATTAATTCATCCTTGTTAAACTCATGGTAAAAACCATTGTTTAGCTTAATCCTAGTATTACCCTCTATGGCGTCTTTTATAGTCACGTATTGTGAAGGTACTGATGAAAAAACATCGTTAAAGCCAAGCTTAATAATTTTATCAATCAAACTCTTACCCTTTATATTTACCTATAACTATTGAATGATCTTTATCATAGGGATCAAGATTTATAATTTGTATAGTATCAAAATTCGCATTTTCCAATTTCTCTACTTCTGCTTTATAAATCTCTTTAGGATCTTTGGTAACATCAATACTTCTAGCTTTGATAACTAAAAGTATATAACCATCTGACTTGAGGAAAAATTGAGCATTATATATTGCAATATCAGTTTGATCTGGCTGTGCAATATCAACATATAGAACTTCAACAGTTTCAACTAGACCTTTATAATTTTGAGGAAATCTGGCATCAGAGAGTATTGGGAATATATTAGGTCTTCTTTGAGCAACTAATAATAATTCTCTAACAACTCTTGGGGAGAATTCGACACCATAGACATTTCCTTTATTTTCAATGATATCAGATACATGGCTTATAGTAGTACCAGATGCAGCACCTAAATATAATACCTTAGACCCTTTTTTAATTGGGTTGTACTTCAAACCTTTAAGTATAGCCCCAGCTAATTTACTCCTAAAAGCATTCCATTCTCTATATTCGATACCTTTGTATTTGATTAACCTTTCACCATATACATTATACCCGGGTGCCAAATTCTTAGTACAAAGCCTTACGCTACCATCATTAAATTCACATTCGTAAATATTTTCCATATTTGACTGTTTTACGCTAACTACTTCAGACATTTTAATCACTTTCTTTTACCTTTTTTCCTTTCTTCCTTTTTACTTTTTTCTTTTTTCTTTTGAGGTTGTTGTTGCTTCCTAGGAGGAGGCTGGGCATATTTCTCTTTGATTTCATCTATCCTTTTCTTTAATTGATCATTTAATTGATCGCCAATAAACCTTCCACTAAAGGCATCTACTCTCGCTGCTATTGCTAGCTTTGCTGCCAAAGCCCTAGCAATCTTGCCTCTTTGCCATCTAGGCGATGTATGAATAGAAGGATATTGGAATATGACTCCATGTTTAGGCGGTCTTCCTCCACTTCTTAAAGCTCTAAATAATGCTTTTTCGGCACCTAAAACCTGTATAGTACTAGCTGGCATTTTAGCCAATTCCTCTAAACTCCCAGCCAGACTTAATAATCTAGCTCCTAATGTTGGTCCAACTAGAGCAGTAATGTTGGGCGCAACTTCCTTCATAACACTCTCTAGGTAATTAGATAAATCTCTCCTTATATTATACAATTCTAATATTGTATTTGATATTGATCTCATAGCAGAGAGATCGTCTTCTGAAATCTCCGCGCCTATACTCTTCTTCGCTGCTTCTATAATCCTATTTATCTGTTGCTCGCTAAAACCTAATTCTTTAATTGCACCCTTATCTATCTGTTCCCTATCTCCAAATCTAGTAACTATCATAGAATACATTTCATGATCTTCTACTAGCTTATCTAGTTCTGGAAAATGAATACTATACCACTCTCTTAATCTCTCTGAAAATAGATTTATGGTTTTGTCAATATCATCTATTGCTCTTACTGCTTGAATAGCCAAAAGATCTCGTTTCTGAGCTGCTGACCTTAGCTTCCTCCTAGTATATTCTAGAGAGATCTCATGAAGAAAATTGTAATATTCCTCTTCATCCTTAGCAAACTTTATCTCAACAGCTATCTTAGCTACTTGATCTCTGAAAAGTTTTGATATTTTATTATGAGGCTCGTATGATACCTTATAACCCAACTCTTGTAATTTAGGTACTTCAGATTCATTTTCGACTACTACTTCTTGAGGATTAACCTTTTTCAATAACTCTACAGTTATACTAAACGGAATGCCTTTTTCATTATTAATCAACTCCTCAGTTATCTTACCTAGATCCTTTGTATTAGCAATATAATCTATTATATTCCCATTTTCATCGTAAGCTAAAGCTCCAATAATATGCTCAATTAGATATACTTTCATCATCTCTCATTACAAACCTATCTGACAAATTTTTAAGTTTAAATGCTTAATGTATATTTTGATAAGCTATGCCTTCTCACGGTTCGCTAACTAAAGCAGGAAAAGTTAGGAGCCAGACTCCAAAAATACAGCCAAAAGAAAAACACAAGGAAGTTCCTAGAGTTAGAAATAGGAAGGAATTCGAAAAAAGAGTGCTAAAAGCTAATAAAGCAGAGCAAGCACCTGCTAGATGATAAAAAATATTTTTATTTATATCTAACTCTTTTTATTATGTTAGAAGGATATAGGGGAAAAGCTTACGAAGCTTTAAAAAACTTAAATATAGATATAGGGGATCTTATAGAAATAACGAAGAATAATATAAAATTAAAAGGTATTTTATTACCTAGTTATTCCAAAGATGAAAAGATATTAGTAATAAAATTGGATAATGGATATAATATAGGTATATCAATAGATACTATAAGCGAAATTAAGCTTATATCCAAATCAGAAAAACTAGCAAAAAATAGGGAAATTGGTAGAGAGATTAATAAAAAAAGTGAAATAAAGATAATCAGCACAGGAGGCACAATTGTAAGCAAGGTAGAGTATGAAACTGGTGCAGTAAGGCCAGCGTTAACTACTGAGGAGATAATTCAGTTTCTACCAGAAATTAACGAAATAGCATCTATAGATGCTGAAATTTTATTTTCAATTCTAAGCGAAAATATGAAACCAGAATACTGGATTAAAATAGCCGAGTCCGTAAAAAAGGCATTTGAAGAGGGTAACCAAGGAGTAATAATAGCACATGGTACAGATACTATGAGTTATACTGCAGCAGCTTTAGCTTTTTCTCTAAAATCATTACAAGGCCCGGTAGTACTTGTAGGATCTCAGAGAAGTAGCGATAGACCTAGCAGTGATGCAGCTATTAATCTCTTATCATCTGTAATATTAGCTAAATATGCACCATTTGGTGAAGTAGTAATAAACATGCATGGGGAAAGTTCAGACACGTATACACTTGCACACAGAGGGGTTAAGGCCAGAAAAATGCATAGCAGTAGAAGAGACGCTTTTCAATCAATCAATGATAAACCTTTAGCTAAAGTTCTTTGGAGGGAAAAGAAAGTAACTATGCTGAGAGAAGATTATATAAGTAAAAAAGATGAGACAGTAGTAGACTCTAAATTTGATGATAGAGCTTTCCTTTTATATTATTATCCCGGACTAAGACGAGAAATAGTTGAGTATATTTTGACAAGTTCTAACATTAGAGGTATGATAATTGCAGGTACTGGGTTAGGCCATACCAGTTCAGATTATGTCGAAATTTTCAAAAAAGCTATAAGAGATGGAATCTTTATAGGAATGACTACTCAATGTCTATTTGGAAGAGTAAACATGAATGTTTATACTACGGGCAGGCAGTTGCTAGATGCAGGAGTTACACCATTAGAAGATATATTACCAGAAGTTGCATTAGTTAAATTAATGTGGGTGTTAGCACATGAAAATGATATAGATAAAATAAGACAACTGATGGCAACTAATCTAGTAGGAGAAATAAATCCTCGGCATACTGTAGATTTATACCCAAGGTGGTCTCATGAGTGATTTAGATTATGAAAAGTTAGGATTAAAAGTTGGACTGGAGATCCACCAGCAACTTAACACATCTCATAAACTATTTTGTAATTGTAAAACTGAACTAGAAGAGAAATATATTTCGTCCCTAGAAAGATATTTAAGACCTACGTTAAGTGAACTTGGAGAAATAGACGTTGCTGCACTATTCGAGTGGAAAAGAGGGAGAAAATACATATACAAAATTCCAATAAATACGAGTTGTGAGGTAGAAGCGGACGAAGAGCCTCCTCATAACATAAATGATGAAGCATTAAAGATAGCCTTAGCAATAGGTATGGCATTAAAGAGTAATATAGTAGATGAAGTATATACTATGAGGAAAATCGTCATAGATGGTTCCAATACAACTGGATTCCAGAGAACCGCAATAGTTGCAATAGGTGGCATATTAGAAGATGAGAATGTTACAATACAAACAATAGCATTAGAGGAGGATGCTGCAAGAAAAATTAAAGAAGACCCAGAGCAAGTAGAATACTCCCTTGATAGGCTAGGTATTCCATTAATAGAGATATCTACTGGACCAGATATAAAGAGTCCGGAGCAAGCTGAAAGAGTAGCCTTGAAAATAGGCCAATTACTCAGAATGACTGGAAAGGTAAAAAGAGGAATAGGTACTATAAGGCAAGATTTAAATGTATCAATAAAAGGAGGTACAAAGATAGAAATAAAAGGAGTGCAAAAGCTGGAAATGATAGCGGAAATAGTTAAGAATGAAGCGGTAAGACAACTAAACTTATTAAAAATAAAAGAAGAGCTAAAAAATAGGGGACTAACTAAGGAAGATATAATAGCTAATTTTTACGTAAAGGATGTAACTGAAATCTTTAAAAACACTAAAAGTAAAATTATTAAAAATGAAATAGAAAAGGGAGCTATAATATATTGTATAAAATTATATAAACTGAAAGGAATTTTAGGGTGGGAACTAGTTCCTAAGAAGAGAAGATTTGGAACAGAAATAGCCGATTACGTTAGAGCATTAGCTGGCCTAGGAGGAATTTTCCACTCTGATGAACTGCCGAATTATGGAATAACTAATGATGAGCTAAATAAAGTAAGAGATGTATTAAATATTATGGATGAGGATGCTTTTATAATTATTGTAGGAGAAAAAGAAAAATTGGATAAAGCAAAAGAAGTGATAAAAGATAGGATTTTAGCTGCTTTTGATGGAGTACCGAAAGAAACCAGAGCTGCTTTAGATGATGGAACAACAAAATACTTAAGACCGCAACCTGGCGCAGCAAGAATGTACCCAGAAACTGATATACCACCTAGAAGAATAGATAATAAATTATTAGAAGAAGCTAAGAAGCTGGTACCTGAATCACCTGAGGCAAAAATAAAGAGATATATTTCATTAGGCCTTAATGAGGAACTTGCAAAGGAGATTATTAGAAATCCAAGATTAGACCTTTTCGAGGAATTTATAAATAAATTCTCACCAAAAGTTCAAGCATCTGTTATAGCTTCAACACTAACTAATACTTTAAAGTATGTTAAGTCTAAAGGTGGCGATATTTCTAAAATTACTGATAATGATTTAGAGGAAATATTTAGAAACTTATATGAAGGTAAGATAGCCAAGGATTCAATTACAGAAATACTTCTAGAATATACAACTAATAAAGATATAATGAGCATATCGGAAATCATAAATAAATATAAATTAATATCTACAGAAGAATTGGAACAAATTATAGATGAAGTAATAAAATCTAATAAAGATGAAATAGATAAAAGAAAAGAAAAAGCAGTAAATATAGTAATGGGAAAGGTTATGGCTAAAGTTAGAGGAAAGGCAGATGGAAAAATAGTAGCAGAATTAATAAGGTCTAAACTCAAAAATCTAATAGGATGAAGATTTACCCTCGGACGGACTAGTGAAGAAAAGGCATTTGTCGGATATATAGATGATGAGCCTGACCGCTTATGAGCATAGATGATATAGTAGAGGTAGCCTCTGAGTATCCATATAAAACTCTTAACAATAATATAGAACTAAAAGATGAATTACTGAACTTAGAACAGCTTCCACAATTACTAACTATTGGTGGCGTTAAAAACATTAAATGGAAATATAAATCTAAAATAATAGGCCCAGATTTATCAATAATCCAAACTGATGGTGAAGGTGAGCATGAACTAGTAGTTAAAACTCCATTAAATAAAGTATCAATACCTTGGACCTTTAGTAAAGTAGACCATAAAACGTTCTTAAAATTGATAGAATACTTAGTCCCATGCAAAGAGGGAAATTCATTAGTAAACTTATCACCATGGACGAGATACTATATTCAAAAAGATCGTATAATAGAGTTAAGGGAAGGCGAAATAGGTAATGGTAGAAATGTAGATGAAAAACGCGAAATTAAGGTTGAGGATAAAAAACTAGTAATAGATACGCACTTTTTAAATCCTCAAATATCATACATAAATCCATACTACATTCAAAAAACCGATAAATATATAGAAAGTACTTACGGGATAAGTATAGAATTAGATAAAGCATATTCTATAGTAAGTAATTCAATCCTTAATTTAAATTTTGATTTAGGTAAGATTAAGGCTGAAAGCGATGATAAAATATTATTATTAAAAACTAAAACAACAGAAGAAGCTAAGCTAAATAGATTAGCGTGGGATATTATAAATGACGTAACTGAAATAGAATGCAAACCACCTTTCCAATTATCATTATATAGAATAGAGCCAGCTTCTGTAACCCCATTATATCTTTCCTTTAACGAGAATGCAAAAACATTAACCATAATACTTGAGAACTTTAGTAATAGACCAGTAATTTCTACGTTATACCTATCTGCAAGGATCTCAAAAGTAATAGAACCTTCTAATATAATCTCTTATGAATATGATAGAGTAAAGATTCCAATTAGAAGATGGGGAATTATAAAAGTAGTATTAGAGATAAAGAGATTGCCCGATTTATTACTTAAAAGAAAAGCTATTTAGTTTCAATAGTATCATACGGGCAAAGGGTTAAATTGTACCCATACTTGTTAAGGACTTTTCTGCTTTCTGCGCATAATAAACAATAATAGGAGTTAATATTAGAATTTGAAATCAATATCTTATCAGTAACCTCTGAAATTAAACTCATGAATTTTTCATCTTTCTCTAGCATTGATCTTAAATTTCTTCCTCTCTTACTCTTAAGATAGTTTGAAACTGCTGCTGGTGTTACACCCATTAAGGCAGCTGCTCTGTATTCAGACAATTTCTTCTCTTTTATCAGCTTTTGCGCTACTATAGACCTAATTGCAGGCAATATCTCCTTTGCTGAAAACTCACAAGGTAATTGTAATGACATATTATCACACGTATAACCTAATTTACAACACTAAAAAATAAAAATGTTTTTATAATTCACACGTCTTACAACCACCTGAATAAGTCTCTGAAACCTCTACAAAACTCTTCTCCATCTTAAATGAAGATGGAAGAATTTGTGCAGATTTTTTCTTTTCATATTCCTCTCTTTCCTTCTTTACGCCAAAGTAAATCACTTGTTGAGATTTTGACTTATCCCTATATACTGTTATTCCTTTTATTCCTAATTTCCAAGCCAGCAGATACACTTGCTCAACAGTTTCTACTGGTTCTTCTGACCTTAGATTTATTGTCTTTGATGTTCCAGAATCGTTCCACTGCTGCCAACATGCCTGATGTAATACGTGATATATAGGCTTTACCTCATGAGCAGTTCTAAATATTCTTCTAATCGTTTTTGGCATAAACGCATTTTCGCCTACCATTCCGGTTTCAGCTATTTTTTGTATAACTTCTGGATCGTCCAATTCATATTTCCTTAAATATTCTAAAAAGAGCGGATCTATCTCTATAAACTTGCCTACTGCAACATTTCTAACAAAGGCTAAAGCAAATAGTGGCTCTATGGATGAGGAAGTTCCAGCTATAATCGATATCGTACCAGTTGGAGCTATAGAAACAACAGTAGCATTCCTTAAACCATATTTTAATCTTAACTGCTTTAGCTCAGAGAAATCTAGCTTATCAACGATAGAGGTTAATTTCCTTACGCTTTCAGATGGTTTCTCATTAATACCAGCAATTTGTAACAGCTCATCAAATGGCTTAGCTGACTCAAAAATATCGTTATATAATTTAGGATTATAAGCTGGGAATGAGCCCTTCTCCTTAGCTATCTCAATAGATGCTCTAAAAGCGTGGTAATAAATAAATTTAGCCAATTGGTAAGATAAATACAAGGCATCAATGCTATCATAAGGGATGCCTAGTTTTATAAGCATTCTTGCAAACCCCATAACACCTAAACCAATCTTCCTAGTTTTTTTAGTCGCTAATTCAATTTGTTTTAAGGGATATTTGTTAGCATCTATTACATTATCTAAGAACCTTACAGCATAATAAATTGTTTGGGCCAAACCATCCCAATCAATATTTCCATCTTTTACAAATAATTCTAGGTTAATTGAACCTAAATTACAAGATTCCCAAGGTAATAATGGCTCTTCTCCGCATGGATTGGTAGCATTAATTTTACCTAAATACCAAACTGGATGCCTCCTATTAACAGTATCAATGAAAATTAATCCCGGATCACCACTATCCCATGCTCCTTTTACTATTTCATCTAATAATGATCTAGCATTAACATACCTAACTATAGCTTTTTCCTTCTCAGCTATAACTAATGCTTCATCCATTGTTATTATCTTGCTTTCATCTAAATACACTGATCCATTTGCCTCCTCTAACTCGTCTAATATAATCTCTTGAATCCATTCCTCATTCATATACCCCCTAGCCCTTACAATATAGTACTCATGATCAGTTCCCGCAATCTTAGTCTTCCTAGGGTTAATTAATGGTACTGTTTCTCCTTTTTCTACAGCATTCATAAAGTAATCATAAATGCCTACAGATATATTGAAATTCTGTAATTGAACATCCTTTAACTGCCCAGTCTTAGCTTTAATAAAGTCCTCAATATCACTATGCCATACATGCATAACACCCATATTAGCCCCCCTTCTTTTACCACCCTGCTTAATTACATCAGTCGAAGCATCAAAGATCCTCATGAAAGAAACTGGTCCAGAAGCTACTCCAGCAGTAGAAGCTACAACATCACCCTTTGGCCTTAATTCAGAAAAATCAAAGCCAGTGCCTCCTCCTTGTTGATGAACTAAAGCCGTAGCCCTTAAAGCATCAAAAATTCCATCTCCTTCTAACGTTGTCATAGCGTCTTTAACTGGTATAACGAAACAAGCTGATAGTATTCCTAACCTAGTCTCAGAATTCATTAAAGTTGGCGTATTTGGTACAAACTTTAGACTACTTATCATTTCATAAAATATTTCCTCTAATTTTTTGACTTCTTCTTCTGACTTTCTTTCAACCTTAGCTAAATATCTTGCTACCCTTCTAAATAACATCTGGGGGGTTTCAATATATCTTAAAGTATCTGGATTTTTTAGTAGATATCTAGCTTCTAGAACTTTTAAGGCATTATATGAGAGTAATAAATCCTTAGGATCAAAATCCTTCCATTTACCTTTCCCATATACATGATTATATATTCTTGCTAAAACGTATCTCTTTGCCAAATCCATTAGATGAGGATATTTTAGGGAATTTTCTATAAGATTCCTTTCTACTATATCAGCAATAGTTTTAGTATCTATGGCATTATCTTTTAAACCATTTTGAATATCCTTAACTATATCAACTACTTCATCAGGAACTATCAATTTGGAAAGAATTTTTTCTAATTTAAATTCATCAATATTCCCATCTCTCTTAACAACTCTGATTTTTCGCAAAGACGTAGAATATAATATTTGCTCCATTACTTATTTCATATACATGTTGTTGTTATAGGTTAAACGTTTTTCCATACGAGTATTACCCCCTAACAGGTTCTATTAATTACCTAGTAGTACCCCCTAATAAGTCAATATAAATTACCGAGTAGTATAACCACTTCAAAAATATAATCTTAGGATTATTTTTGAAGTGGTATAATTAGTTGTAATATATATAACATGTAGCATAAAATTATATGAATATAACTGCATTAAATTATGATAACTTCCTAAACTAATGTATTTACATCTTCAGATTACAACCGAAAGGAAAGCCTAGCCTCTTTAGGGCTGAGATGGAATCTGTAAAAAGTCC
>JAVYOH010000005.1:29701-56746 GCA_038734615.1 Saccharolobus sp. | reverse complement strand
CTCAATCTCTTCATCAGTCATTTCTTTTTCATGATAATCCCAACCTTTCCTACTCCTACTCATTTTAGCCGCAATAGCTACTACCTTTTCACCATCAGGTGAATATGATACTAGTCTGACTATCATTATTAAGAAATATAACTATAAGATTTAAAAACCACAAGATTTAAAACTACAAATACATCGTCTAAATTACATATAAGTTTTTCTGAATTGTAATAAAACTAAGTAAAATAAGTGTGTACTATGTGTCTAACATCTAATTAAGGTTACTAATAAAAAATTAGTTAAGATAAATCACTAAACTTTTCTATTAGTCGCGTTAATATACCGGAATTCTTCTCTGCATCTTTTTCAGTTTGATCTAGATTCTTTTTGATTTCTTCATTTTCAATTGAAGATATTTTCTGTTTATAATATACTATAGATTTTAATTCCTCTTCTAAAGCATCTAACAAAGCTTGTATCTCTTTTACACTTACTTTACTACTTTTTATCGATTTTTCTCTCAGACAAGTATAGTAAACTACTCCATTTTTTAAGATATGTAAATAGCTTGTCCTAATATATAGTATTGTTGCATAATACGCATTTCCATTTTGTAGCAGGACGACTCATAGATGGTAGAAGTTTTATATGTAAATAAATGTTACGGTTTATGATGATAATAACTTCCCGTGTAATCGAAGATGCTAGATTTTACGACAAACCGATACTGATATTTTTTACTGACGATAGTTGCGTCGACTGTGAAAAAATATATACAGAATTACAACAAAGGCCAATTTTTTCTAGATATCTAAGTATAAAAATAGATGCATTAGAGTATATTCAATATACAATAAGATTAACTAGAGGGATTATCCCTAGTATAACTATACTTAATCCAGATCTTAATGTTTTAGGGTTATTAGAGTCAAAAGACATAAAATTTATAGAAAATAAATTAAGAGAAATATTAAATGACTACAAAAATCGGAAATTAAAAGGAATAAAAATTGAGGAATACGTACCAGAACCCATAGAACCTACAGAAACTATAATTTACGATGTTATCAACTATATTCTCAAAGGTTATGAGACAGATAGCAGAATGATAGAAGTTTATTTAACTTATAGTAATATTTACAAGGATTATTTAAAGATTAAAGATAAAATTAAGCCTTCAGATGAATTAGCTCGATATCTTTTACATAAGGATACTCAAGTAAAGTTAGATAAAACCTATTCTGCTAATTTAGCTATGTTAGTAAACTATGACTTAGCACAAGTAGATGAATTAATAGGATTTATTGATTTTAATTCAGGAGAAGTATATAGAAGTATTAAAAGAAAGAATAAGGGACTCTTACTAGATGAGGCTTTAGTAGGTAACGCTTTACTTAAAGCGTATGAGAGAACATTTGATGAAAAATATTTAAATATATCAACTAAAATAGCAGACTATATTATTAATAACCTTAATCATGAAAAAGGTTTTAGAGATAGTAAGATAGTTGATGAGATAACAAAAATAACCTACCTTGAACCAATTTCTAATGCTGAAGCCTCAATATTTTTTGCCGAAATGTTTAATTTAACTAATTATGAGAAATACAAGGAATTTGCACTAAAAGGACTAAAATCCGCATTAGGCTCTAATCCTGAAAATACCAAAATAACTTCAAGAGCGTCTATAGCATACCTTAAACTATTTGACAGTATAAAAGCAAACATCCCTATAGACGTAATAGATTCTAGAATAACTATTTTGAAAAACAATAATTGTGATAGAGGTATGTTATATTATGATGGTAAATGCTACTCTAAAATAGAGGACATAAAATCTAAATTTTTCTAAAATATTTTGTAACGTATTTATTAAGAATTCTGCTAGAACCACCTTCACATATTATTCTAAATACTTTGTATTTATCTATGGGAATTATTTTACCTATAATTTCAAACCCATAGTTCTTAAGAGTATATACAGCGTCAACAGAAGATATGCCTGTTAGGATTTTATGAGTTGCAGAAATATTATTTAAAATTCTATCTATAGTGTTATTTACTAATGCCGAACCAAAGATTATTAGTGTAGTGCACATTTCATGTGACAAGCTATTAAATGGTCTTATTTCAACGTTCCCAGATTTTTTATATTCATTCACACTGAAATCATATATAATCACACTATCAAACCTATTTGATGGTATTTGAGGGGAAAATCCAAATATGCAAACCTTACCACCTGAATATAAATTTATAGGATCACCTTGCGTATATCTATTAATATCACCTAGTGCATTTATTATAGCTAGTGATAAAGATCTTTGAATATCTGATTCCAGATTTTCAACTACTACTTCATAGGCATTTTTGCCTATTATTTCTCCAGCTACTTCTATTTCTCCATTAGCCAAAGTATGGGAAATACCTATTGACTGATCATCTAACATTACTGACGTGTATGTAGGACTTACACAAACATTTATTATCTTCCTTTGTTTCAATTGGAATGATAGTTCTTCTACTATATCTTTCAAGATCATATAAATCACTTATAATATTACCCTACCCTTTTCATAAACTGGTTCATTTAATTCTTTATTTGGGAGGATTATTGCACGTTGATTTATTAGAAGTCCGTCAGTTGTTATAACTTCCTCACCTAATATAGAACCATCTAATATATGATTCCATCTACCTATCCTACTCTTATCAGCTATGATAGAACCAGTTATAAACGTATAATCCTTTACCTCCACTTTATCCATTAGTATACTTTCAGAAACATATACACCTTTTCCTATCTTAACATCACTACCTAAAATAGTAAATTGAGCTACATAACTTTCATTATTTATCGTGCTATTTTTTGATATAAAATAAGGAGGAACTAATGTTGAGCCTTCACTAATTTTAGCTGAAGGATCAATATATCCCTTAGGATATTTTTTTACAAGTAACTCAAAATTAAGACGTAAATAATCATCTGGAATACCTATATCTGCCCAAATTCCATTATATTTATACACACCTATCCTCTTATTTCGTAAAAGTTCAGGTAGAAAATCTTTACTTATAGACGAAGGTATCTTTATATTTTTCAATAATTCTTTCTTAAAAACATAAATCCCGCCATTAATCAAGTTAGATATTGGATTCTTAGGCTTTTCTATGAGCTCCACAAGCACATCATTCTCTGCATAAAGAACTCCATATCTATGAGGATCCTTTACTTCTGTGCCAAGTACAACTGCATCAAATCCTTTTTTGTAATAAAAATCTAGTAGATGTTTAATATTAACCTCACTATATACGTCGCCGTATATAACTAAAACATCATTGTCTAAGTTATTCTTCTCATAAATTATTCTTAAGGACCCACCATCGCCTAAGGGTTCATTCTCAGTTATAATTTTAACTTTATTTAACATATCCACACTTTTTAGGTAATTAATAATTTTATCTGCCATAACTCTTAATGATATATATATATCATTAATGTCAGCTTGGAGAAGATTATCCAATATATATTGTAATATGGGCTTATTTAGCAAAGGGAAAAGCGCTTTAGGCTTAGTTAGGCTTAAAGGTCTCAATCTTGTAGCATAACCACCCGCTAATATAATTACAGAAACCATATATGAAAATAGGTTAAACGATAAAAAACCTATTTATCTTAAATATTTCTGTAACTTTTTCTCAGCTTCATCCCAATTTACTACATTCCACCAAGCATTCACATAATCTGCTCTCTTATTCTTGTACTGAAGATAATACGCATGTTCAAATTCGTCTAGAATTAATATAATAGGTAATTCAGCTATGTGGTTTTGGAAGTGGTTCTCAAACGTCATTATCTCTAAATTGCCGGATTCTACATCGTAGTAAAGTGTAGTCCAACCAGTTCCTGGAAGTGAATTCGCAGCTTCAGTAAATATTTGCTTAAACTTTTCAAAGCTACCATATTGTTTATTTATTAAATCAGCTAATGCACCACCGGGTTTACCTCCACCTTTTCCGCTAGGAGCCATACTAAGCCAGTATAAGGTATGAAGCTTGTGTCCATTTATATTAAACACTAAACCACGCATTATACCTTGTATATCATATTGTCCAGATTGAAGTTCTCCTTTAATTACCTTTTCTAGTCTTTCTAAAAACGAGTTACTACCATTAACATAGCCCTTATGATGACCATTATAATGCACATCTATTATATCTTTACTTATATATGGTTCTAATGCGTCTAACTTATAAGGCAAAGGTGGTAATTCGTACTTCTTAAACTGTATTTGAAGGGTCATGTTTTTAGATTTCTAAAAGGCATTTATAACTTTATGTTACTAAACCTAGTAAATTATATATATATGTGCGAAATGATATATTTTTGATATGTTTTTAAAGAACTTAGACAGTAATCATACTACAATCTATGATTACATTAACAGAGTAATAATAGCTGTAATAAATTCTATAATATTCTATAGGCTTGTATTTGGCTTTATAAGTATAGATTATATTTACTTTATAGTAGCTATAATTGCGGTAGTTTCGTTTTTCTTTTATAAACCATTATCTATAGTATTTCTTTTTGCTTATTTAGCTCAAAATTCTATTATATATAAGACCATTTATATGCTATCCCTCTATCCTTTAGTTAATAATACATATTCGTACCAGTATATCATTGAATTATTTATATTTTTAATGATATTATTACTAGTTCCGCTTATATTGCTCCTAAAATTTGGCTCTATATCCTCAATAATAGCATCTACTTCACTATTATTATCGAATTATTATCCATATATGTTATTATTCGCACCATTTGGAATAGCTCAAAAAAATGATAAAACCGTCGTAAATATACTTTCAATAATTCCCTTATTAGGTTTGCCTATATCCTTATACTATATTTACTCATATAATTTAACATTGTTAATCTCTTCTTCTATATTAATTATAGCAGCTGGCTTGCTATTTGGCTTTAAAAAGTTATACAGTTTATCTGGCAGTTTACTGCTAGTTATTTCACTATATCTAACCAAAATTAATTTTGAACTAATTATTTTGATATTCCTTGTTTCTATAGTTTTAAACTTAATTCCAAATATTTTACAGTTTATTAACTCTAATCTTAGTTCTAAAAAGGAAATTATTGAACAAAAAAATAGAATAAGTGAAAATATACAAAATATTGTAAATAACTTAAATAAAATTAAAGATATGATAAAAAATGATGATGAACTAACTCTAATATTTAAGAAATATATAAATATATTAAATGAAATGTTAAATAATTTAAAGAGTGTAAATGATATGAAAACTCTAACAAACATAGAAATTGAATTAAATGCAAGAAAACTAGAACTTGAAAGAGTATTAAATGATTATATATTTGATAAAATCACTGAATATAACGAAATTATAGATGTAATTAAAAATTATGGAATAATAATGGAAAAAATAGAGCCTTTAACAGAACCTATAAGATTAGATGATAATGGAGCTATAAAGATAAACAATGTAATTAATAAGATTAACGAAAATATAGATATCTTATACAAACATACAAAAAATATAAACTATTCTTTGAATGAGTTGTTGGGAATAAATATGGAAAATACAATAAAATTAATTGATAAAAAGAAAATTATCGACTATGTTAAGATACTATTAAGTATGGAAAATATTAATAATTGTAAAGTTTGTGTAAACTCATTATTTAAAATTTTACAAATGCTAAATTCACTTAGGTTAGGGAGTGCTACCAACCAAGACTTGCTAAAAGCAATAATTAAACTTAATGACGAGAAGCCTGCTACTTTTGTTATAAAAACTAAGGAAATAGCAATCAAAGGAATTGATATTATTAATACCGTATTATACAAAATCAAAGAAGAGTATAATTATGTACTAAAAGAAATTCCTTCATTAGACAAGTATAAAGAAATTGACATACTGAATAGTTTGGAAGAGGAAACCAAAGATAAGACGAAACCACTTTGTAAGAGAATAGAAATATTATTATCATCTAGTCAAGTTATACAAGATATAGTTAATATAACAGAACATAAGAACGAGATTAAAGATGTAATAAATCTAGTTAAAGATAATTATGATGTATTAATGCAAAAAATATTAGAGGAAGGCTGTATAAAGATTAGTGATTTAGGAATTTCGCTCGAATTTGGTAAGTTTATTGATATAGCATTGCAAGAAAAAGGTTCTACCTTAAGAGTGGTTAATGATTCTATCTGCTATATGAGATAATTTTATCTTAATCTTTTTATTGTAATTTCTGCATAGTCTTCAATTAAATTAGCCTTAAAAAGATATCTAGGTGCATTTCTTAAAAGTTGATGTGTACATATAATTCTATCTTTATCAGTTAATACAACTATACTATCACCAACTTTCATGCTTACCAGATATTTAGAAAGTTCGAGAATAAATTCTTCACATGATTTACCTCTAAGATCTAGCTTACTACTCATTCCCCCTCTTATTCGAAATATCTGCTTAAGTTAAATATATATGTCTTATTTGGTCCCTTTTTTTACTCTTTAATTCTGTCTGTTCCTTTTCTACTTTATACCAAATCTCATCATAATTACTTAGCATATAATTATACGCTTCTAGAACTCTTTCCATAATTATAGTGTCTGAAAGGGAATGTATCCTTAATCCTACTCTTCCAACAGCTCCGCCTCTAACCATCAGCCAGTGCGAAAAAACCTCTATTGGGTATCTCTGCATAACGGTCTCTTTACTTAACTTTTTGTCGTATAACCAAAATAATTCTCTGATGAAGTTAGAAGCTATATTTCTTAATATTTTAGGTTTCCATTTTTCTATGTAATTTTCTCCTTCTTTTATCATTATATTTCGTAGATAATTATAATATTCTTCAGCCTCTTTTTTATCTAAAAATACTATTCCAGTAACTGCAATAATGAAATCTTTTTGAGCCATAAATGAATCAAAGTCCCTATTAATATATAACCAGGCTGTAGCAGCAAAAGATTCTACTATTCCATTCATTAATTTATCTACTAGCTCATTTTTATCTATTTTTTTCAATATTTTTTCTCCATTTAAAATTCTTTCAAACTCTTCAAAATTTACTTTGCCCGCATAAACTAATTTTCCATCTACAAAAACTGATGGTGTAGAAATTACGCCTCTTTCAAAAGCGATGAATGGGTATAGTTCTGTATCAATGATTTGTACTTTACTTAATAATCCTCTATTATCTAAATACTCTAAGAGTAAATTGCACTCAGTACAATTCTTATGTGTAAAAATCTCTACTTTCATTCTTTCCACCTTACAACTTTATCTTTCTAGCATTTAAGCAATTAAGTTCTCTCTTCCACCATACGTTGTCAAACCTTTTATCAAGAAGCCATATTATAGAGTTGTCAGCAGGACTTCTAATTCCTCTACCTATGGCTTGCTTTACTGCAATTAGCGCTTGAATTTTTATTAGTTCGCTATCATATTCCTTCTTTAAAATCTTCATTATTTCTTGAGCTCTTAGTTTAAAGTAATCATCGACTGGAGGATAAGGAATACCTGCTATAACTATATCGGATATTAAACTCCTACCATCACTAGTTATTTCAATCCCTTCAGAAAGTTTTCCTCTCGCTATTCCCATTATAAGTTTCTTATTATTATTTTTTACCTTAGAAATAACTTCTTCAATACTAATATCCGGATTTTCAACTATATATGGTATATTTTTTATCAGCTTTGCAACTTTATTCATGAATTCATAGCTGGGAAATATCGCAAGAATGTGTGACCTGGAATTATAAAATATTTTAAGTAAATAGGAAGCGTACCTATTTATCATCTGTTCAGATCTGAGGGAATACGCGGATGATACATCAATTGAAATTAGACATTCATACGATCCAGATATTTTAGTTTTTGTAACCTTCTCTACATCAATGTAAACAAACTTACGAGAAATTCCTAAAACATTCCTTAAATATTCTATTGGCTGCATAGTACCTGACATTAACATAAATGTTAATTTTTCATCATTTAAGATATTTACAAAATCAGATGAAACTATATACTTAGCAACTAAAGTATTATAATACGAAAACACCTTTATCCTACTATCATTAATAATTTCAAAAAATCTTAGTATAGATCCTATATAGTTTCTTGAAATTTGTTTATTTATTATCATATTTTTCCTAATTTCATCATATTCTTCTTTTAAAATTTGAGTTTCATCTTCTGATAATTTAATTTCTTCAATATTATTAATCAATATATACTTTTCATCAGAATGTATTATCTTACCAATTTTATTTTTAAGTTTTTTTAAAACATTTTTAGCTTGTTGAGATCTAGCTTGATTGATTGCTAGATCTATAATTTTTTCACTTAATTTCTTTTCCTCTATATTGTGGATATTCTCTATGTTATGAGCTTCGTCAACTACTATAACGTAATCTTCCCAAACAATATCCAGAGCTTCTCTAAGCCATGGTACAAATAGATAAGGATACGTGAGTATTATTACATCAGCGCTTTTAACAGATTCTAGCATAGAATAATAAGGACAATATCCGAATTTTACTGCATCTTGTTTTATTTTGCTTAAAGCAACAGCTGGTGGATCATTTATTTTGAGTGAAACTGCATTAAATAATTCACAGCCCTTGCAATATATATCTTGAGGGTCTGTATCACTATTACTAAAGACACAAGCAGAAGATTTGCCTACCAAAAAAGCATATTGCTTATCCGTAAAGTGAGTTGACAATTCCCTATATACGGGAAAGTATTCGTTATGCGTTCTTACTACAAATATTGTCTTGCTCTTTGCTTTTAGTGAGGTATATAGTGCAAAAATAGTTTTTCCACTTCCCGTTGGGGCTTGCAATATTACTAAAAAATTATTTCTTAATGCATCAACTACTTTTTCTGATAACTTTTCTTGCCATTCTCTAAGCTTCACATTACGTTAATTCTAGTGTGTTAATTATAACTTCTTCTAGCATTATATACTTAACAAAAGGTTTATCTAGGATTGATATTATGTTCTTTGCTTTTCCTCTTACTTTTACTACATTCATAATACTAAATACTCGCTCTACCTTTAATGCAGCTTTCTGAATCTCATTTATGACTTCAGTTGATGGTGGCATAGAAGCAATGACTATAGCTTTAATTTCAGTACTTGGCGAATTCTGCACAATTTCAAGAATTCTATAATCTAGCTTAACTCTAAGATCTTCTTTAATTTCTAACATTTTTTATCTCTTCTGTCTATTTCTCTGCTAAGCTTATAAATTATTTGTTCATAATTCCCAATCCGTTTCTATATAAACAAGATAAGTATGTTTTAATTTCATAATTTCTTCTTTTTAGATTAAATTAATCATAACTTAAATCTCGCAATAATATAAAGCTTTACTTCAAATAAACGAAGAACATTAAAACAGTGCTTATGACAATGTATATACTACTTGCGTTAATAATTCAATTACCTACATTATATTATTTCCTTTTAGACTATCTAAGATAAAAATATTATAGGCTCTAAAAGATCTGGCAAATCACAAACATTTAAATAAAGAGATTGCTAAACGATATTGTAGTAATTTATTTTAGATTTATGTATAGTTTAGATGCGGAAATGACTGAGATAAGATTAAAAAGAAGTGATTTTAAGACGGGAGAAAGAAGAAAAATAGCAGTGAATGGTGAAAAAGAGTTAGTCATTTTTTACTTAGGTGGAGATAAATTTTTCGTATTTAATAATAAATGCCCTCATCTAGGATGTGATATATCTAAATATGGTGTAATAATAAAGGAAGAGTTAGTTTGCCAATGCCATTTTACACATTTTTCAATATATACTGGAGAAGCTAAAAAAGGCGCAACTAAGAAACCTATTGAGATTTATAAAGTTCAGGTAACAGAAGATGAAGTCATCATTTCGATATAATTAAATATTTCACGAACTTTCTTATAATATAACTGACCTGGCGCCAATTTTTCAGTAGCATAAGAATATATTAGTTTAGAACCTAGTAATCCAAAGGCTATTCTTTCAGTAGGGTCATTGACCATAGGAACTAAAGTGATATTATCATATTCAACTAAGTTTGCAAGCAATTCTTTATAACCCTTTAAATTAGGTAAAGCGATTTTTATGGTATACGCTGAATCCATAAAATTATTTACAATCTCTACGAGCTCAGTTTTAGATGGAAGATAAGTAAAATAATGTGCAGAAAGAATCTTATTATCGTATGGTACTTTGTATTCTTTAATAAATTTTATTTCTATGTCATATAAGAAACCCTTATCATAGAACTCTTTAATTAATTTTTGCTTTAAAATTGGGTCTATTTCAAATATTCCCCCTTCGTTTTTATCTCTTAATGTTAAAACCAATTTATTTCTATATTTTTCAAGATAATCATAATAATGTACAACTAATGTGGGGTCTTTTAAATAATCTAACCTTAATTCAATAAAATCCGAATCTAAGAATTTTTCAATCAAGTATAGATCTTCAATTTTTCTAACTGGAAGAGATGCTACAATCAATGGTCTCATTGTATGGAAATTTTCGCACCTAATGATATTAAATCTTTCCAATAATTAGGATTACTCTTATTTACACATTCTGCATCATTAATTACACCACCAGTAATTAGTGCTAAAGTAGAGGACATCATTGCGACTCTATGATCATTGAAACAATCTGTACTTACAAACTTATTTAATAGCCCTCTTGATTTACCATATATTACTAACTTATCTTCATTGGCTTCAACTTTTACTCCATACGACATAAGAATTTTTCCTATACTTTCAACCCTGTTACTTTCTTTTATTCTTAGCCTTCTGATACCGAATATCTTACATTCCCCTTCTGCTATGCTACATAATTCTACTATTGGCATCGCTAAATCTGGAGCATCGTCTATATTAATTGTAATTGGTTTATAAGAATTTGAGCCCTTTACTTTCCATGATCCATTATAATACTCGCTCTCTGCGCCCATATCCTTAAATATTTTTACGATAGTATGATCTCCAAAATAGCTTTCTGGTTTCCATAGATTGTTTATTAGTAACTCTCCTTCGGTAGTTAAAGCCGCTAACGCATAGAAAGAAGATAATCCATAATCGCCAGGAACTTCACCTTCATATTCAGATAGTTTGCCTGGCTTAACTAAGATTTTATTACCATCCATTACAATTTTTGAACCTAGCCTATTAAGAAGATTTATTGTAAGATAAATATAACTTTTAGATGATATAGGCGAAATTATTTCTAAAGATCCGCCAGACAATATATGTAATGCGTAAATTAAGCCGGAAATATATTGACTGCTCTCGTCACCAGAAATTCTTATAAAGTCTGTATTAAGTTTACCGCTTATTTTAACTGGTAAAGTATCAGAAGAGAAATTTACACCACTAATACTCAGAGCTTCTACAATTCTTTTTATAGGTCTCTTTTTAAGAGAACCTTCAGCATCTATAGTAACTTTCCCTCCTATGGCTGCAACTATAGGAATTAGAATTCTTAACGTAGTTGCAGAACCTTTAAGCTTGATATAATTCTCTCTAATCTCTAGCTTTTCTGGAGGTATAAATTCATAATTATCTTTAACTTTTACACCTAATGCCTTAACTGATGTTATTGCATCAATTACATCTTCAGATAGCGTAAGATTTTTTAACTTAATTTTAGTAAAAAGTGAGAGAAATATAAGCCTAATGGCGATGCTCTTTGACTGTGGAGCTTTAATTTCTCCACTAACTTTAGATGGGTAAATCTTTACAATCAAGGTTAACCGGCTTAGTTATGATAACATCGCCAAATTTTTTAAGACTTTCGTACACTTTACCTTCTTCACCTTCTTTACATACGGCAAAATATGAAGGGCCATTGCCACTGATTCCACTCGCTAAAGCACCGTTTTTTAGTGCAGTTTCTATAGGATCTATCGGATAATCTAAAATATTTGCAATTAATATTCCATTAATTTTCATCCCAAGTATTATATCTTTAATACTTATCCTAAAAATTTCTTCAAAAACATGTTTATATTTTTTAAGCTTATTTATATTTACTTCCTTTTGTCTTCCTCCCCTAGCTAATAGGAGTATAACCAAATCAGATGGAGGATCTTCTGTTTTTATTATTTGAAAATATTTATTGTTTGTAAAAGATACCCCACCACAATAGGAAGCTACAGCATCATCTAAGGCCCCAGTATATGAGACCCCAGCTTTTAATGATAGAATTGCAGAGAATTTAGGAGGACTAACGTCTTTGATACCATATCTTTTGACAATCTCATGAATTAATGCTACTGAAACAGCACTACTACTCTTTAGTCCACTTTTCTGCGGTATTTCAGACTTAATATCTACTGTAATATCAGGTATGGAATACTTTTCTTTAAAATAATTAATTATTGTACTAATTAATGTATTTTCTCTTGTTAAATCTCTTTTACCTTCTTTAATATTTACATCCACTTTAAGATTAATTGCTAAAGAAGAACCGTACCACGATGGAAGAGCATTAACTATTGAGACCCCACCATAGGCTTGCATGCGTTAACATACCTCTTCCAGCGTTCTTCAATTATTTCAGACTGTTCCTTATTTAATTTAACCAAAGGAATTAAGTTAGCTCTCATAGAATGATCTAATAATGTTATTGCTACCATAGCCTCTGCCACAGATATGCCTCTTATTGCTACTGCTAGATCATGTCTACCTATAACCGATATAGATGTCTCCTCTACCGTTCTCAAATCTATAGTTTTTTGTGGTTTTCTAATTGAACTAGTAGGCTTAAAGGCACATCTTAAGATAATATCTTCACCATTACTAATCCCGCCTAAAATTCCTCCAGCATAATTATTTTTCCAACCAAGCCTATCACCTTTTTTAATTATTTCATCATTAGCCTCACTTCCCCTCATCTTAGCAGCCCTAAAACCTAAACCATATTCAAAACCAACTACTGCAGGAATTGACATTAATGCCTTTGCTAAATCCGCTTTCAGCTTATCAAAAACTGGCTCTCCTAATCCTATTGGCGGATTTTTAGCTACTATTTCAGCAACACCGCCATAACTATCTCCTTCTTGACTTGCCTTTTTTATTAATTCTTCAAATTTCCTTTCTAATTCTTTTTTACTAGCCCTTACTGGGCTGTATTTCGAGCATAGTATTTCATCAAAAGTGACTTCTCCTTCTAACTCTTCTGGACCTAAGCTTCTAAGATGACCAGCTATCCAGGTATCTGTGAGCATCAAGAGTTTTTTTGCTATAGCACCAGCTATCACTCTGCTTACGGTTTCTCTAGCACTAGCTCTTCCTCCTCCTCTATAGTCCCAATTATCATATCCATATTTCATAATATATGGCAAATCCGCATGTCCTGGTCTAGGCTTATATTTAACTTCTTCGTATAAGCTAGATATTACATCACTGTTTTTAACTAATATTGTAATTGGGGCACCAGTGGTTTTACCGTTAAATATTCCACTTAGAATTTCTGGTTCATCTTTTTCTCTTCTTCCAGACACATAAAGTTTGCCTGGTCTTCTAAATTCTAATTCAAATTTTATGTCATCCACTGATAATGATAATCCTGCTGGTACACCGTCTATTACTACACCTACAGTAGGACCATGACTCTCACCAAAAGTGGTTATCCTGAATAATTCACCAAATGAGTTTCCTGGCATATAGATACTCTATTATTTTTTCATCAGGAACAGTTTTATTAAACCATATGTTTTGTGCTTCTACTGCTTGTCTAACTAATATTTCTAAACCATTTATATAGGGTATATTATTAGCCTTAGCCTTTTTTATTAATTCTGTTTCTATTGGTCTGTATACAAAATCTATTACCAAACTGGATTTTTTGATGCAGTGTTCTTTAACGACGGAGGGATCTGGGGTACTATTTACTACTATAATGTCATTACTATCTTCTACACAATCTTTACTAACTACAGCATTAAATCCAGCTTTAGTTAGGGAATTAACTAGTTCATTTGCCCTATTGATGGTTCTATTAATTATTTTAATATAGCAACCTAATTCTGCTAAGGAAAAAGAAGCTGCTTTTGCTGCACCACCAGCACCATATATGTAGCATTTAAATCCGCTTAAGTTCTTCATTTTTTTCTTTACTAAACTAATTATTGCAATGTAATCAGTATTATAACCTTTCTTTTTTAATACTGTATTAGCTGCGCCTATTTTATTAGTTATTTCGTCATTCCAATCTAAATATTTCATAATAGTTTCTTTATAAGGTATTGTAATATTCAATCCTTCTGCAATTTCCAATAAACCTATAATGGCTTTTTCAAATCTAGTATAATCTAAGTCGAAAACTAAATATACACCATTAATTCCTAAAAGATTAAAGGAGAAATTATGAATATAAGGGGATAACGTATAGTTAATATTCTTGCCTATAATTCCAAATATTTTCGTATTATAATCTATCTCAAACATTGCTCAGCAAACCCTCTAACGGTATCTAATTGTACCTCTACTTTTTTCCAAGAGCCTATCCTAGTTGGGAAAGGCATTAGTATTAAATCACCTCTGTGTTTTTTATCCATCTTAATTGCATTTAAGGCCTCTTCAAGATTTATTGGAACGTTTAAATGAGATCTATCATATGGTAAACCGTATAACTGAAGTAACCATAGCACATCTTCTACTACTCCTTCTTCTGCGTATCCAAGTTCTTCGGCAATTTTTGCCTCACAGACCATTCCTACAGAAATAGCATGACCATGGGGAACTTTAAACTTAGATCCTGCCTCTATAGCATGTCCTACAGTATGACCAAAGTTTAAGACTATTCTAATGTCTCTTGTCTCTCTTTCATCTTGTTTTACTACTTCAAGCTTATTTAACGATGATCTATAGATTACCTCTTCTAAGGCCTCCTCATCCTTATTTAATATTTTTTCCTTATTTAGTGACAAATAATCATATAAATTCTTATCTAATGTTATTGCATATTTAATTACCTCTGCGAGCCCCTTCCTTATTTCCTCTAACGGTAATGTATCCAAGAACGTAATATCAGAAATTATCATTGTAGGCTGATAAAATGTACCTATTACGTTCTTAATTCCACTAAAGTTTACACCATTTTTTCCACCTATTGCTGCATCAACCATCCCTAGAAGAGTAGTAGGTATATTTACTAAGTTCAAACCCCTAAGATATATAGAAGCCACAAACCCTGCTATATCAGTTATAGTACCTCCGCCTACAGCAACTATATAATCCCCTCTATCAAAATTTCTTTCAAATAATTTTTTAATAATATCTATTATGTTAGATAAATCTTTAGATTCTTCTCCATCGTCAATTGGAATGTAATATGGATTAGATAAATATGAGGAAATCTTATCTATATTTATTCGTTTTGAGTAGATTATAACTACATTATGGTCCTTTAACTCTGATAACCGACTAAGAGATTCCCTTCCTATCACTATCTTAACTTCAGAACAACAGATATTTTCCGTTATTTCTTTCATACTTCTCTACCTAAAGCTTTAGCCAAAGCTTTAATTCTATTCATCAAAACCTCAAAAGATTCTAGTGTTAATTGCTGTTCAGAATCACTTAGAGCTTTTTCCGGCGTAGGATGAACTTCTATTAGAAGCATATCAGCACCAGCTGCTACTGCAGCTAAAGCTAATGAGTTCACTAGTTCTCTCTTACCTGCAGGATGACTTGGGTCAGCACATATCGGCAAATGTGACATTAGTTTAGCTGCGACCATACCACCTATATCTATTGTGAATCTTGTAGCTTTTTCAAATGTTCTTATCCCCCTTTCACAGAGTACTACATTACCATTACCCTCTAATAAAACGTACTCTGCCGCTTGTAACCACTCTTCTACTGTATTACCTAGTCCTCTCTTTAGTAAAACTGGTTTTCCAATTTTTCCTACTTCTTTTAACAGTGGGAAATTTTGGGCGTTTCTTGCCCCTATTTGTATCATATCAACATAATTCCTAAAGATTGGAGAATCTCTTACATCCATAATTTCCGTAACTATAGGTAATCCTACTTCATCACTAGCCCTCCTTAAAATTTTCACTCCATCCTCGCCTAGGCCTTGAAAGGAATATGGGCTTGTTCTAGGTTTATATGCACCACCTCTTAATAGTGATGCTCCAGCCCTCTTTACAGCTTTTGCAGTAGTAATTACTTGTTCTTCGCTTTCTACAGCACAAGGACCTGCAGCAACAACTATTTTATTGGAACCTATTTCTACATCTTTAACTTTTACTTGTGTAGGTTCTTTCTTCCATTCGTTGCTTGAAAGAATAAAGGGTTTTTTTACTTCTACAGACATTTCTATACTTTCATCTCTTATGTTTTTTACATTTTGATCTGGCCACGCTAGAATCAAGTTTTTCCCATATAGATTAAGTATCTTAAATGAGGCAGAAGCTTGGTTAAGTTTTTCTTTAAGTGTTGAATAATTATATTTATCTCTCAGAATATACAGTATCATTCTTTTGGCCTCTTTCTAATTTTTCTTTAATCTTTTTAAGCACTTCTAAACCTGTTTCTCTAACCTTATAAGCATAAGGATTTTGTGACTGGATTTCCATAATTACCTCCTCTAGATCTTTGACTTTATTTAAAACTTTACTTATTTCTCTAAAATTAGTTGTATGAAAATTGCTTAAATCAACCATAAATTCCTTTGATAGTAAATCTATGGAATTTGATAACCCTAAAAGATAATAATGCGTTAGAACTTGCACAATTGCCATTGCTTTTTCATGTGTATCTACATCAGAAATTAACGTGACAAGCCCTGCATTTCTCCATAAACTTTCAATTCTTTCTATATCTTGTTTAGTACTAGTCTCCGAAGGGATAATTACTATTCTCTCACCTACTGGATAATCTATAGGTCCAAATAATGGATGTATCGAAATATATTTGAAATTAAATTTCTTTGAAAATTCTTCCATATATTTGTATACATTATTCTTTGATGAACTAATATCCATTACTATTTTATTAGTAAGCTTATTAGCAAGGGAAGCTATATTTTCCATAATTGCTGACGGAGGTATTGCTAAAATAATAATCTCACCCCAACTCAAAGCTTGGGAAATTGGCATACTAGCACAATTCAATTGTTTAGCTAGAATTTCTGCTTTGTTTAGATCTCTTCCACTAATAGTTACCTCATGACCTGCTAATAAGAGAATTGTTGTAAGGGATCTCGCCATTCCACCATAGCCATAGATTATAATTCTCTCTTTTTCACCAGCATTAATCTGCATTAATTTAGAATATGAAAAAATTATTGGCAAAATTGATTCTATTAAACTCTCTGGAATATTATATTTTCTAGCATTTGAGATCCAATTTTCCTTAACTCTATTTTCCCTATTTTCATCAGTAATAAAAGTACTCGAACTTAACTTTATTTTCCCTATTTTCCTTGATAGTTTTAAACGATATGCTAATAACTTTATTATTTGTTCGTCAACATCATCTATTTCCTGCCTTAATCTTATCAATTCCTCAGTCATTTACTTTAATAAATCAATAGCCTCCCTTATAATACTTTTATAGTTTATATTATAATAGTCTAATAGGTCTCTTTGACTTCTAGCAGATCTCCCAAAAGTAGTAGCACCTATAAATCTCATTGGAACTGGATAACGCTTAACTATTGTCTCAGCAACTGCAGAACCCATACCCCCATATATACTGTGTTCCTCAATTGTGATAACTCTACCTGTCTTTCTTGCGTAATACTCAATTGTCTCCTCATCTATGGGTTTTATCGAAAACAAGTTTATGACAGCTGCACTAATTCCTATTTTTTCAAGTTCTTCCGCAGCCTTTAATGCATCCCATAGTACCACACCAGCCCCCATGATCGCCAAATCGTTACCTTCCTTTAATACATATGCTTTGCCTACCTTAAACTCATATTCGTGACCAATCGTAATAGGTGGCGAATAATCCCTACCTATTCTAAAATATAATGGTCCTTTTTCCTTAATTATAACTGGTAAACTTCTTTCAATGTCTTTGGGATCGGCAGGTACTATTACTTTCATATTAGGTAACACTCTCATAAGCGCTATATCCTCTAAAGATTGATGACTTGACCCATCCCCATGATCACTATAACCAGCATGTGTTACAAACATCTTTACATCTAAATTCATCCTTGCTATACTGTTCCTTATCTGTTCCCATGCCCTCATAAGAAACATGGCAAAATTTACAATAATTGGTTTCTTTCCTACTGCTGCTAATCCTGCTGCAAAATTAACCATATCTTGTTCGGATATACCGACGTTAAAGTATCTATCTTTGAACTTTTCTTTAAAATATGATGCTCTTGTAGAATCGCCTACATCGGCAGTGATTACTATTAGATCTTTCTCTTGATCTCCTAATTCTGCTAGTAACCTACCTAAAGTTTCACGCATTGAGTAAATATTTTCTCGCATCATCTGGACTAGACCTCTGCTTTTTAGTGTTTTCTATTACTTTAAATCCCTTACCTCTTATAGTGTTAGCAAATATTACCGTTGGTTTACCTGCTTTTAATGCTTCGTTAAGCGTATTAATAATGCTAACGAAATCATGGCCATCACAGCTAAATACTTTCCATCCTACTGCCTCCCAAACCTTAGGTAAGAAGTTTTTAGGCTTTACCTGGTCTGTAGAATCATCTAATTGGAAATTGTTCATTTCTATAAACGCTATTAAATTATCTAAATTTCTTACAACTGCATGAGTCATTGCTTCCCATATTTCCCCTTCATCTTGTTCGCCATCACCCATAATTACATAAACTTTACCACTTCCATTAGCCATTTTAATTCCAGTTGCAACTCCTATTCCAAAACTCAAACCTTGCCCTAAACTACCCGTTGACATATCTATACCAGGTATAAAGGTCTCTGGATGACCTTGTAGTATACCAGAAACGTCTTGGATTCTCCATAATTCTTCTTCCTTAATATAACCCTTTTCTGCCAATACTGCATAAAGAGCAGGTGCCGCATGACCTTTACTTAAAATTAGCCAATCCTTATTTACTAGCGTAGAATCACTTTTTATATATCTAAACACTAATGTAGTTAATATCTCTATACTACTAAGTGAGGATCCAACATGTATTGTCTGATCATAAAACAACATTTTTATTACATTTCTTCTTGCTCTTTCAGCTATCCGTCTTAATTTGTTTAATTCTTCTAACGATATTGGTGATCCATCACTTCCACCTTTTTCCATTGGAACAACATCAGACCCCAATTCTACTAAGAAACATTTATTTTTAAATATTATTCTACATTATTATTTTGTGGAAAGGTACTCAAGACAGCTATTGATTCTTGGATTAGATCTTCAACAAACCCTAAATGAGTTAAAGGTGTTAATAGCTGGTTGTGGAGCACTAGGTAGTGCTATATCTGAGTTATTAGCAAGACTAGGCGTAGGGGAAATAACGGTAGTTGATGCTGATGTGGTAGATATCACAAATTTGCATAGAACTCATCTTTTTACTGAAGATGATATAGGAAGACCTAAAGCTGAAGTGTGCGCAAAGAAAATAAGTCAAATAAATTCCTCAATCAAGGCTAGTTATATAATAGATATAATAGATGAAAAAAATATAGAAAAAATTATGGAGAAAAACAATTACATTTTTGATGGATTAGATAATTTGTATTATAAACTATTACTTAATGACGCAGCGATAAAAATGGGGATACCGTTAGTTTATGGGGGAATTAATGGGGAATATGGATCGGCTAAACTAATAATTCCTCATTCAACGGCTTGCTTGTCATGCTTTATACATTACGAAGATAATGATACTCAGAACGCTTGTGACATAATAGGCGTTACACCATTAATAGTCGAATTAACTGCAACGGTGCAAGTAAATCTCATGCTAAATCATCTAAGAGGGATTAATGATGATTACTTATATTATATAGACTCTAGAGAAGTAAAAATAGAAAAAATTAGAGTGGAAAGAAATCCTTTTTGTAAATCATGTTCCCTAGAAAAATTACCTTTCTTAAATAAAGAAGTACCTAAACCTTCTTGTGGAATATTTAGGACTGACTTAAAAGTAGATCCTAATATAGATAAGCCTAAAATTTCAAAAAGTACTACCTCTACTATAATATGTTATCCTAAAATAGGTTGTTTTGAAAAAAGGGGAAGATAATTGGATAAAAAATATATTGCTACATTTATTTTACCATTAGTGATAATTGCAATATATGCATATATATTTAAACTTAATGTATTTTATATTCTAACAGAAGATCCTAGGTTTCTCCTATTATTTATTACAGTGTATATCTTACAAAATAGCGTAGATTCTATTAAAGATTCTTTATTAACTCAACTTAGAATAGATAAAACCCTAAAGGCTAGATTACTTGGAAGTTCTATAGGACTTGTAGTACCAGGTTGGACTGGACAAGAATTAGCTAGGAGTCTAGTGTATAATAAGTATGGTTTAAATTTAAGGCAATCACTTAGCTATTCTATTTTAGTAGGGTTAATAGATGTTTTAGCTATATGCTTTGGCTATATTTTATTCCTTCCATTATATTTTAACCCGCTAGAGCTAATATTTATATTTACAGTGATATCTAATATTTTAGGATGGAGCGCTGCTCTTTCTTATTTTTATCTTCAGCAAAACAAATTAAATAAGATAGAACAATTTGTATTTAAAATAATTAAAATGGAACATGTATCCACTAGTTATCTAGAATTTAAATCTTATCTTAAACAAGGAATGAGCAAAAAATTTATAATTTACGTCCTAATTTCAGTTCTTAGTTTTGCTTCGTATAGTTTATATTTCTACTATATTATACATAGCATTTTATTATCAATTTTCGTCTCTTTTCTATATCAAGTTTCCACATTAATTCCTATACCTTCAGCTGCTATTGTAGGGGAGCTAGCTCTATCGATATTTCTTAATCCATCTTATGTGTTCCTAACTAGATTAAACTATATAGTTTCAAATTTAATAGGATTTTTATTTTTCAGAGAAATGAGTTTTGAAGAGCTTAAAAAGTGGTCAAAAGAAATTTTAAAGAGATAAAAATGGAAGCTTTCTTAGGAGAACCAAAAAATCAAGAAGTAAAAGAGTATGTTATGAATCTACAATCTAAAGACTCACTATGCATTTCAGCAAACTATACACCAGAACAAATTTTGTTTTCATATATAATTTCGAAGTATACCAAAGATATTTACATACTTTCTTTCGAAAGTAAGGATTGTGATGTACAGCTTAAGGTAGATAGTAGTGGTAGATGGATAATAGATAATATAAATAAGAAATATTATTTCGTAGGTCAAAATTCATACTGTTCTTACTTATCAATAAGTAATGATGAACTATTACCTACACTAACGTGTATAATGTTATCCATAATTATGGATAGAAGACCTTTTACACAATGGGAGTTAGACCTAATAAAGAACTTAGAGAAATTTGGTATAATAGTTGAAAAGAATCTTAAAATTCCTAATTATAAACAATTACCGCTTTTTCTATCTTTAATGCTTTCATTAGATCCTTTCATCCCCTCAATAACTGGTAATAGAGAAAACGCAATCAAAATTATAAAAGAAGTAAATTTGAACGAAATCTCCAAACTAGAAGATCTTAATGAAAATCAGTTAAATACATTATTATTTAAAATTATTTCGTTAATAACTAAGGAGAATGCAAAATTTGCTAGAGATGATATTATAACAGATAGAATATATTATCTGGATTATGATACATTAGAATTAGCATTTTCAGCTTTATATGCATTTGACGTTATCGGAACTAATGAGCTATTACAACTCGTATTATCACCATCTTATGCTGAAATATTGGAAAATAGATATAAACAAAAATTGTCTAAAGGATTCTCTTTAAATCTGATCGATAGTAAACAATCGTATTATTTAATTGAAGCTAAGAATTTTGAGTCACCACTTATAGCACAATTGGTATTTTTGCAATTACAAAAGATAAGGAGAGATAAAATGGTAGTACTAAAGATAGGTGATGAGTTATATACGAGTAGATATTTTATAAATTCAAAAAAAGAGGGATTGATTAAACTTGATAATGGAATTAAAGATAGTATTAAAGTGTGAAAATCCGCAAATTATTATAGATAGCCTAAAAGTAGATAACGTAAATTTGCCTAAAGGAATGCAAATTGATAATAAAGTAAATAATAATATATTAGAAATATTAATAAAAATGAATATTAACCAGCCAAATGATATATTAACAATTAGAAATACTGCAGATGAGATATTAACTCACATTAAAGCAATCCAATCAGCGTTAGAACTTTAAGTAAAATATATTTATGCTTATGCTTAAGACTAGATTGTGATATTATATGCCATTAAGACCAGGTAGATGTTATAGAAATACTAAAGGCCCTGCATATACCAGAAAGGAATATATTCCGGGTATACCACAACCAAAAATATCTAAATTTACGGCAGGAAATCCTAATTTAGACTATGATTACGAAGTAAGGCTTATTAATACCGAAATAGGTCAAATAAGGCATAATGCACTAGAAGCAATTAGAGTTATAACCCTAAAAACATTAGCTAAAAAGATAGGTAACGAAACGTCATTTTTCATGTGGGTTCTAAAGTACCCACATCATGTGTTAAGAGAAAATAAGATGATGGCATTCGCTGGAGCGGATAGATTACAAGATGGTATGAGACTATCTTTTGGTACTCCAATAGGAACAGCAGCTAGAATAGAAAGATTAGGAGAACCTATAATAATAGTAAAGGTTAAGAAAGAGCATTTAGAGTTTGCAAAAGAAGCTTTAAATATTGCATCTAAAAAGTTGCCCTTACAAACTAGAATAGAAATAGTCCCGTTGAAAGTTATAAAGCAGGAGGCTATAAGTTGAATTATAATTTTGAGGAAGATCATGTAGTAGAAGAAATAAAGAAATATAACGCTAGAAAGGTTTTATTACAATTCCCTGAAGGTTTGAAATATTTTTCTATTGATATTGTTAACAATTTAAAAGAGAGATTACCTAATGTTGAATTTATAATCTCTGGAGAACCAAGTTGGGGGGCTTGTGATATAGCTGAAGATGAAGCTAGTCTAATAGGAGCTGACTTAATAGTACATTTCGGCCATACCCCTTATACTTGGTATTACCCTAAACTTCCAACAATCTTCATTAATGCTGAGAGTAATATAGATCTAGATAGTAAGGCACTAGAGCACTTAGTTATGACACTAAATAAATATGATAAAAATAATATCTCATTAACAGCTACTTTACAACACGTAAAACTGTTGAGTAAAGTAAAAATATTTTTAGAAAATCAAGGATATAATGTAAAAATAGGTAAACCATCGAATAAATTTATGTTTGATGGTCAAATTTTAGGCTGCGACTATAAAGCTGCAGATGTACAAGCTGACATATACGTTATAGTATCTGGAGGAATGTTCCATGCTTTAGGTCTAGGTTTATCCGTTAATAAACCTACAATAAAATTAGATCCATATTTACAAAAAAGCGAAGATATTACAGATGAAGTAGCTAAAATAATTAAGATTAGATATGGCAAAATATTGGAAGCTATGGATAAGAAAACATGGGTGATCATCCAAGGCGTTAAAGTAGGCCAGAATAGACCATCTATGGTAAAATATTTTTATGATGAATTAACTAAAAAGGGATATAGAGTGTATATAGTTACGAATAAAATACTTACTAAAGAAGCTCTACGAAACATAGATAGAAGCTATATTGATGTATTCTTGGTAACTTCTTGCCCAAGATTACCTATAGATGATTTATATGATTATGAAAAACCAGTGCTTACGCCTGGGGAAGCTAAAATGATTATAAATAATAGTCTAGAGCCCTATATATTTCCGTGGTGAGAAAAAACGAAATTGCAAGGAGAGTTAGTCTTACCGGGTGAGGAAATAGCAGTGATTGAAGAATTTATACCAAGTGATGGAACGTATGAATCTAACGGAATAATTAGAGCTTCAGTAATAGGTAAAATATTTTATGATATGTTAAACAGAAAAAGTAATGTTTTAGGAATAAAAAAGGTTATAATTCAAACTTTGAAAAAAGTTAAATATGTAATAGGTATAGTAACTTCTGTAAAAGATGATATAGCAACGGTTTCTATAATTAGTTTGGAAGAAAAGGAGATTTCTGCACCTATTTCTGCATATATTCACATATCTCAAATTTCAAATAAAAAATTAAATAGTATAAATGAAGCTATAAAAACTGGTGATATAATTAAAGCTAAGTTATTATCATATACCTTTCCTTTATCACTAACTGTTAAAAGTAAAGAATTAGGCGTAATTTACGCTAAATGCTCTATATGCGGCGGATTACTTATTAGGCAAGACGAAAATAATTTAAAATGTGAAAAATGTGGAAACATAGAGCAGAGAAAAATAGGTTCTTATATGGTGAAGAAAAGTGGAAATTAAAATCCTAAAAAGTGAAAATAATTATATAGAGCTAGAAGTAGAGGGGGAAGATCATACATTAGGTAATCTGCTAGCTGGAATTCTAAGAGAAATTAACGGCGTCGTTTTTGCTTCATATTATTATCCACATCCACTATTTGACAGAATAATTATTAAAGTACTAACTGATGGCTCAATAACACCTAGAGATGCGCTATTAAAGGCAACTGAAATAGTAAAGGATCTTTCTTCAAAGTACATAGATGAGGTTAAGGGAATATTGAATGAAGAAAGAAGCTAGAGTGGCAATTTTCACTAATGCTAATTCCTTGTATGCTTTATGTATATTTAGAGGAAATTTTTTGGAAAAAATCTTCTTGGAATATAATAAAGATGGACTTATTCAAAATATTTATTCATCATCAGTAGTAGAGGAAATTATGTATTCTAATATAAATATAGGGAAACGATACAACGAAAAGATTTTAGAGGAAGTATGTAAAACTATAGTAAATAAGATATCAGAAAAGTTAAATACAGATAAAACTAATTTTTAACTCTGTGTACGGGGATCGGTGATGAGGTTTTGCCCTAAATGTAATTCTGTCATGGTTCCGAAAAAAACTAATGGCAAAAATATATATAAATGTAATAAATGCGGTTATGAAGAAGAAACTTCTCAGTCCATAACACTTACTACTAAGGTAAAACATACTATAAAAGAAAAAACTTTAGTGTTAGAAGAAGAGGAAATGCCTGCTGGATCACAAAAGATAAAGGGAGTGGTATGCCCTGCTTGTAAAAACGACGAGGCATATTTCTGGATATTACAGACAAGAAGGGCTGATGAACCTCCCACAAGATTTTATAAGTGTACTAAATGCGGTAAAGTATGGAGAGAATATGAATAACATAAGAGTAAATCTTATTTTATTGTGCGCTCAACTTTAGTTGGACCCGTAGCTCAGCCAGGATGGAGCGCCGGCCTTCTAGCGTGACAGAGGAAAGCCGGCGGTCCCGGGTTCGAATCCCGGCGGGTCCGCGCAATAATATTACGTGGTATATACTAATTCTAGATGATTTTATAATATACTATCGAGTAAGGAATATGGTATGAAACCCATAGACGATAATGAATCCTACCTTGACAAATTAGAATTAAAGAGTGTCATAGTTGCGGGGATGGGAGTATTTACAGATGGGTATGAACTCTATGGTATATCATTAGTGTTTTACTATATACAGACTATATTACATCTAACTGGATTACAAGAAGGTCTAGTTATAGCTAGTGCGTATTATGGTGCGGCAGTCGCTGCAATTTTATTAGGGTTTCTCTCAGATATTTTAGGAAGAAAAGTAATATATGGTTTAGATGTAACTTTAATGTCAGTTGGGATAATATTCCAAGCAATTTCTAATAGTTATATTGAATTGATAATTGCAAGGATTATACTAGGTTTAGGAATAGGTGCTGACTATGTACTTTCACCTATAATTACTGCTGAAAATTCTAATCCAAAAAATAGAGGAAAAAGGATGATATTAACTTTCGCCGTTTTGTGGGGTCTAGGTGCAGTTGCTGCAGCATTAGTGGAACAGCTCGTGATATTTATGAACTTGCCTCCAAAAATTATATGGAAGGTTGTATTATTGATGGGAATTGTGCCAGCAATTGCTGTATTTTATTTAAGACGAAAAATTCCTGAAACGTATAAATTTTTAACGAGAGTTAAGCCTAAAAATGAAGAGCTAAAGAAGTTAGAAAAAGAGATTAAAAGAAAAGTTATAATAAAGATAGATAATTTATCATTTGCTGAAAGATTTAAAACATCAATATATCTAGTAATATTGTCATCAGTATTATGGCTATTATATGATATGTATTCCTCAACATTCGCAATATATGGTCCTATTACAATATCTGAAAATCTAGGTTTAACGCCAATTACGTTTACTTTAGCAGCCCAACTTTTAGCAGGATTGCCTGGACAGATAATAAGTATGTATCTAGTTGATAAAGTAGGCAGAAAGCCACTAATAGTAATTGGTTATGCCGGTGTAGCTTTCTGGCTTCTGATGTATTCTATGCTTTTACTTATACCTCAACTTTTTGGATTCAATTTTCATATAGTTAATGCATTAGATGCAGCAGAGAGTTTAACGGGAAATGCTGCATTGTTAGGCTTTATGTTCTACTTATTAAATTATCTATCAGCTGCAATAGGACCAGCATCAATCATAGGATCTGCCATGTTAGTCCCAGAATTAGTACCAACTAAGGTTAGAGGAACTGGACAAGCCATCAGTGTAGCTGTGGATAGATTTGCTGCAGCTTTCAGTATAACAACGTTCCCATTACTATTAGCTCATTATGGATTAGGTTTGCTGCTAGTGGTGTATTCTATGATAGCATTTTTCTCATGTATCATAACATGGTTTCTAATTCCAGAAACTAAAGGGTCAAT
>JAVYOH010000005.1:19351-28990 GCA_038734615.1 Saccharolobus sp. | reverse complement strand
AGTCTATTTCTATATTAACTTTTACCATCTATACAAAAATTTATATTAATAAACTTTACTATTATAATTTATATTTTATATATTTCAGTTATAATTTATCAATTTTATTTGATTTATTCCTATGACAACTAATTCTAATTAGATATTAAGACTACTCGCTCTTGCCTTCTAAAAATCAAGCTTAATTTCAATGATCGTGTAGATAGAAAAAAATAATTATTGCTTATTATGAGGTTAGAATGGTGCAATAAATGATATTTGAAGAGGAATTTGAGGAGGATTGGGAAGAAGAATTGGATGAGGATTGGGAAGAAGAAGACTTATTGGAAGAGGAAGAGTGGTAAAAAAATAAGATATTTTTTCCTAGTTTTTATAATTTATGTTTAGGTGATTGTCTACGAGAGTTGCTGTTATAAACTATGATTATTGTAAGCCAGATAAGTGTAATTTGGAATGTATAAATTTCTGTCCTGTTGATAGATCAGGAGGCAAGGCAATAGAACTATCTAATATTACTAAAGGTAAACCAATAATTTATGAGGAAACTTGCATAGGTTGTGGAATATGTGTAAAGAAATGTCCGTATGAGGCAATCTCCATTGTTAACTTAGCTGATGAAATAGGTGGAGAAGTTATACATAGGTATAGGGTAAACGGTTTTAAACTATTTGGCTTACCTACGCCAAGAAATAACGAGATAGTAGGTATTTTAGGTAAAAACGGTGTTGGAAAAACTACTGTTTTAAAGATTTTAGCGGGAGAATTAATACCTAATTTTGGAGATCCTAATAGTAAAGTGTCAAAGGATGACGTTTTAGCTAGATTTAAAGGTAAAGAAATATATAATTATTTCATCAGACTTTATAATGAAAAATTAAAAATTGTTCATAAAATTCAATATGTAGAATATGCAAGTAAGTTTCTTAAAGGTACTGTGAATCAGATTTTAGCTAAAGTAGATGAAAGAGGAAAAATAGATGAGGTAAGAGAGCTTCTTAATATGAATGGTTTTTGGAACAAGGATTGTAGGGTAATTTCTGGTGGAGATTTACAGAAACTATTAATTGCTGCTTCTCTACTTCGAGAAGCTGATGTTTATATCTTCGATGAGCCTTCATCATATCTAGATGTGAGAGAGAGAATAAACATGGCTAAGGCTATTAGGGAGATGTTAAAAAATAAGTACGTAGTAATTGTTGACCATGATCTAATAGTAATGGATTACCTCACAGATTTAGTACATATAATTTACGGCGAGAGTTCAGTATATGGGAGAGTATCTAAGGCTTATTCAGCTAGGGCTGGTATTAATAACTTCTTAAAGGGATATCTGCCAGCTGAAAATATGAAAATAAGATCAGATGAAATACGATTCATGCTAAAAGAGCTAACAGATTCAGATTTGTCTAAAGAAATGAAAGTTAAAATGAAATGGACTACTATAAGTAAGAAGTTTGAAGGATTTGAGCTAGTTGTAAATGAGGGAGATGCAAAAGAGGGAGAAGTAATAGGTATAGTTGGACCTAATGGTATAGGTAAGACTACATTTGCTAGAATATTAGTAGGAGAAATTAAGGCTGATAGTGGTGAGGTATATCCAGAAAAATTAGTACTATCATATAAACCTCAGCGTATAGTGCCAAATTTTGATGGTACTGTACAACAGTATTTAGAGCATGTAAGTAAAGATATATTATCTACGTCTTCATGGTTCTTTGAGGAGGTTATAAAAAGACTTGGTTTACATAGATTATTTGAAACAAATGTAAGTGACCTAAGTGGAGGAGAATTACAGAAGCTATATGTTGCTTCTACTCTGGCTAAAGAAGCCGATTTATATGTATTAGATGAACCTTCTTCGTATTTAGATGTAGAGGAAAGATATGTAGTTTCAAAAGCAATAAAGAGAGTTACGAGAGAGAGAAAAGCTGTTAGCTTTGTTGTGGATCATGATATTTCAATCCATGACTATATTGCAGATAGAATAATAGTGTTTAAAGGAGATCCCGAAAAATCTGGATTTGCTACTTCACCTTTAACATTAAAAGTAGGTATGAATGAATTCCTTAAGCAATTATATATAACTTTCAGGAGAGATGCAGATACTGGAAGACCAAGAGTAAATAAGTTAGGAAGTTACTTAGATAGACTACAAAAAGAAAAAGGGGAATATTATTCCGTAGCACCTTCGTCTCAGTAAGCTTTTTAGTATTGTTTAATACCATATAAATCAATGAAAACTACAGTTAGTGTGATTAAGGCAGATATTGGAAGTCTGGCGGGACATCATGTAGTTCATCCAGATACCATAGCTGCAGCTAATAAAGTTCTTGCAGAAGCTAAGAGAAACAATATAATTACAGATTATTATATTACATTTGTAGGAGACGATCTACAATTAATAATGACACATAATAGAGGAGAACTTGATACAAAGGTTCATGAAGTTGCTTGGAACTCATTTAAAGAAGCTGCTAAAGTAGCTAAAGATTTGGGTTTATATGCTGCAGGACAAGACTTACTTTCAGATTCTTTTTCTGGAAACCTTAGAGGTATGGGTCCAGGAATAGCAGAAATAGAGTTTGAAGAAAGACCCGCTGAACCATTAGTAATTTTCATGGCAGATAAAACTGAACCGGGAGCATATAACTTACCTTTATATAAAATATTTGCAGATCCTTTTAATACTGCAGGGCTAGTAATAGACCCTACGATGCATGAGGGCTACAAATTTGAAGTTCTCGATGTATATGAAGGGGAGTCAATAATTTTAAACACGCCAGAAGAAAGCTATGATTTATTAGCTTTGATAGGTACACCAGCCAGATACATTGTTAGAAGAGTGTACAGGAAACAAGATAATTTGCAAGCTTCAGTAGTATCCGTGGAAAGGCTTAATCTTATAGCTGGAAAATATGTAGGTAAGGATGACCCAGTTATGATTATAAGAGTTCAGCATGGTCTTCCGGCTTTAGGAGAGGTATTAGAAGCATTCACGGTGCCTTATTTAGTACCTGGTTGGATGAGAGGAAGCCATTATGGACCTCTTATGCCAGTGTCTCAAAAAGATGCTAGAGCTACTAGATTTGATGGACCTCCTAGACTAGTAGCATTAGGCTTTAATATTAAAAATTCAAGGTTAATAGGGCCTACAGATTTATTTGATGACCCAGCATTTGATGAAGTGAGAAGAACTGCTCAAATAATAGCAGACTATATTAGAAAGCATGGACCATTTATGCCACATAGGCTTGAGCCCCAGGAGATGGAATATACAACCTTACCATTAGTAATAGAGAAACTTAAGAATAGATTTAAGAAGGAAACAGAGATATATAAGACTAAACCAAGTGTTTATACGCATGAGAGTTCCCATGATTAAGGTGGATAAAAATGGGCAATATATACACAAAAGACATAAAAAGAATTGTTAGAGAACTTTATAATAAATACCCAAATGAAATAAAAGATGAGTATAAAACAAATAAGGAATTGGTAAAGAAGTATATTGAAGTAAAATCGAAAAAGGTAAGAAATAGAATCGCAGGATATCTTACAAGATATTATAAGATAATGAAAAACAAAGAAACTATAAAGGCTGAAGAAAGAGAGGAAATGCCAGAAGAGATTTGAAATGCCCAAAATAATCTTAAGAGGCCCTTTAATCACTCAGTTTAATCGAAAAGAGATAGAATTAGATGGAGAAAATATTTTTGAAATCTTGTCAAAGCTTGATAATAACGGAAAGTATATATTAAATCATAAAAATGAAGTAAAACCCGGAATCATAATATTGATAAATGGAAAAGATTGGAAACTATATGATAATCTTGATATTAAAGATAACGATATCATAGAAATTATTCCAGTTAATCATGGCGGATAGTAAAAATGATTGTACAGACTTTAAAAATAAATTTTGCAAATTTTAAAGATCTAATAAAATACGACAATAATTGCGTAATACAGGTTTTATCCATTTTGCCCGAGGAAAGTATATTAAGACAAGCTTGTTACTTATTTTTCAATCAAGATAAGCATATAAAGATAAAAAACCCAAATATACTTTTTTTAGTATTATTATCACCATTTGAACAAATAAAGGATGCCATAAATTTCATAAATGATTCAAATATCAGGAAAGATACCTTGTATTTAATAAAATGTTGTAATGAAGATCATAGCTCCTTTAGCAAATATAGTATTCATGATAATAAAGAAAGATTAGTGTTAACAAAAAACGCTTTACTTTCAGCTGGCTTACTATAGGTAAAAAGCTAATATGTATAGTAATGAATAAAAAACTACTCTTACCTATTTTAGTAATCATATTAGGCGTATTTCTATTATTACATAACTTTATAAAGATAAATCTTGCATATATGATTATTCCAATAATTATAATTACTGTGACGATAAATGTATTCAAGAGAGTAATTAAATTAAATATAGATAAATTCAATGTTAAAAATAATATATTCAATGTTAATTATGAAAATAGAAATATTTATGGCATAATTCTTAAAATAATAGGAAAAGTAGAGCCAAATACAAAGATAGATATTGATAAGGAACTCAAGGAGTTCATAAACGCTATTGTTAGAAAAGAATCAAAATTCAAATACCTATTATTAACTTCAATAGAAAAAGGAAAACTAGGATCTTCTATAGTGATATATACTACTGCAAATAGCAAAGACTTTAATTTAAATGAGTTCATAGAAGAGATAAACAACATCAAGATACTTGCTAATGCTATTGCACCTCATATAGAATTAAAAATAGTTGATGCTTCTAAAGACTTAATACCTGCACCAATCTCATTTGGAAATTATCCGTTTCTTACAGTATCGGAATTAGTATATGATAGTCCAATTAATTCGAATATTGTAAATGAGGATTTTGATATTGAACTGGGAGAAGCTACAAATGGAGTTGTAAAATCCAAGATTGGAATAAGAATGCAAGACATTACGAGACATATAGGAATTTTTGGAAGTACAGGGTCTGGAAAGACTAACACTTCTATGGTTATAGCTAAGCAACTAAGCTCAAAAGAAATTAAAGTGGTAATATTTGACTGGCATGGAGAATATACAGAAGTACTTAAAGACCACCTTATGATTTACGATGACACTAATCCGCTAAAAGTTAATCCGCTTCAACTAATTGACTTTAATATTGAGGATATTGTAGATATAATTGGAGATGTTTTAGAGCTAACTGATCCACAGCGTTTTTTATTGTATGTCGTATTATTGAATCTAAAGAAATTTAAAAAATTCTCGATTAATCAGATAATTGAAAATCTAAGCAGTATAGAAGATAGCTCTTATTGGATGAGAGATGTTAAATACGCATTGCTCAGAAAAATTTTTGTATTGTTTAGTGATACTGCTACAAAATTATTTGATAATGAGAATATCATAGATGTTAATCAGTTTTTGAAATATTTTTCAAGATCTGCTATAATAAATCTCAGCTCAATATCTAATATTAAACTTAGAAAACTATATGCTTTGTTTTTGATAAAACTACTTACGGAAGCCTATATACGATATAAACCAAAAGAAAAAATGTTAATTATTATAGATGAAGCTCATAATTACTTCTCTAATAATATAAATTCATTTCTAGATAGAATTATATCTGAGATTAGAAAATATAATATAGGTTTATGTTTTATCACACAATCACCTTCTTTATTATCTCAAACTGTTATAAAGAACACTAACATAAAAATAGTTCATTCCATAAAGTCTGATATAGATAAGAAAGCTATAAGAGATACTCTATCACTAGATGATAGATTAGCCCAAAGCTTAGATAAGTTAGACGTAGGAGAAGCAATAGTAAGTACACCTAAATTGAAGATTCCAATAATAGTTAAAATTAAAAAAATTTAGTCTTCTGATGACTCTTCTTTCTTCTTACCTTCATCTTTCTTTGATCCTCCGGATTCGCCTCCCTTCTTTCCAGCAGCAACTATATCGTCTATTCTTAAAACTAAAGATATAGCTTCTGTTGCTGCCTTAATTGCATTCATCTTTACTACTGCTGGTTCTATTACACCTAATTTCCACATATCTTCAATATTACCCGTAAATAGGTTTAGTCCATACCATTTATTGGCCTCACTCTCATGAGAACTCCTTAATTGCATTAGTTTGTCTATTGGATCTAGACCAGCATTCTCCCCTAATATCATAACAAGGCTTTCAATTGCAGTAGCATAGGCTTCAATTGCCAATTGTTCTTTTCCACCGACTTGAGGAGCGTACTTTCTTAATCTTCTTGCTATTTCTATTTCTACAGCTCCACCGCCTGCCACTGCTCTACCATCTTTAACTACATCAGCAACAGTTCCTAACGCATCTCTCAATGCTCTCTCAGTCTCATCAACTACTCTCTCCAAACCTCCTCTAATTAATAGACTAACAGACTTAGGATTCTTTGCGCCTTCTATAAATACCATCTTATCCTCTCCAATCTTTCTTTCTTCGACTAGAGCAGCATATCCTAAATCTTGGGCAGTAAGCTCATCAATATTAGATACTACCCTTCCACCAGTTGCTCTAGCTAATTTCTCTAGATCACTCTTCTTAGCCCTTCTCACAGCTAAAATACCCTTCTTAGCTAAATAGTGTTGTGCAACCTCATCAATTCCTTTTTGACAAATTACGACATTAGCACCACTTGCAACTATTTTGTCAACTTTTTCCTTTAATATGTTTTCCTCTTCCTCTAAGAATCTCTGCATCTGAGTTGGGTCATTGATCCTAATTTCCGCATCTAACTCTGGCTTCTCTACTTCTAATGCTGCATCAAGTAGTGCTATCTTAGCATTTTCTACTCTCTTTGGCATACCAGGGTGCACAACCTCCTTGTCTACTATAACACCATATACTAACTGTGTATCATTAATACTCCCACCATGCTTCTTTACTATTTGTATGTTATCTAGATCAACATACCATTTATCTCCTCTTAATTCAGCAACTTGAGTTACTGCCTTAACTACTAGATCAGCTAAGTATTCTCTTGCTCCCGCTACAGCTTTACTGCCTAAAGACGTTATAGCTACCTTTCTAAGTACATCTGTATCATTTATCGAAACTTGTTGAGCAATATCTTGAATTGTAGTTAGAGCTACTTCTTCTGCTTTTTTATATCCGCTAACTATTATAGTCGGATGAATTTCTTTATAAAGTAAATCTTCCGCTTTCTTAGCCAATTCTCCAGCTAAAATTACAGCGGTTTTTGTGCCATCTGCTGTTTCCTCGTCTTGACCCTTGGCAATTTGCACCAATAGCTTACCAGTAGGATGCTGTAAGTCCATCTTGTCAAGTATAGTTGCACCATCATTAGTTATTGTAATATCACCTAGACTATCAACGAGCATTTTATCCATCCCACGTGGGCCATAGGTACTCTTTAAAGCCTCTTCTATTGCTTTTACAGCGGCAATATTAGCCCTTAAAGCCTCTTTACCATAAGTTCTACTTGATCCCTCTTTTAAAATTATAACGGGAATACCTTCGGGTGTAGTTGCGACTGTAGCTGTAGCCATTTTTACACACCTTCCACTTCTTCTTAAAAAAAGCTTATATAAAAATTTTGCTTATATCAGCTCTCATCTAACTCTTCATTAATTTTATCTAGTAATAACATAAACTTGTGACTCCCAAGTTTTCTAATAGTATTCTTTATAAGCTTATAATCTATTTTTAATTTTTTTAATATTTCACGGTATTTGTTATTATAGACGTATCTTATATAAATAAGAATACCCACCTTAGTTTTTGTCCTTATGCCGCTTAAAATTCCTTCATTAAGTAATAGATCATATATAATCCTATACTGCTTATCGAGTAACATTGTCTTTAATATTATTTCATATTCATCAATACTTTTATTTAATGTATTATTATTAAAAAATTCTCTAATACGAAGATTTTTTATTTTTATATCATTAAAGTATAAATTATTATCAATAACTATTTCATTCACTGAAAATCTGTCTACTGAGTCATAATATATACTATCAATAACTACTCCACAATTGCTGCATACTATCTCTCCTTTCTCTTCATTCCAAACTATTTCGGTTGATCCACACACTTGGCACTTCATTATATCATTTATAAAAGAGCTTTTATGATGGATATAGTTAGTTTAGATAAAGTGACTATAATGACTGAGAGTAATGAAAATATCTTAACTCAAATATATGAGGCATTAAGCTCATTAAAAGAGATCACAAGCGACTTAATATATTCTGTAGACTGGAGCAAAATAGATGCTTATATAGACTTAAAGCAAAGAGGAAGAATTGCAATAAATGGGATAGATAACAATACATTAATCATAAAGGATAAAGAAAATGGAAAATATATTGCACTAGTTTTCATTATTGATGAAAATGAAAAAATAAACTTTAAACAAATTCTTAATAAGCTACAACAATCTAAACTAATGAATACTGAACTTTATCTTTCTATAGTAGATAAATATGGCGATGTGACATACTATGGCTTATCAGAAATAAAAATGATAAGGTGAGGTAAAAATGGTGGCATTTGAGTTAGTAAGGGGAATGAGGGATTACATTGGCGAAGACGCAGAAAAAATCAGATATATAGAGTCAGTTTTTAGAAATTTAGTTCTAAAATATGGATATATGGAGATAATATCACCAATAGTAGAGGAATTCAGACTATTCGCGCTAAAAGGAGGAGAAGAGTTGAAACAGACTATGTATGTATTTAAAGATAAGGCAAATAGAGAATTAGCGCTAAGGCCTGAAATTACACCTAGTGTGGCTAGGGCATATATCCAATATTTACAATCTTTACCTAAACCAGTAAGGCTATTCTATTTTGGAACAGTATATAGATATGATGAGCCACAATATGGAAGATATAGGGAATTTAGACAAGCTGGAGTTGAACTAATAGGAGATTCTTCCGTTTTTTCTGATATAGAAATCTTAGATCTACTCTATAATTTTTATCATAGGCTTAATCTTTCTAACTCAATAATAATAAAAATAAACAATATTGGTATATTTAGAAAAATTATGAATGATTATAATATAGATGAGAATATGCAAGAACATATTTTACATTTAATAGATAAGAACAAAATTGATGAAGCAATAAATATTATAAGTAAGAAAATCGATAGTAATGACGTAACAGAATCTATACGCAAATTGCTAGATAAGAAGAATCTGACTACAAATGACTTAAAAGAATTAATTGAAGAGAAAGATTTTATAAAGCTGAATATTAAAGACGAAATACTGTATTTATTAAAGATAGCAAATATACTTTCACGACTAAATATTAACTTTAAAATCGACTTGGGATTTGTAAGAGGGCTTGCTTATTATACTAGGCTCATATTTGAAGTACTTCATCCTTCTGTGCCATTTAGTATAGCAGGAGGAGGCAGATATGATAGACTTATCGAAATATATGGTGGGTTGCCTGCCCCAGCGATAGGTTTTGCAATAGGAGTAGAGAGAACATTGCTAGTAACCAAAATAATGAAAAATAACGAAGTAACAAATATAGTTATTATTGTTATGTCAGACGAACTAATACCACAAGCAATAAATATTGCAAATATTTTGCG
>JAVYOH010000005.1:3612-18941 GCA_038734615.1 Saccharolobus sp. | reverse complement strand
CTTCAGACTTTAACTAGAGTTATGAATGTACAAATAAAATATTATGAAATGTCTACTGGTAGGCCTATATCTGTACGCGCTGCTGCTAAATTATTATCAGTGATATTATATCAATACAAAATTATGCCATTTATATCAGAAATATTGTTTGGCGGAATAGACAATAATGGTCCTCAACTATATGTTTTAGACCCTATAGGTTCCTTAATTGAAGATAGTTATGCCGCAGTAGGTTCCGGAGCTAGGGTCGCAATAGGTGTATTAGAAGCAGAATATAATCCAAAAATGGATTTAGATTCTACAGTACAACTTGCAACTAAAGCCATGAGAGCATCTATTGAGAGAGATGTTACTTCAGGAGACGGTATAGACATAATAGCATTAGATAAAAATGGGACCTTGAAAAGTATGTTTATACCATATTAGTCCCTATTTTACTTTTCTTACACAAAAATATATATGATCCATAATATTTATTTTAAACAAATCAAGTATACTTTCTTTCTCACTCATTATTCTTACTAGCAATCCGAATAGTGAGATTATAGTTTTATGCTTAGGTGACATTTTATCTTTAATTTCAGTAACTACATAACCATGTGCACAAAAATCCTCAGAGGTATATCTAGGCTTATCCTTAGATAATATTACATTTACTTTTTCTTTTTCATGAAATATGTTAATATGATCAATAATATCAAAATCTATCCCAATATTACCACAATATAAATTAACTATTAAGAGATTTTTTAGACTACCTTTTTGTATGCTATTAACTTCACACTCTAATATATTTTCTTGTGCTCTAGATTCCATCATATTACTATTTAAGTTTTAATTATTAACGTTATTGGGGAATGAATATGAGTAGCGGAAGAAGAGTGTATAGTGATCTAAATAACTTAATAGACAAAGTAGTTATCGTAAAAACAGTAAATGGAAAAACGTACATAGGACAACTTTACGCATATGAACTAACTCCATTCATTATAAGTTTAACAAATGTAAAAGATGAAAATAATAACATTTATTACAAATTAATAATAAACGGAAATCTTATATCAGAGATGATAGTAAAGAATCCGCCATTATTCGAACCTAGAGAATTTGCGGAAATTGTAGAAAGATCCCTAAACTTAAGACCAGGTGATATAAAAGTATATGAGGAAACTGGAGTAGTAACAATCTTAGAACGAATTAAGGTATCGCAAAATGGAGTAGAAGGAAGTGGACCTATGGCACAAAGGATATATGATATATATAATGACTACCTTAACAAAAGAAAAAAGGAATTAGGTCTATGACCATATTTGAAGTTAAACATGAAGATTTGGCAGGTAGAATAGGAATTTTAGAGACAGCTCATGGAAAACTAGAGACACCCGCTTTTTTTCCAGTAATTAACATATTAAGAGATGATGTAAGAATTATTGATCTAAAAAATTTGGGATTAAAGAATTTTATAACAAATGCCTTTATTCTCTATAAAAATAATCTGGTAAGAGAAAATATTCATAGAGAACTAAATGCAGATGATTTTATAATAATGACAGATTCTGGAGCTTATCAGATCTTGGAGTATGGAAACATAGAAGTATCCAACCTGGAAATAATTAATTATCAAACTAAAATAGGACCAGATATTGCAGTTATACTAGACATACCAACCGGAAATACGGATGATTATGAAATTGCTAGACATACAGTAGAGCAAACAATAGAAAGAGTAAAAGAGGCAAGCAATATAATTAAAAACAATCCCAACAACATTATCTGGGTCTATCCTATCCAAGGTGGAAAATTTACAGATTTAGTAGAATATTCCGCTAAACAACTAAATAATTTTGATGAAATATATAAAATAGCAGCTCTTGGAAGTCCAACAGTGCTCTTAGAACGCTATAAATATGATACAATAATAGAAATGATTCGCATAGCCAAATCTTCTATAAAAAGAGGAATACCGTTTCATTTATTTGGTGGAGGATTGCCTCATATAATTCCTTTCGCAGTCGCATTAGGAGTAGACACCTTTGACTCAGCTTCATACATAATCTATGCAAGAGATGGTAGATATATTACGAGATCCCGTGTATATAAGCTAGAAGAACTAGAATACTTCCCATGTTCATGCCCAATATGTTCTAAATATACGCCTAAAGATTTACTTTTAATGAGCAAAAAAGAACGAACAAAACTTCTCGCTATTCATAATCTATATGCAATATTAGAAGAAATAAAGGCTACTAAACAAGCCATAAAAGAAGGTAGATTATTTGAATATTTACAAGAAAAAGCATATTCACATCCTGCTACATATACAGCCTTTAAGACTCTTTTAAAATATAAAGACTATCTAGAAAAATATGATCCTAGAATAAAAGGTAATCCTAAGGGTATATTTCTATTTGATGAATCATCACTTTATCGACCAGAAATATTAAGATATAAACAATATTTAGATAGATACTCTAAAAGGAAACAAAAGGCTATAATATACTGCTATAATTCGAAAAATTATGAAAGTATATATGATCTTAAGGAGAAAATAATGAAAGAACTAACAGAAATAGATGCAGAAATATTTTTAGCCTTACCATTCTTTGGACTAGTACCATTAAATATTTCTAACTCATATCCATTATCGCAATTTGAAATGCCTAAAGAAGTTAACGAAATAGTTATCAACGATATGAAGAATAAGATTATAAAATTTATAACAAATAATAATTATCGTTCTATAGAACTAAGAGAATGTGAAAATTTATACTTACATATAGACTCTATCAGTTCCTCCTCTGGATAATTCTTTTTGAAGTAACTCCATTTGTTTTTGTAAATCTTCCTCAATTCTTTTAGCCTCTTCATATAACTCTTTAGTATCTACGTTTAATTCAAGTATCTTATTTAGAGTTTCTATAACTACTGCAGCAGCACCAGGGTCAGTTCTCTCGCGATCCGCATATGGTAATAATATTAGTGCAGGCAAGTCCTCTATTTCTGAGTGTAAAGTAAAGAGAGCTAATGGACCTACCATAAGTAATTGCTTATCTAATTGTGGATAATCTAAATTCATCTTACACTTAGAAGTCTTAAGCCACTTTAAATTCTCATTTCCATTTTTGTATCTTTTATCTAAAGCACCTATCAAAATTATACTATCTACTGAAAGTCCTTTTACCCATTTAATTATTGCAGAAGCAAATTCGTTCCATTCACGTTGAAAAGGTAAAATATGATTTAGCAATAGTATTATATGCTTTTCTTTATCATAAAAAATGTCAAATGGTGTCGCAAGTCCATAATTATCTAGAAAAGTAACATCTCTATAATATCGTGTTGTTACATAACCTATTCTTTCCATATTTCTCTTTAAGGCTAAATGTCTAGTAGCTAGATATCCTACTTCGCCTATAGTCCTAAATCCCGTAACAAAGGTTGCACCTTTTAACTCTTGTAAATCCTTTTTCACTATTATTTTTGCATTATTCATCATTTACACCTCGCTTTACATAAACTGCAACACCCTTTTTATATTCTAACATTTCCTCACCAGATAATTTAGCTTTTCCTAATGCTATAAGTTTATCATTCTCATTAACTATTATCACTTCATCTCCACTTCTTATTGAACTATCTACTGCTATTACATGTTTAGCAAAGACATTTCTACCTTCTCTTATAAATTTTTCAATGGTAGATGGTATGATTACCCTATATCTAGGTGATTTAGTATTATCTTTAATTACTTTAGCAGAAATTGGCGTAATGGAGAAAAGCATATCTTGGGCTCTTAATACCAAATATATTTCACTTTTTTCTGTTAATATGTTTCTAATTTTCCTTGTATTTAAAGACCTTTGTATAAGAAAGTTTAAGTTATTAGGAAATAATTGTTCTGCTATATCATAGCCAAATTGGTAGTCAGCTATTTGCTTTAACGTTTCTATCTCGTTATAAGTAGCCCTATAAGGGCTACTTAAAAATTTTGAATAGTTAACTATATTTCTCCCGCCTCTCTTGTATATTTTCAACCTTTTTCCTTTTATTTTTAATCTTATTTATCGCCTCTATCAGGTCCTCCATTATAATAATATTTCTATTCTCTCTTATTGCGATGTACCCAGCTTCAACACATACATTTTTTATGTCTGCGCCACTAAAACCATCTGAAAAGTATGCTAATACATTAACATCTATATCCTTAGAGACTCTCATCCTCCCTAAATATATATTAAATATCTCTACCCTGGCCTTAAAATCAGGTAAAGGTACTTCAATTATCCTATCAAATCTCCCTGGTCTTAATAATGCAGGATCTAGTATATCAATTCTATTTGTAGCCGCTATTACCTTAACATTGTCCAACGGATTAAAGCCATCAAGCTCAGCTAGTAATTGCATCAAGGTTCTCTGAATTTCTCTTTCTCCACTAGTGCCTATGTCCAATCTTTTAGCACCTATTGCATCAATCTCATCTATAAATATTATTGCTGGGGCTTTCCTCTTAGCCATCTCGAAAACGTCTCTAACTATCCTGGCTCCTTCTCCTACAAATTTCTGTGCAAATTCGGAAGCTACCACATGTATAAAGGTTGCATTACTTTCAGCAGCAACAGCTTTTGCAAGCAAAGTTTTACCAGTCCCTGGAGGACCATAGAGTAATACGCCTTTTGGTGGCTCTATCCCAAGTTCTCTAAAAATCTCTGGTTTCTTTAAAGGTAATTCTATAACTTCTTTTAATTCTCTTATTTGCTCATTAAGTCCTCCTATATCAGAATAGTGTATGTTAGGCTTCTCAGTAATCTCCATAGATTTTATAATTGGGTCCTCCTTCTGTGGAAGAACCTCTAAAATAGTGGATCCTCTTTGATTTAAGGCTACTGATCTTCCTGGCTTTATTAGACTCTGATCTATGTGACTTGCAACATTTACTATAAGATTAGGACCTGACGAACTTCTTACTAATATTCTTCCATCAGGTAATACATCAAGTACCGTAGCCTCAATAAGTGGAGGACTTAGCATTTTGTCCATTTCTGCCTTATAATAATTTAATTCCTTTCTTAAATTTTCGATTTCTATTTGTAAAGATTTTATTTTCTCCTCTAATAATCTTACTAATTGATTATCATCAGATGAACCAGAATCTCTTAATGTCTCAAAATCTCCAGACAACTTATCTCATATATATATTTATAGATAGTAGACTAAAAACGTTTAATATAAGTATTAACAATAGGTAATTATATGCAAGCCAATGTTAAAGAATACTGTGAATTATGTGGGGCTCAAATTGGAGATAAAGGTATAACTGTGTCTTATGAAGGCTCAATTATTACTGTATGTAATTCTTGTTACAATAAAATAAAAAAACATGCTGTTATAATAAATAGTATTCCTAAAAAAATTAAAGATAAAAATATTCAGAAAAAACAACAGAAATTAGATAATGTTGAATTAGAAATTGTCGATGATTATTATAAGATTATTAAAAACGCTAGAGAAATGCTAGGTATGAACCAGCAAGAATTAGCACAGAAATTAAAAGTTTCAGAAAATATAATTAAAAGATTTGAAAGTGGAAGATTAAAGCCAACAATATCTCAAGCTAAGCAGTTAGAGAAAATCTTAAACGTAAAGCTAGTAGTACCAGTAGAGAGTGAAGAAAGTAATAGTAAATTTAGTGATAGTGAGTTAACCTTAGGAGATGTGGTAAATGTAAGAGAGGATAAGAAGTGAAAAAAACTATACTATTTGTCTCTGATGATTATAGAGACGAAGCGTTAGCTCTTGCAGAAGGGGCCGAGTATAATATAATGGAAATATATAAAGTGCCTAAATCTCCTAATCCAAAATTTTATATACAATTAGACAAACTACAAAAAATTAAAGAAGACCATTCAGCAAAAGCTTTAATAATATTTGATCTTGTAAAACCAAGGCAATTTATAAATCTTAGAAGAGAATTAAAAAATAAGGAAATTATAGATAAGGCATTATTGCTTTTAGAAATATTTGCGCTACACGCAGGTTCTAAAGAAGCTAAAATGCAAATTGAATTAGCTAGATTAAAATATGAGCTACCGATTATAAAGGAAACTTACACTAATCTAAAAATAGGTGAGCAGCAAGGCCCTCTAGGTGCAGGTACTTATGGAGTTGAATCACTCATTAAATTCTATAAAAGGAGAATAAACAAACTTACTAAAGAATTGGAGAATATTAAACGTTTCAATGAAAAAAGAATATATGAAAACAAGGTAAATAATATTCCTTCAGTAAGTATAATCGGATATACTAATTCAGGTAAGACGTCATTATTTAACTCCCTTACTGGTCTGTCACAAAAAGTTGATACAAGATTATTTACTACCATGTCGCCAAAAAGATATGCTATAAAACTAGACACTAAAAAAATTATGCTCATCGATACCGTTGGATTTATTAGAGGAATTCCACCACAAATAATTGATGCCTTTTTTGTAACACTTTCTGAAATCAAATATTCTGATATCTTAATTTTAGTACTAGATTCAACACTTTATGAAAGTTTATTAGTAGATTCCTTACAATCTTCTTTTAAAATCTTAAGAGAAATAGGAGTGTCAGGAAAACCAATAGTTATAGCCTTAAACAAAATTGATAAACTAAATGGTAATCTTCATAAAAAAATAAATATAATTAAAGAAACTGCTAATTCATTATATTCTCCGATATATGATATAATACCAATATCAGCCTTAAAGCGAATTAATCTTGAATTACTGATGAATAGGATATATCAAATAATTACAACTGAAAGCTCAGACTTTTAATAGATGAACCATGAATTCACAAACTAAACCTGAGAACATCGGCTCTTTAGAACAGAGTGAAGATTATATAGCCAACCTGAAAGATATTTATGTTTTGAGATTAGGCCATAGACCTGGTAGAGATAAAAGAGTTACTACACACGTTGCGCTCGTTGCTAGGGCATTTGGAGCTAAAGGCATATATATTGAAGGTAATGATAAGAACGTAGTAAACTCGGTCTTAAAAATATTAAATAGTTGGGGGGGATTTTCGTATTTTATCATAAAAGAAATACAAGACGGTAAAAAGCTTGTTGAAAATTGGAGAAAAGCAAATGGAACTGTTGTTCATCTAACAATGTACGGAATAAACATTAGAAATATTGAAGAGGACCTAGACACAAAAATCAGATTTCCGTTACTAATAGTTGTTGGATCAGAGAAAGTAGAAGGCTGGTATTACCACAATTCAGATTATAATATTGCAATATCTAATCAACCCCACTCTGAAGTAGCGGCTTTAGCAATTTTTTTAGATAGAATTTATAAGGGGCGGGAGCTATATATGGAATTTAGAGATGCAAAAATAAAGATAATACCCCAAGAAAGAGGAAAAAAAGTGGTGAGGAATGGTTAATGCTGAAGATTTATTTATAAATTTGGCTAAAAGCCTTCTAGGTGATGAGGTAGTAGATGTCCTAAAAGTTCTACTGGAAAAAGGAACAGAGATGACTGATGACGAGATAGCTAATAAGCTTAATGAAAAAGTAAATGATGTAAGGAAAAAATTGAATTTATTAGAAGAGCAAGGATTTGTAAGCTATAGAAAAACTAGAGACAAAGATAGTGGTTGGTTTATCTATTATTGGAAACCAAACATAGAACAACTTAATGAAATACTTCTAAATAGAAAAAGAATAATATTAGAAAGATTAAGAGTTAGGCTAGAATATGAGAAAAATAACACTTTCTTTATATGCCCCCAAGATAACACCAGATATCCTTTCGAGGAAGCGTTTGAAAACGAGTTCAAATGCCCTAAATGTGGTTCTCAACTATCATATTATGATTCAGAAAAAATTAGAACTTTCTTAGAACAAAAAATAAGGCAAATAGAAGAAGAGATAGAAAAGGAGACAAAGCTTGGATCAAATAAAGTTAGTTGATTTGTTTTCGGGGGCAGGCGGATTTTCATTAGGCTTTAAAACCACACCAATAAAGATTGCATTAGCCATAGATATAAATCATTCAGCAGCAAGGACATACTCTGTAAATTTTCCAGATACAATAGTAATAGAAGATGATATAAGAAACATTACTGGATATGAAATATTGAAACTAGTAGGAAATAAGATAGATATAGTTATTGGAAGTCCGCCTTGTGAACCATTTACCGCTGCAAATCCTTTACGCATGAAAGAGCCTATCGAAAGACTATATCTCGATGAAAGAGGAACTTTAACTTTAGAATTTATTAGAATTATTGATGAAATTAGGCCAAAAATATTTGTAATGGAGAATGTCCCAGCAATTATAGAATCTCCCTCTTTAAGAGAAGCATTATTAAACGAATTTAAAAAAGCGGGCTATGATAAAATTTACTTTAATATTCTTCGCGCAGAAGATTACGGAAACCCATCTAGACGTACCAGAGTATTTATATCAAATATACCCTTACATAATATAAAAATTTACAGAAAAATAACAGTATATGAAGCAATATATGATCTAGATAATAGAACAGATGTACCAAATAATGAAATAAGTGAATTAAGTGAGAAGAAAATCTCTGAGATATCGAAAATTAAATTTGAAGAATATCTAACTATGTACAAAGGTAGTGAAGATAAGAATATACCACTTTATATTAGGCTTAATCCTTATGATATAGCTCCTACAGTGTTAGGAAACTCCAGATTTATACATCCATTTCACGATAGATTCTTAACTGTTAGAGAGCAAGCTAGACTAATGAGTTATCCGGATGACCATATATTTTTAGGAAGTAAGGATGACCAGTATAATCAAGTAGGAGAATCTGTTCCAATAGTCTTATCTACTTTTATAGCAAAAGAAATTGTAGGTATTTTAAATGAGAGAACTATATTTGGGCCTTCATAATATAACTAGTAGCCAAAAACTGATAGATTTCTCTAAACTAGCATTTAATATAAAGTATATAAAGTATCTAATTATAACGAAAGCTGGCGGAACAGCTGCACAGTCTGGAATTCCTGAAGTAAACAAAATTGCTTTTAAACTAAATAAGCCATTCTTAGTATTACCAGAACTTAAAGACGCTATAGAATTGCTTCAACCAGATATAACTCTACTAATTTCCCAATATGCCGAAAAACCACTTGATTTTCTTAAATTAGAAAAATATAAAAAAATACTCGTAGTGTTTTCCGGGTTGGAAGGTAGTGGATTTAATAAAATTGAACAGAGTTTAGGAGAACATGTTAAAGTTCTAGAAGAAGTACCAGAATTAGGAGCTATAAGTCTAGCTTCATTCTTTTTATGCAAATATTTAACAGTAGTTGAGGGTTTGACACTGTTTTGATGCGTCAAGTTTTAAGGGTTTTTTAGGATTATTTATCTTAATGTAGGACTATTGGAGAAGCATTACACTACTACGGAGGCTTGTAGGATTCTAGGAAGTAACAAATAGGACTTTGAGGAGGTGATTAGTGAGGGAAGAATTAAGGCTGTTAATCTTTACGGCAAGTGGAGGATCCCGAGAGTGAGAGTAAGAGGCTTCTTGGTCAACCAGTTGAGGAATTTAAGGAGGCTAAACTCCTCAGAGCAGTCGTATATGCTCGTGTGAGTAATTCAAACCATTTGAGAACCAGCCTATGCATATAGGAGGTAAAGCTATTCATGAAAAGCACGCACATACCCTTAGATCTCTCAAGGTAGCTTTAAGAAAGTTACGAGAGAAGAATGTTAAAAAAGATCTAAAGAACAAGATTGCATCTATTATAGCAAAGATAGCTAAGAAAGAGAATGCTATTATTATGTTGGAGAAGCTTCCCAAGGGGTTCCAAGACATAGCAGTGAAGAAGAATGGTATAAAATCACTGGATGCTCATAGAATTAAACAATCAGCAATCAGAGGAATCCAGAAACAGATTGTGGAGAAAGCGCTAGAATACGGTGTAAAAGTAGAATTTGTAGACCCAAAGAATACATCTAAGACATGCCCTAGGTGTGGTTCCAGCCTAAATCTCATGACGGGCAATGCCCAGAGGAGAGGCTGGCACCCTAGGATTATCAAGTGTGTGGTTTTTCACACGATAGGGATGTGATAGGAGCGTGGAATATAACTAAAAAACTAGATGTGAGCCTTATGCTGTTGGGCTCGAAGGGGGTTCATGACCCTTGCTTGGAGTGGTTAGTAACTACGATGAACGATAAGGTTGAAGCCCAGTCCGTCCTAGAAAACCTAGGATAGAAAACGGTAAAGTTTAAAAGAGATTAATAATTAATGTGATAATAAGGGCCCGTCGTCTAGCCTGGTTAGGACGTCGCCCTGACGCGGCGAAGGTCCAGGGTTCAAATCCCTGCGGGCCCATAAAATTTTATTAATAAATAGGCGAGATTTAGGAAATTATTACCCAAATAAAACAATTCGTTACAATTAGACATTAAATTCAACTTACTTAACATTTCATGAAATAAAATTAGAGTATCTGTGATTTTAATGGAACAGATGATTTTTATGAGCCTTAATACCAATTACAACTGAAAGTTATCGCTCTTTAAAGTAGACAGCAAAAAGGTTTTAAACCTTTTTCCTTTCCTTAACTCACTACTAATGAGTAAAGGTAACCTTAAGACTTTTAGAACGACACTTGCCACTAATACTGACGTAGTCAAACTTTTAGAGAAATAGGAAATTCCTTATCAATTGCTTATATAATCTTTTGTAAAAGCTATTGTAGAAGATTTAACTAATTTAAATTCAAGGAAATTGGGGAGGAATTATAGGCGATTCTCATTAGGCTATAGGCGATTGGATTGAATAGGAGTATAAAAATCTGAGTTCCTTTTCAAAAATAAATCCTAAAGAATCCCATCAACTTGTCAAAAATCTGGTAAGCTAAAGAAAGAGAATGAGCATCATGTTATGAGATATAAAAGTGCGGTTTTGACGCTGATAGAGATAAAGTCATAATTATTAATCTTTGTAGGATGGGAGAATTTCTGATAGTCTCAATTTTTAAAGCAAACGTGGAGAATCTGGCTTTTCAAGACGGGAAGAAGATCAGATTGGCAATGGGTCTTTGCATAATAAACTACAGCGATTAAACGTAGTAAGGTATAATGATAAAGGGATTATAAACTTACACGTTAAATATTTTTAGATAATGAAGTTAGAACATGATAACCGATACTTAGTATATAAGGCAAAAAAAGTAGTAAAAGAGAAGAGATTTATAAATATAATTGAACCTAATAATAATATTTCAATCTTTGTTTATATTGGAAATAAATATGACTATATTCTAAATAGTAACTCTTGCACTTGTCCTTCGTATCTTTACAATGTAATTTTTAGGAAAAAATATAAGTATTGTTATCACATACTAGGGTTAAAGTTTGCATTAGAATCCGATGAAATAAAGAAAATTGTGCTATCTATTGATGAAATAAGAGAAATATTAATTGACATATACGCTTATGATAAATCTTTAAAACTAAGAAGAATACTAAGCAAGATGGAGAGTATCCGTGAATGATGTACAATTAATATTTACTACAACTATACTATTATTATTATTTATAATTATTTATATTATATTTATCGAATTCCCAATAAAAAGAACAAACACAAAAGGCATTTATACTAAGAAGGGGAAAAAGTAAATAAAATTTAGGAAAAGTGAGAAGAATGGGTGGAAGAAGACGTAAGAAAGTAAAAATTGTAAAAGTAAAGCCAAAAATACCTAAAACTTTTGAATGTCCTAGATGTGGTAAAGTGGCAATAAGCATAAAAATAGAAAATAACATTGCTCAGATTACTTGTGGTAATTGTAATCTTTACGCTGAAATTGAAGTACCTCCAATTTTCGATGAAGCAAATGCGTATTCTAAATTTATAGATATGTATTTAGAAGGAAAGCTACAAATAAAAGACAGTATGAAAGAAAATGCTGAAGAAGAAAATGAAATTGAAGGGAAAAGTGAGGAAATACATTTTAGATAAACTTAACGATAATGAAAAATTACATTTCTCTCTATTAGACCCATACAAGATAAAATCTAAAGAAGAAGTAGAGTTCATAGGGAAAAATCTGTATGCTGCTGGTACTGATGCATTCTTAATTGGAGGTACATTAGGAATCTCTAAGGATAGACTAGATTTAATATTATCTTCTCTAGAAGAGTATGAGATTCCAAAGATAATATTCCCTAGTAATATAAATCTATTATCAGAAAACGCTGATGCAATTCTGTTCCTTTCATTACTTAACTCAGATGATATATATTATTTGATAGGAGCACATATCGTTGCTGCTCCAATCATCAAGATGTTAAATCTTGAAGCCATACCTACAGCGTATATAATAATAGGACATGGAGGAACTGCTGCACATGTAGGAAGAGCTAGAGTTATACCTTATGATAACTTTGAATTAGCCTTAGCTTATACCTTAGCAGCAGAATATTTAGGCATGAGCTTTGCATACCTAGAGGCTGGGTCTGGTGCTCCAGAGCCAATAAAACCAGAGATGGTTGCCCTTATTAAAAAAGCCTCTGCTATACCATTAATTGTAGGAGGTGGAATAAGAAATGTTGAAGTTGCAAGGAGGTTGATAGAAGCAGGGGCAAATATAATTGTTACTGGAAATATAATTGAAAGTGATATAGATAAGGCAATAAAAATAATAAGGGGAATAAAGAATAGTTAAAATATAAATAAAGGTGGTACTATGCCCTCGCCTAAAAAGAAAAAGGAGAACGTGCCCCTAATGTCAATGGCTGGCTTAATTAGATATTATGAAGAAGAAAACGAAAAAATAAAAATAAATCCCAAGGCAGTGATAATTACTAGTTTAGCCTTAACAGTAGTTATAATAGTTTTATCAAAAATCTTTTAAGTAAGTATAAATTTAAAATATACAAGGGCCCCTAGAGGGGAATTACGGTGTTTGCTGAGGAAACTCCGGCCTTCAACCTTTACGGGAACCCCTAAAGGGGTGAGGGTAGGCCCCTCGGCAACTACACAGAAACGAAAGCTTTAGCATCTAATAAATGATGGGAACTATTAGTAGGCAACTACTAATAGTACCTGATAGATGAGGGTGCTAGGGCATGAAACGGTAGTCCTCCCGGAAGCAAGTTAAGGGGGAATGAACAAAAGGTTAACCCCCTTTCGTACGCATAGACGAATCCCCCAAAACAGAAGCCGGGTTATGCTAGGGGCCCCTTAAGTATTCTATTATCTGCTCCTCTAACTTTAATATCTCTTTCTCGCTCTTTCCGCAATACATTTCAAACAGTTCTTTGTTAAGTTCATAAAAAGTATGACCCCATTTTATTATTGATAACAATTTTAGTCCTAAATCTTTTTCACAGATTATAAACAGACTTGCAGCTACGGCTTCTAACGATGATAATTTGTAAGGTTTTGCGTAATTTATGGGATTTCCTGCAAACAAGATAGGTAATCTACGAGCTAACTTATTATTGTATCTGCTAAACAATTTCATATCTGATTTGTTCCAAGAACTATCTATAACTGTAATACCAATATTTCTTATTATATCTTTGTCATCAAATGATAATACCCTTTCAGATATTGGATTCAATATTATGCCAAAAGGTTTTCTTACGCGTTCAGCTAAACCTAACCTTATCATTTTCTTAGCAGTACACTTTTTAGGATCATCTTGTTCAAATTCTATCACAAAGACTTGCATTAATTGTCGCAAAGTTCTTATAGTTTTATAAAATTAAAAATTGTGGATAAACAGTGGCTAGTGCAATAGTTCTCATAAATACAGATGCAGGAGGAGAAGAAGAAGTATTTGAGAAATTAAAAAATATGAACGAAGTAGTAGAAGCATATGTAGTTTATGGTGTATATGACATAGTAATAAAAATTGAAACTGAAAATATGGATAAATTGAAAAATTTCATTAGTAACTCTATTAGAAAAATACCTAAGGTAAGATCTACGTTAACTATGATAATAATGGAAGGTAAAAGTGTAGTAAAGAAATGAAATATATTGTAGGAATTGATGACCATGACTCCTATAAGTTTGGATGTACTACGCATTTTTCCATATTGTTATTATCAAATCTAATAAAATTTCACAATATTAAACTTCTAGATTTACCTTATTTAGTTAGATTAAATCCAAATGTACCATGGAAAACTAGAGGAAATGCAGCGATTAGATTATTTCTTGAATTTAACGGAACCAAAAAAGAATTAGCAGAAATAGTTTTTTATTATTCTACAAAATACGTAGAAAACATATCATTAGCTCATAATTTTGGCAGAAAACCAGGCTTAGCAATAATTGATGAAGAAGATTTTAAGAAAAATCAAGCGAAATTTTATGACTTGTATATAATGGGGGTTTCCGATATAATACCAATGGATTATGCTAGATCAATAGCTGAAAAATATAACATAGAAATAAGAGGAGATAGAGGAATAATTGGAAGCATTGCATCAATAGGAGTTAGTGGTGATTATACATATGAATTAATTGCATATAGAAAAAAAGAGAACTGGTTAAGAAAAAGGTATATAGAAAACCAAAGCGTAAAAGAAATAGATACTTTATATTTTCCTAATGTTTTTGCTAATTATGATTATATAGAAGATAAACCATTGATAGTATCACATGGATATGATCCAATACTTTTTGGTATACGAGGAACGTCTATTAAAATATTGTTAAACGCGCTAAAAATGATAAGAACAGAAGAAGATATAGACTTTTTTGCCATATTTAAATCAAATCAAGGAACTGATATCCATCTTAAATTCACCGGAATACATTTTTATCAAGAAATAAAACGATTAATTGAAATAGATGAAGTATTTATACTTAAGGGTGGAGACGTATTAATTAGATCAACAAATAATGAACACATTTTTGTATACAAGGAAACTGGGGAGTTAAACAAAGCAGCAAAACAATTAAAAAAAGGAGATAAACTATTAGTTTATGGATCTGTAAAACCTTCACAGAAATTCGGGAAAATAATAGACGCCGAAAAATTTGAGATAATAGAATTAAACGATATAATTTATTCGAATCCATTCTGTCCTAAATGCGGCAGTTCAACTGAATCTTTAGGAAAGAATAAAGGGTTTAGATGTAAGAAATGTAAATATATAATAAAATCTTCAGGGAAGGTAAAGAAAAAAATAACTAGAGACATATCTCTTGGTGTATATCAAACTAGAGCTTATAGACATTTAACTAAACCTTTGTTTCTAGAACTAGATTCAAATAAGATAAATATAAATGAAGAGCTCACATACTTACACTTTTTAAATGATAGT
>JAVYOH010000005.1:0-3204 GCA_038734615.1 Saccharolobus sp. | reverse complement strand
AATGGACCGGCCGGGATTTGAACCCGGGACCTCTCGGATGCCAACCGAGCACTCTTCCAGGCTGAGCTACCGGCCCACTTTCTATTTTATATTCTCGATTTTTAAATGTTTCTTCGTTTTATCTTAAGTAGAGAGGCACCCCTCTATTTCTATTGGACTAGTATAAGTTAAATTTTAAAATATTATTCGAGTAATAGCTATTTATATTATACAAACCTGCTAGTATATTCCTCCCATTAACTGATAAACTTAGCTAATACTTTTTTCACTTGAAACAATGGGGTGCGTGTATGTTTCTACTACTTTATAATTTCTCCAGTGGAAATAAAGGGGTTTTTAACACCCCGGTAAAATGGTTTATATCTTAAAAATGTTCAGTAATAAAACTGATATATAAATGAGTGACATTATTGATGAGGTTCTCTCAACGTTTAAATCTTCGAGAATTTTTGTTAATAGAGAATATTTATTGCCTGACTATATACCAAATGAGCTTCCTCATAGGGAAGATCAAATTAAAAAAATAGTAAATATATTAGCTCCGATATATAGAGGTGAAAAACCAAGTAATATTTTCATTTATGGTCTAACTGGAACTGGAAAAACAGCTGTAGTGAAATTTGTATTAGTAAATCTATATAAAAGATTTCCAGATAAATTTAAATATGTATACATTAATACAAGACAAAGTGATACCCCATATAGAGTTTTAGCAGATATCTTAGAGTCATTAAATGTTAGAGTCCCCTTTACTGGTTTGTCAATAGCAGAGTTATATAGGAGATTGATAAGGACTATTAACGATTTTAATAATATAATTATAGTAGTTTTAGATGAGATAGATGCTTTTGTAAAGCGATACAATGATGACATATTATATAGACTAAGTAGAGTAAATAGTGAAATAAATAAAAGTAAAGTCTCAATTATTGGAATAACTAATGATGTTAAATTTATAGACTCATTAGATGCTAGAGTAAAGAGTAGCTTAGGTGAGGAAGAACTAGTTTTCCCACCTTATAATGCTGAAGAGCTAGAGGATATATTAAGAAGAAGGTCTAAAATAGCATTTAAAGAAGGTGTACTATCAGATGGGGTATTAAAATTATGTGCCGCTTTAGCTGCAAGAGAACATGGTGATGCGAGGAGGGCACTTGATCTTTTACGTGTAGCGGGCGAAATAGCTGAAAGGTTAAATGATAATAAAATTAAGGAGGATTATGTTTATATTGCAAAATCAGAAATTGAAAGAGATAGGGTAAGGGACATAATATTAACATTGCCTTTTCATTCTAAGTTAGTTTTAGCTTCAGTGGTCATGAATACTAATTCCAGTGAAGTTTTAACTACTGGTCTGGTTTATGAAACTTATCTCTCTATAACCAAAAAACTAGGAATAGAAGCTGTTACTCAAAGGAGGGTTAGTGATATTTTGAATGAATTGGATATGGTGGGTATATTAACCGTAAAGGTTGTAAACAGAGGCAGATATGGTAAGACAAAGGAGATTAAGCTAGCAGTAGACAGAAACGTAATAATAAATGCTTTAATTGAAGGTGATCCACGATTTGCTGATTTCTGGGGTTGATGATGGGTATTTCCCATTACAATATAAAGGTCGTAGAGGTAAAGCGCCATTAGTAGTAGTTACATTCAAGGAATATGAATTAGTAGATGTAGATTGGGATCTTATAACTGTAGATGGTGATGATGCGACTAATATATTAAAAAATCTCAGATTAGGTGATGTGCTAATTTTAGACGGTGTGATTTATGGTGGATTTAATTATATTAAACCTTTTTCAAATAATATGATTTTCTTCTACTCAAAGAGACCTAATAAAGATGAAATAGAAAGTGCACTTAGGAAGCATTTTAATCAAGATAATGAAAGGATTAAAGGTATATTGGGTATTATAAATAATCTAGTTGAGATTCCTACAAAAAAAGGTAACGTATTTATATATTCAACACTTGATTTGAAATTGTCTAGAATAATTATAGAAAAATATCAAGTTTATTCAAAGATTCCTGAAGTGCTTAAAAGTGCACATATTATAGGTAGTAGTTTAGGCAGACTTTTATCAAAATACCACACATATTAGTTATCAGTACAATTTATTTATCCCTGCTTATCAGTACCTACTATCTCCTTTAACCGTTGATCTCCTTGTATTTTAATTATATATTCGTATACTGCTTTAGGTACCAATTCACTCCAATTATCACTGAAAACTATTAGTCTCCTTATGTACGTCGAATTATACTTTTCTCTATTAAATGCGGGAGGGACTTCCACTTTATAATTTGCTTCCTTAAATATTCTAACTACTAGTGGGTTTCTGGCAAATACTATATCGAATTTAGGTACATATGATGTTACATGATATACCCAAACACTATTCATTAGGATATCAGGGATCGGTATTATAAATATTTTAGATAAATCTATACCTTCGTCCTTCAAAGAGTTTCTAATCATTTCAATTCTTTCCCCTGCGGTAAAAGGATTTGAGATTGTGTGACTTTCTTGTGCACTACCGACTAAGAGTATTAATTCGTCTACTCTTTCTAGACTCCACTTAACTACGCTTAGATGTCCTAAATGGAATGGCTGGAATCTTCCTGGGTATAAACCTCTAAGCAGATTTCGTCACCTTCTTTTACGTCTATCTTATCTTTAGCATTACCCTTATTAATTCCTATCTCAAGCAAGAAGTAGCCATTCTGATATATTAATAGCTCATTTTCATTACCATAACCAAATGTTTTAACAAATCTACACATATAGTTTGAGTTATTAACGGTTATTTTAATTAACCTATTATATTCTACTTTGCCTATTACAGCTTCTGTAGGTATGCTTGTGGCTATGTTTCCAAAATGGTCTATATAAGCCACTTTTCCACAGATTCTTTTATCTTCCACTTTGTAAGTTAGATTAATTTTATTGATCTCGTCTATTCTTAGTTCTTTGCCAAAAATAGTAATGTCAACTCCTAATGATAAAAAGGCTGCTGTTATAGAAAATATGTCTCTGCCATGAAAAGTGTTAGAAATTATGTTAGAAAGATATAGTTTAGGATTATTTATCTCAATTATTTTTTCAATTCCATCTTTTTCTGCTGCTTGAAATAATACACCATTATCTGGCCCTACAAAAATATAGTTTAGAGTTTTAATTATTAGGGGTCTCCTATTAGT
>JAVYOH010000004.1:0-72394 GCA_038734615.1 Saccharolobus sp. | reverse complement strand
CCATTTTCGTCTATTTTTCCGAATGATATGCCCTTAAACCTAGTTCTAGCCTTTAATATAAATTCAATAACATATGGTATATAGAGAATAGCTAACGCAGTATACATAAATCCTGCTATTCCAATTGCACCTACTAGTGCTCCTATAAAATAAGTCCCTACATTACCCGGAAATACCCTAGCTGGATATTTATTTAAGAGCAAAAAGCCTATTAATGAGAAAGCAGCTACTAATGATACTAGTCCTGCTTGATATATCTCCCCTTTATGTGTTAAGCCTATATATGATAAGGTTACTAGCATTATTATGCCCATTCCAGATCCTAGCCCATTTAGACCTTCTAGCATATTAAACGCGTTTGAGGTTATAGTTAACGCAAAAGGTATTATTATAATATAGTAGAAAATACCAAAGTTTATTTGACCTATGAAGGGAATTGATATTGTTGAATGTCCTACACTATATACTATTAATGGAACTGAAGCAAATATAGGTAAGAACGCCCTTATTGATTGTCTAATATTTAATATATCATCCAAAAGTCCCAAGAATGCTATAAGTAATGATGAAAGTATTATTGCCGGCATTACTCTTCCGCTTCTAGCATCAAACAGTAATAGGGAAAAAGCTCCTGCAATAAACCCACTTATTATTCCTATACCACCTAGTATAGGAACTTCAGGTTTGTCTTTTTTATTTACATCCTTTCCTACTAATCCGACTTTTCTAGACTGGCCAATAACCCATAATGTTGAAAAATAGCTTACTACGAAAGCGATAAATACTGAGACTATGACTCCAGTAATCATTTATTTTCTCCTTTTAACCGTAAACTCTGCTAAGTATTTTAAAGCCTTTTCAGCAGTGAAATTTTTAACAGTAATCTTAGACAAATTATATAATGATTTAGACGAATATTCTTGGGCTAGATTATATGCATAGTCTAGCGAGTATTTTTTTATTATTTCTGCTGTTTTTTCAAAGTCTTCTTTACTAGCATTCTTGTTTCCTAGTGTAGATAATATAATCCTTCTCTCATTCTCACTTGCTTCATTAAGCGCTTTTATCACTAATATTGTCTTTTTACCTTCTTTAATATCGCTATAAACCGGCTTACCTAATTCTTTTTCATCTGCTATCAGCCCTAATATATCATCCACTATTTGAAACGAAATTCCAAGATTCAATCCATATTCAGCTAAATTTTGCACTATTTCATCTGAAGCATTATTTATTATTCCTCCTAAAGCTGAAGAGCAAGAAAATAACATCGCTGTTTTCCTCTTGATCATTTCTATGTATTCTTCTTCTGTAACATTATACCTATTTTCAAACGACATATCCATTGCTTGACCTTCAGATATTATCTCTATTGATTTAGTAAATAATGAGAACGCTTTATAATATGTGTCACCATTAAGTCCTTTTAGGGCCTCATTTAAAGCCTCATACGCCTTGGCATGAACGAAATCTCCCGCTAGTATTGCAATCGGCTCTCCCCATTTCACGTGAACAGTGGGCAACCCTCTCCTTAAATTATCCCTATCCATTATATCATCATGTATTAGTGTAAACGTATGCAAGATCTCTACTGCAGCCCCTGCTTTATACGCTCTTTCCCTATCTCCTCCTATTAAATCTGAGGATGCAACTAAAACTATTGGCCTCAATCTTTTTCCGCCAGCTGAAAAAAGATAAATAGAGGATTCCTCAAGTATTTTTATATCGCTTCTAATATAATTTTTAATATAGTTATTAACATTCTCGATTACGTTATCAAAATATGAATTTAATTCAGACATGCTTATTCTCTCTTTCTAACTTTTTCATATGTAGATAAATTTATTCCTCTATATTCTAGCCATTCCCTAAGCTTACCAATTATCACAATATTAGTCCTCTTTAAACTCTCTATATCTTTGGATGATGTAAGCATCATAGCGGTCTTCAATTCGAAGATAACTTTCTTAAAGAATTGCTCTAAGCTTTGTTCTCCCTCTATAGATCTTTTAAGAACAGGTAACGCCATACCTGCTAAATCTGCCCCAAGAGCAATTACCTTAGCTGCATCTAAACCATTTCTAATGCCACCACTTCCTATCACAAAAGCGTCCGGTACTGAATACCTTACTTCTATTACTGAAGCAGCAGTTGGTATGCCCCAATCGATAAATAGCTTTGCACTTTCAGCTTTCCAATTTCCTCTCCTCATCGATCTTATCATTTCTATAGCTATCCAGTTTGTCCCACCTTGTCCAGAAGTGTCAAAATTTCTTATACCATATTGATACAATAGTTTAGCTGTTTCCATTGAAATACCATTTCCAGACTCCTTTACTATAATGGGGACTGATAAAGATTTAGAAATATCTCTTAGCTTTTCTAGAGCTGAAATCTGATACTCTGGTTCTCCTTCTGGTTGAAAGAGTTCCTGCCCAGAATTCAAATGTACTGCTATAGCATCTGCCTCTATCATTTGTACTGCCTCTTCAAATTCCTTTAAACCATAACCCTTAACCAACTGTGGCATTCCCAGATTAGCTATTATAGGAATCGTTGGTGCTACCTTTCTAACTATTGCAAAACTTTCCCTTGCCTCAGCCTTCTCTATTGCTATTCTCTGACTCCCCACACCCATAGGTATTCCAATTTTTTCTGCAACCTTAGCAATAGTCTGGTTTATCCTACCTAATTCCGGCCTTCCACCAGTCATCCCCGTTATCATTATCGGCGCATTTATCTCCTTTTTGAAAAATTTTATCCTAGTATTTATTTCACTAAATGAAATTCCAGGAAATGCTTGATGAATCAGTATTACGTTTTCCAAATACGTTGACGCTAACCCATCAACCTCTTCAAAGGATGCTATTTCTAAATGCTCTAATTTTCTATTTACAATATCAGGCATTCATAAAGCCCCCAAACGTAGCATCTATACTATAAATCCTATAATGATAAAAATATATTTCCTACCTAACGTCGCTTTAAATATAATTATTAGAAGAATTACATAATACTCAAAGCTTTCAAATCATATTATTCAATGCGCTTTTAATTTGTACAATCTTTCGTAATATACTGCTAAATAAATCCCTATACTCTATTCTAAAGATATTACATATTTATATTAATATTATTTTGAATTAACTATAACTTAAAATACTACATTCCACAATCAGATAATAAATTCTTCCTTACAATTCCTATCTAAACGTATATAAATTAATTTATTGCATTCAAGCGTTCTCCAAGCTCGAAAATTCTATAAGTGTAACTAAGTTTAAATCCCATATCCATTTCCAGTTCTTAACTTGAGGATAAGAAAAAGAATATATTGCACTCCATAAACCATTCTCGAACTGCACTATATCCATCAGATTATCCTTAATATACTTTAGTGGAATTACGCCTAATAAATGAATTAGGGAATTATCAACGTATCTAGGTTTAGAATAAAATGGATAAAAAGTAAGTACCTTAATTTTGAGCGGGTTGATTGATACTTCAATAGGCTCTTCACCTTCTCTATATAAAATTTGTGAATTATATTGCTGAGCAGTTCTAAGTGCTTTAATTAAATAGTTATTAGGAAATAGGGCCTCGTCTATTAGAGTAAGTATCTCAAACTTTTCTTTTTCGTTTATGGGCAAATTGCACTTTTCTATAGATTTCTGTGCCATTTGATTAGTTAAGTATATATAATATGAGGAAAAAGGTATAGATTGATTCCAGTACTCACTAGGTTTAGCACAATTAAACCCTACTGCTTCATTAAATTCTTCCGCGAATTGTTTAAATATATCAACTTTAACCAATGGTTTTTCTTCCACTTCTACTAGTGCATTAACAACTAAAATAGGGTTATTTACTCCTTCTAGCGGTATTCCTAAAAATGGTATCTTAACTTCCAAAACGGACTGCAAGATATCCCACAACTGAATCCTTAGGCCCTGAAGTATCACCAGATGTTGCGTGCTTTAATATATAAGGTTTCTTTTTGAATTTCTTAGCCAAAAGGATAGCAATCATAATTGGACCATAACCACATAATGTAACATCTCTTTCTTCTACAACTTTATATAAGCCTTTATAATCCAATTCTTCTATTTTCTTAATAGCTTCCTCATCTTTTTTCAAAGTTACTTCATGAGGATCATAATGATTCATATCACTACTAGCTAATACTAGTATATCTTTTTCTGGATTTTTAAGTATTATCTTATATATTACGTCTGCTAATATTTCTGCAATCTCTGGTGTTTGCATCATTATAGTTATTGGAACCAATCTAAAACTTCCATTAAAGAAGTACTGAAGAAATGGAATCTGAACCTCTATTGAATGCTCGTATAAATGAGCTCTCTCATCTAAGTCTATAATCTCAGATTCCTTAACTAATTGCATTAAGAGATCTTCATCTATTTTTACCTCTCCTAATGGTGTTACCCACTCTCCTTTTGGCCATGCTGAAACATAAGAACCTAAACCTGTATGATTAGGACCTAATATTATTACAGTGTCTGGAGTTCCTTCAGAAACTAAGAAAAAGTAAGAATGAGCAGCTACTGGCCCACTATAGATATAACCAGCGTGTGGTACTATAAAAAATGGATTATCCCTTTTTCCCTTTTGTTTAGGTAACTGAGGTAAAGAGCCTGGACCAACATTATGTCTAAATGACCATTCTATTTGTTTTCTTAAACCATTTGGGTCTGAGTCATAAAAAGAACCTGCAACTGCTGGCATTCTTCTCATTGAACTAGCCTCATTTCAAACTCGTTCAAAGAAACTGCTAGCTCACCATCTGGCGGAATTACTTTTCTTTCTCTTAATATTTGCCTTGCTAATAACCAATAAAGTAAAGCTAAAGATTTTCTACCTTTGTTATTAGCCGGTATTATTAAGTCTATAAAATCAATTTTAGCATCAGTATCCGCAAACGCAACTACTGGTATCCCTACCTTAGCCGCTTCTTTTATTGCTTGAGTATCTGTTCTAGGATCCGAGACTAAAATGACCTTAGGTTCAAAATATGTAGAAAGATAGGGATTAGTAAACGTTCCAGGCACTATTCTACCAACTAGTGGTTTTGCACCTACTACTTCTGCAAACTTCTGAACAGCTTTGTAAGCATAAGGCCTTGCTGCGACAACAGCTATATCTTTTTGATCATATCTGGCTAAGAATTTGGCTGCTACTCTTATACGCTCATCAATTTTCCTAACATCTAATACGTATAATCCTTCTGCTCTTACTCTATAAACGAATTTTTCCATATATTTAGTGCAGGTATGAGTACCTATATGAACTCCAGCCGATAAATACGTATCTACAGGTACTAATAGTTCTATTACAGTACCTTTTTCTGATCTCTTTAATTCTTCTTTCTCTGCTTCAGTTAGTTCTCCACCTTTTTCTTCTCTTTCCGCCATTTATATTACCTCTTAAACTGGTCTGCTATAATGAATTACCTCGTTAATTATATCAACATGAGATAAAAGCATTCTTCTACAACAATACCTTTTTACTCCAAGATCATCTAATATTTTACCAGCATCTTCTCCAGCATTCAGCCTAGCTATAAATGGCCCCCATTTATCTGCGATTAACGATCCACAAGTAAAGCATCTTATAGGTATAATCATTTATATCACCTATACGACTTCTGCCTCCACCTTCTCGCACTATATCTCATCCATTTTTCCGATTCAGTTTGTCTTGGATCACCAGCTAGCATAGACCTATCATAAGCCCTATATATTTTCTTTAGTTCTTCATTATTTGTAAACTTTAATATTGCTCTTGCTAAAGCCATTCGCGCTGAATCTGCTTGCCCCATTATCCCTCCCCCAGTTGCTATTATCTTGGCATCAATTTTAGATCTTATATCCTCACCCGCTAATAACAAAGGTTCCATTATCTTTAACCTTACCATTTCAATAGGTATCAGTTCTATAGGTACATTATTGAAATATACCCTACCCTTACCCGGATATAGATAACATATAGCCCTAGCCATTTTCCTTCTGGCATTAGTTATAATTACTTGGGACTCACCCAACCACTCCACCCTAATTCTCTAGCAACTATTTCTACTGTAACATACTTGCCTTTAAGTCTACTTACATCTGCGTCTGAAAATCTAATAAATTGTTTTCCTTCAAATTCTTTAGGTATCCCTATATAAACCTTAACATTCTTTAACATTCTACGACCTTTATTGCTCTTAGGTAACATTCCTCTTATTGTTCTTTTAACTATATTTATTGGACTCCTAGGTCTTCTAATACCATTTTTATAAGGGTTAAAAAGTGTTCTTACGTTAAATAGTAGTTTATACGAATTAACCACCATATTCTTCTCACCACTTATTACTGCTTTTTCAGCATTAACTATTACTACTTTCCTACCTTCTTTCAATAACTTAACTATATTACTAGCCATCCTTCCTAATATTTGCCCTTCAGCATTAATTATAACTTGCTCTTGTGTTAGTTGAGTGCTCATTGTTTCATCAACCTCACATTTTTACCTTTAAAATCTTTTAACGTTTCCAATGCTTTATAAATGCTCATCGCTTCTCCTCCAACTTTCCTTATTTTTTCTATTGCACTAGCTGAGAAATCTAATGCAATAACTGTAACTGCATGATCTAAATTACCTATACCTAGCACTTTACCAGGAACTACAACTATGTCATTTGGTCTAGTATATTTATTTATTTTGTATATATTTATATAGGGTCTCTTCCTAGAAGGCAATGATAACTCTTCGGCAACTCTTCTCCATAATGGTTTCTTAGTTTTTTTCAATTTCGTAATAAGTTTTCTCGCCATAATATTTGTACTTCCAGTCACTTTCATTTAACCACCTCTATCAGCTTTTTTTCGAACTCTTCAATTTTCCTTATTATGCTTTTTCCAGCCTCTAATAAAATTCTTTCTGGCTTTAAAGACCCTACACTCTCAATCTCTAAAATGTACTTCCCATCCACAGATGATATTCTGATTGAATTATTACAATACTTTAAGCATTCTTCACATAAAGTACATGCTAGCTCATTTTGAACTGAAAGTTTTCCTTCTTCTAGCTTAAATACTCCCTCTGGGCAAACCTCTACAGCTTTTTCGCAATTCGACAGTATTTCAACCTTAGGATAATATCTTACTACTGCAACTGAAACTGGTATAAATTTAGCATGTTCCTTTCCATAACCTAACCTTAATCTGGCCTCTAATGATAATTTTTGATTAGAACCTAATAATACAATTGGAATGTCACCATTTACTGGTACAACTGCTGGATCTTCAGATTTTATATCTCTTGAATAAACCATTCTAGGTTCATTCGTAGCTTCTACTTCGATATAGGCCTTGGTATAGCATTTCTCACAGTTTTCGGTACAATTAATACATTCTTCTGGTGACTTATAAACATCTAACGCTTCATCTGAGATAAAGGGAATAAGACCTAATCTATGAGCTAAAATCTCATCATATAAAGGACTATTATTTTCTATAAAATATACGTCATCTACAGCCATAATTGGAACGTATAACATGGCAGCTCTTCTAATTGAATTAACAAACTCTAAAGGATAGTTTTCAAAAACTAGCCCTATACGTAAATCATCCTTATATAATAATTTAATTGACATAAAAAACGCCTATACTCTTCTTCCTCTTCTTCCACCTGGTCTTCTAATCGTATCATGTGGAATTGGGGTTACATCTTCAATTCTACCTATTATAAATCCAGCCCTTGCTAATGCTCTTATCGCTGGTTGTGCACCAGGCCCAGGAGTTTTTGTACCATAACCACCAGGTGCTCTAACTTTTATATGTAATGCCATTATTCCTTTTTCCAAAGCATTACTAGCTGCTTTATTTGCAGCTAACATAGCTGCATATGGTGAAGGTTTTTCCCTATCAGCCTTAACTACCATTCCTCCACTTGCTCTCGAGATAACCTCGGCTCCAGTTAAATCAGTTATCGTTATTAGTGTATTATTTTGAGATGCAAATATATGGGCTATTCCCCATCTAATTTCACGCCTGCTTGACACTTACCTCCCCCCCTTGTTGTGCAACTGGTGGCCTTGATTTATAAGGTGATATTACATAATAGTCTATTAAATTCTCCTCATCAACACTCACAATATAGCCCGGTGAAGTTACTCTTTTTCCTCCAATAGCTATATGCCCATGAACTATTAATTGTCTAGCCTGATATAGTGTACTAGCTAAGCCTTTCTTATAAACTATTGTCTGTAATCTTCTTTCTAGTAAGTCTTGCTCTGTGAGGCTTAAAATATCATCTACTGTAGCAGTTTGACTCTTTAATAAGCCAAGCTTAAATAGCTTAGAAACTAATTGCCTCTCTCTTACTGCTCTTTCAGCTGGAGGTAATGCCAATAATGATCTTGCTTGATGCCTGAATTTTCTTATTATACTTTGTGCTATCCATATTTCCCTTTTATTTCTTAAACCATACCTTCCTAGAAGTTCTTGCTCATATCTTAACCTATCCTTTATCCAAGGATTTCCTGGGCTTTCCCACTTTTTCCTACTCTTCCTAGGATCACCCATCTATACCACCTTAAGAGGACTTCTGCTGAGAGGATTGTTGTTGACCTTGCTGTTGGGCCATCTTCTTTCTGGTTACACCTACTGTCATACCTGTCCTCCCAGTAGTTCTTGTCCTTTGCCCTCTTACCTTTAATCCCAAAGAGTGTCTTACTCCTCTCCAACTCTTAGTTTTCTTCTCTCTTTCAATATCATTTCTAACATAGAATATTAAATCCGATGTAATTAAATGCAAATCTAATCCAGTCTCGTAATCTTTACGCCTATTAAAGAGCCAACTGGGTAATCCTTTCAAAGTGTGATCTACAATTACTGATTCTATCTTCTTAAGATCAGAATCTGTTAGTTCACCTAACCTCATATTTGGATCCATTCCTAACTGATATAATATTGCTTTAGCAGTATTATAACCTATTCCTTTAACCATTGCTAACGCATATGGTAGTTTCATAGTTCCATCTACATCTTGGCCAAATATTCTAACAACGTACTTAAACTGTTGACTCATTAAATATCAACTTGTATGGTCTATGCAAAACTAATTTTTAAGTTTTTCAATACGTTATCCATTTTCATCTTCACGCTAATTAACGCTTCATCTACTCGCTTAGATATTTCTTCAATAGTATATGGTGAATAATTTCCAATATATTTCTTTATTGGAGTGTATGGACTCTCCCTAAACTGTGGTCTCAATTCTTTTCCAATGTCTGTTATTATTGGATAGCCTCTGTAGTCATCAACATAACCTATAACAGCACTCCTAATTCCAAATTCCTTCAATTTATCTATTATTATATTTTCATTATCAGTAAAGATCAATATTGAGTCAATTGATAAACCAAAAGGATCAATATTATGCTGCTCCAACAATTTCATTATCTTCGGATTAATTAACGAGATGAACTTATCCTCATTTATAACTAAACTTAACTTAGTTATTTTAGAGATTTCTAAAGCATCTCCCCTTATCCCGCCATTAGTAACATCTGTCATTGAGTATACATAATTAAATAGATAATCCCTAACTATAGAACAAGCCATTAAATCTTTAATGTTAAGTGTTTCTACTACTACTTCTGGTAAGCCATTATAAATTGCAGTAGTAGCTATAGTACCTCCACCATTTCCTTCTGTCATCACTATTGACAAGCCTTTCTTTATTCTCTTTCTTAGGAAATCCTTTGTTTTTAATACTCCTACAGAACCAACTGCACCACTTATCCTCTCACCTATCACTAAATCCCCACCTATTCTTAATGTGCTTCCTGCAAGAATTGGAATATTTAACGCATTGCTTATCGTCGCTATCCCAGCTTCAAAATCTAATAACATACCAATATCGCTATCATCTGAAAGGTGAATATCTACTAATAGCCCTATAGGATATGCGCCTTTTACTACTATATCCCTTAAGGTTGCCTTAGTTGCGTAAAATCCAGCAAGAAAGGGGAAATACGACAATCTCGAATGTATACCATCTATAGATACTACTATATTATCCCTTATTCCCGCATCATCGAAGTCTTCGATTTTTTTCCCCGTCATTTCAAATAATTTTGAATGTATTAAATTATCTCCCACGCCTCTAGAACCTAATCCCGCTTCTCCTGCTGATATATTTGTCTTAGGAAAAGAGAAAAGCTGATCTGCTTTCATGGAATTAATAACTTCAGTTATAATGATATTGGCTATTTCTTCTGCATTATATTTATCACCTTTATAAAATTTAATTTCGTTTATTAATTTCTCTTTAGCCTTATCTAAGTGTGGATACAGTCTGCGTACAATTCCTTCTAAATCCATTAGCATATATTATACAATATAGTAATTTAAATATGTTTTTATTATAGTTTTCTTGCTAATAATCCAGTAAGTAAGATTTATGACGTATATTTACTGTAAAAATAGATAAAAGTTTATAAACGATTATGAGATCGTTTTTCACATAACAGAAAGGGATAATAATAGCTTTTTTACTAGTTGAAGTTAATAAAAATGGGATCAATTTTGCCCCCTACAAATAAGCCTTCTTTTGAGAAATTATATGATTGTGATAATGAAAGTTGCGTTCAAAAACTTGTAGATGAATACATTCACAATTTAATTTCAAATAATAACTCTGATTATTCAATGTTCAAATTTCTTAAAGATAGTGACAGTGATGATTATAAATTCATATTAAACGAGAAAATAGTGCTTAATTCTTATTTATTTATTAAAGTATTGCTAAGAAGAATTCTAGAAACAGATTTAGATTTCGATTATATAGTAACAGATTTAGAAAAGAAACTAGGCAATACCCATCCTATAGTTCTCTTTCTGAAACAGTTTAGAGATGATTAGTCTTTTTTTACTTAAACTTCGTTTTAGTTTTGGGGAAGCTAATTATGAACAGCGATGAGAGGTTACGCCTTATAACGAGAAATGCTGCAGAAGTAATAACTATAGATGAGTTAAGGAAGAAGTTAGAAAGTGGGGAGAAGCTAAAAGGTTATATAGGATTTGAGCCAAGTGGATTATTTCACATTGGCTGGCTAATATGGACTCAGAAACTAAAAGACTTAATTGATGCAGGAATAGAAATGAACATATTAAGAGCAACATGGCACGCTTGGATAAATGATAAGCTAAATGGTGATCTTAACCTAATCAAATTAGCTGCTGATTATACGGTAGAGGTTATAAGAAATTATGGTATTGATATAAGTAAGTTACATATAATTGATGCAGAGGATCTTGTTAAGGATAAAGATTATTGGGCCCTTGTAATTAAAGTTACCAAGAATACTAGCTTAGCAAGAATAAAAAGAGCACTAACAATAATGGGGAGAAAATCTGAAGAGGCAGAAATTGACGCCTCAAAACTTATATATCCAGCTATGCAGGTAAGTGACATCTTCTATCTTGATTTGGACATAGCCTTAGGTGGTACTGATCAGAGAAAAGCACATATGCTGGCTAGGGATGTGGGAGAAAAGTTAGGAAGGAAAAAAGTAATATCGATACATACGCCCCTATTAGTAGGCCTTCAAGGAGGACAAAGAATGGGCAATATAGAAGGATTAGAAGAGGATGACATACAATCCGAAATAAAAATGAGTAAGTCAAAGCCAGAATCAGCTATATTCATTAATGATAGTCAAGACGAGGTTGAAAGAAAATTAATGAACGCATACTGCCCTAAAGGAGTAGTGGAGAACAATCCAGTAATCCAAATTGTAAAGTATATAATATTTAATAAATTTAATCAATTTAAAATTGAGAGAGATATAAAATTTGGCGGAGATATAATATTTAATAGTTATGAAGAGTTTGAGAAAGCTTACATTGAAGGAAAAATCCATCCGATGGATTTAAAGAAGAGTGCAGCAAGAAAATTAAATGAAATATTAGAGCCTATACGAAAAAGTTTAGAAAAGAAATCTGAGTTTGAAGAGCTTATCAAGAAAATAGCATCCAATGTAACAAGGTGACAATAAAATGAAGTATAATGTAAAACTAAAGTTTGAAGTAGAGGGTATAGTAGAAAAAACTGATGTAATAGGCGCAATGTTTGGACAAACTGAGAATTTATTTGGGGATGAGTTCGATCTAAGAGAATTACAAGATAAGGGAAGATTAGGACGGATAATAGTAGAAATAAAAACCAAAGGTGGAAAGAGCGAGGGTGAAGTGATAATACCCTCTAATCTAGATAAAATAGAGACCGCATTAATTGCAGCAATGGTCGAAAGTGTAGATAAAGTAGGTCCTTATAACTCAAAATTCGAATTAGTAGAAATAGAAGATATAAGAGAAGAAAAATTGAAAAAAATTATAGAAAGAGCCAAAAATATACTATCAGTCTGGAGCAAACAAAGATCACTAGATATAAAAGAAGTTCTAAACGAAATAAGCAGTGCAGTAAAAGTATCTGAAATAACTGAATATGGAATAGAGAAACTACCCGCAGGACCTGACGTAGAAAAAGATCCTAACTTAATAATAGTAGAAGGAAGAGCTGATGTAATAAACTTGCTTAAATATGGATACAAGAACGTAATAGCAATTGAGGGAGCAACATCAAAAATACCAGAAACTGTAATCAATTTGTCAAAGACGAAAAAAACTGTAATAGCTTTCTTAGATGGAGATCACGGTGGAGATTTAATATTAAAGGAGCTATTAAGCAATAACGTTAAGATAGATTTCGTAGCAAGGGCACCAGTTGGTAGAGAAGTCGAAGAACTAACTGGAAAAGAAATTGCAAAAGCACTATCTAATATGGTACCCTTAACTCAATACCTAAAGAAACAACAAGAAGCACAGCAATTATTATTACAAAGTTCAGTAGCAGAAGAAAAACCTATATCGGAAACTAAACAACAAATTATCCAAATAGCCGTACCTAAAAATGTAATAGAAGATGTTAAAAAACTTCCAGGAACTTTAGAGGGACTTCTGTATGATAGCAATTGGAACGTTATAGAGAAAGTCCAAGTAAGAGATATAATACCTAAGCTTGAGAATTACAATCAAAATAACATAGCATATATAATATTTGACGGAGTAGTAACGCAAAGATTATTAGATCTAGCATCTCAGAAAAATATAAAGATGATAATAGGGGCTAGAATAGGAGGTATAAATAAGAGACCGCAGAATGTTGACATTTTGACTTTCACTGATATTATCTCATCTTAAAATCTAACATGTCTGTATCTAATGTTTTTAAAGTGTTTTCTTTTACGCCTAGAGGACCAAGAATATTTAGAATTGCTGGTATCAACTGACTATTAACATAATACTCTATATCTATCCTATTTTTTTCTTTAACTAGAAAATAAGGTTCTGCGCGATCAGAAAATCTACCAGACCCCTTAACTATAACATATCCAATCTTAGTCCCCCTAGTTATTGGATACCCTGCCTGTATGGCTTTTTTTGCTGCTATTATATATGGTAAATTAGGTTTATAATAATCTATATCATTTCCCAATAATTTCCATATTACTAAATCTTCAATATTATAATCACCTCTCCTAAGCTTCAAAATTCCCATCTTAGCTAATTTCACTGCATCATTAATTTTGCCAGAGACTAGTATTTTTTTAACTAATTGTTTCTGAATATCCTTAGCTAGTTCACACCAATAATCTTTTCCCATTTTAAACCCAAACATTTCAATATTATCGTTATCCAGTAAACCATAGTATTTATTATCTAAAACTAAAACTCTCTTGTAATGCTTATCTATTCTTATCTTAAGATCTTGTAGTTGATTTATTTTGAATAATGTTTTTTCTATATCATTTTTAGGACCTTTTATGACTATTGAATATCTATCAGCATATATAATCATTAACTTAGATTCCTCTATAAGATTTATTATTGAATTAAATATATCGTCACTGAGTTTATTAATAATTTCTAGAATTTCTCTACTAAACCATCTACCATTTTCCCAGTTCACATATTCGTAAAAATATTTTAATATTTGATTTATTGCTTCTTTCCTAATATTTGACACTGATGAGTTATCTGCAATTTCATTACACAATTTTTCTAATACAATTTTGTAAATTCCCTTTGGTTCCTTTTTTAACTTATAATTAATTCCTTTAAATGACCAGCAATTCTCACATTCATTCTTATGAACTATGGAATCTGGGCTTATATTATATTTCGCTATTAATAAAGGATAAATGAAAGATATATCTATAACATAAACATCATCATAGATCCCAACCAAATATTTTTTGCTATACTCATTATTTTCAAACATATTATCCTTATTTTCGAATCTATTTGTTCTGTTTGGTATAAGTTCATTAGCTTTACGAGATTCCCTTATTAGTAACCATTCTAATCTATGCCCAACACCAGACATTGCAAGTTGATCTAAGGGTAGACCAATTATTCTGCTTAATTCTATACCTAAGGGTAGTAAACGTTCAGCTAAAAAGTGTATGGATTTAGCTTTTTCTAGACTGTATTGCTTAACTAAAGTTCTTTTTGTAACATCATCCCAATATTTATAAATTTCATACCATTTTAGTTCGGTTATTTTATTAGAAGATATCTTCATGTATTCTATTACTTCAGTAAGATCTTTTGTATTTATATCTCTTAATATTGAATTAATGAGAGACGCTAAATCAACATTAAGTCTTCCAATAATAGAGTAGTGACCATATGTACCCTCGCTAATTTCTGCACTAATTTTTCTGCCCAGATCTATTTTTATACCAATCGATTTTGATCTTTCTAAGATATAATTCCAAGAAAATTTATCATTATACCCCAATATAATGTCAGGATCGAATTTATTAATGTATTCAATAAATTTTCTAAGAAGATTAAAATCATCCTTATCTTCTGCAACAAATTGAACACCGTTTTCTTCCTTACTCCATAAACTAATTATGATAATAGGATCTCTTCTTGGATTAGGTGAACCATACTTATTATAAACCTCGATATCAAAAGAGAGAACTCGTAAATTTGGTGTTTTGTCTTCGAATCTATTTAAAATATTTTTTAATAAATATGCTTTATTTACTCTTAGCCCTTTTACCTCTATCTCATCAACTTCTGCGCTAAACCAGCTAAAAGGAAGAAGATCTTTATCAATTAAATATCTCATATAATATCGTATATCTGATTCTAGAGTTGCCTTTACTCCTTCTATCTTAGATATTTCTTCTCTATACAGCTTAACATAAGCGGGAATAATCGATTCTATAAGTAGAGCTCTTACTGGATTACCCAAAGATTTCTTTTCTACAATATCTATTCTAGTTATAGGAGATTCTGGTTTGCTTATTTTCCTTATATTTTCAATTATTTTATTTTCATCTCCATTATAGATAACGTAGAAATAGGGTCTAAAGTTCCTTTCAATTACTACGCACCTTTCTCCCTTCTCATCTATGCTCCAAATATAAATCTGCGGAATTCCATCAACAATATCGTATGATAAGTCAAGTATAAAGAAATCTTTTATCATAGCTAATATTTAATAAACAAAGATTTTTAATTTGTTCGATCCCTTCTATTTACTCCAATAATTTATAATATAAATTTTTTATCATAATAAAAGCATGTTTACCTTTTCCATAATAGTTTTTACGCAAATATGATATAATATAATTATTATGGCAATAGAAAGAAATTGCTGAAGAATTACTTACATTAACCTCTAAATATGAATATTTAGCACCAAATTCTTTAAATTTATCTTCTAACGTGCTTAAAAGTTTACTACCTATACCATGATTTCTATAATTCTTATCCACAGCTATGGAGACTACATGACCTCTATAGCCGTATTGAATTATACCTATTACATATCCTACAACTTTCCCATTATCTCTGGCTACAAAATATAGGCCATTAGATAAAATTAGATAAGCTTTTAATAAAGAAAGTGGGTATGGATCAGTAAAACTATCTTTCTCTATTTTATATATTGCTGCAAGATCCTCTTCCGAGGCATTAGATATAAGTAGCATTAATTTAAATTTAGAATATGAGGATATTAGAATTTGATGAAAAACGCCAATTAATGAGAATACATGTAGAGACAGAAGATGATTTATGGGTTCTACATTTAATATTAGAAAAAGGAGATACTGTAATAGCTAAAAGCACAAGAGATGTAGGATTAGGTAAGGAGAGTAGAAGAATAGCTATGATCATAACTCTTAAAATCGACCATACAGAATTCCAAGAATTTACCAATAGATTACGAATTCATGGAATAATTGAAGATGCTCCAGAAAGATACGGGATAAAGGGGGCACATCATACAATAAATTTAGATAGTGGAGATGAAATAGTTATTATAAAGCAACATTGGAGTAAGTATGCCATAGATAGATTATATAAACAAGCAAATAGGAGAGGTAATATTCTACTAGCATTAGTAGATTTCGACGAATATCTAATAGCTATCCCATATCAGCAAGGAATAAAGATACTATCGGAAAAATCGCTCAGATCGATTACTGAAGATGAGGGAATAATAGAACAAAATGCTGAGGAAGTTGCAAAGGAAATCGATACCTATGCACAACAGTATTCCCCATACGCTATTCTTATAGCTGGTCCAGGATTCTTCAAAGAGATAGTAAGTAAAAAGATTAGTACTAAAATTAGAGTTTATATTGATAGTGTTTCATCTGCAAGTAGATCTGGGTTAAACGAAATTCTAAGAAGAGATATTATAGATAAAATAATATCTGATTATGAGATTTCTAAAGGAGTAAGATATATGGAAAGGGCCATGGAGTTACTAGCTAAGCAACATAATTTAGTAACCTATGGTGTAGAGCAAGTAAAAATAGCCTCACAGCTTGGCTCAGTTGAAACTGTATTAGTGGCAGAAGATCTTTTAATTGGAAATGAGGAGGAGAGACTCAAGATAGAACAAATACTAGAAGAAATCGAGAATAAAAAAGGAGAAGTAATTATTGTACCAAAAGAGTCGCCAATCTATTACCAGCTTAAAAGTCTTACTGGAATATTAGCAATTTTACGATTTGCTATAAACTAATTTCTCGCTTATCCTAAGTCTTCTACTATCAGGGTGCTCTTCTACAATGTATACTTCCCTGATATTGTCTCTATATTTAGCTAATATTTGATCTACAATGCTCGGTAAGATAGAATATTCATTAGGCTTTGTAATTTCTCCAAACTCCTCAAGATCTTTAATTGGCTCATTAGTTTTTACTATAGCTCTTACTATAGTTCCTTCCTCTGTTTGCTCCTCATAAGGTTTAGAACTATATTTAATTATTCTAAAAAACCTAGTTCTAGTCTCAACTATATCTTTATATATAGAACTACAATAATGAACTGTTACTTGCGTATTATTTTCATACTGTTTTAGTACATTATAAGCAGTCTCAAAACTACCTTTTACTCCAGTTAGTCCGTGACTTACATAAAAACCTTTACTGTTTAAATTCAGATAATTTCTGGAATTTAGCTCTAACTCGTTTAAATTTATAAATTTAAGTTTATTTTCCTCAGCCCACTTTATAAGCCTCATAATTTTCTCCTCACTACCAGGGATTGAGGGAATCTCTAAACCTATATCTATATCATATTTTGTCGCAATTTTCACTGCTTTCAAATATTCCTCTTTAATGGGATGAAATCTTATCTCATCTAACCCGGCATTCACTAACTCTCTCATTACATCATCATTTACATAACGACCGGTAGTGTACAAATGTATATGAAAATCACTTCCAAATTCATCCTTTAGTGCACTAATTATCTCAACTACCCTATCTATTTTCAAAATAGGATCTCCACCAGTTATTCCAGCTCCTAAAGCCTTCATTCTATAAGCCTCATATATTACTTCCACTAGGTCATTAATCTCAGTTTCATTGGCAAATATTCTATCTTTTCCAAATCTTTCTTCACTAACTGGACAATAGAAACAATTATCATCACATTCTCCAGAGATAAATAGGACTAATTTAGAGCCAAGTCTGCAAAGTTCACAGCCCCTAGGTAATTTGCCATTGTATAAGCCTATCTCCGGATTTCCTATAAGTGCCAATTAGATCCTCTATTCTTCTTTTTAATTCCTCATTTTTAACTTCTTTCTGTATTTCTCTTAATTGCCTTATTGCCTCTGTAATATCTAATGGCTTATTTGATTGAAGCTTAGGAAATCCTTCATTTCCCCCTTCTGGAAAATACCAATCTTTAAACCAGGTAAATCCCGAAGAAAGTAAAGCTAGACCTAATGGTGTTTCAACAGGATGGAAGTTATAGTATAACATTTTCCTAGTTTCATCATCCCTAATATAAGTCACAAACAATTTTGAACCAGCTTCAAGAAAATTATATATTAGTCTGAATAAATTTATCTCAAGACCCTCCGTCCTTAAAATTGGATAATAATCAATTTCAAGCCAAGGTGTGTAATATCCTCTACCTTTAAAGTAATTGCATTTACCAATCAGTCTATTATCATTTAAAAAAAGATCAAATGATACAAGCCCTCTTATATGTGTATTACGTAAGTTCCTTATTTCTAGCCTTAGAGATTTATTTAAATATAAGTTATTATTATCAAGCATCTACCATCCTCTTAAAATATTTATTACTTTTATATATTTTATTAAATGCATCATATATACTTTCACTTCCGTCTAAATCGTATCTAAGAAAAATTCCAGTATGACCTTTCTCTGCTCTTTTAGTAAGTAAATTTTTCCGTTCTATTATAGTATCTAATGATATCTTTAATAATTTTGCAGCATAATCCTCATTTCCATTTAAAGGTAATTCTATGTGGCCATTTTTAGTAGGAATTATTATCATTAATCTCTTATTTACACCAACTATTCTCTTGTTTTCTTGGATATCTTTCATATCGATTAAACCACCAAAATAATAAAATTCCATTTCGTTACGTCTCATCTTACCCAATGGAAAAGATATAACTATCTTTTCATCTTCATCAATAGACAAGTAAGCTTTAGGAACAGAATTTGGTGTAGCTTGTATAATGTATTTATGATGAACCTCTAGTGTATCTAACAATATATAATTGGGGTTAAATACTATAATATCAATGTCGCTCCCCTCATTTACATCTCCTCTAGCAACAGAACCGTAAACATAACCTTCTATTCCCCTTTTTTGCAACAATTGGAGAATATTTATAGCAAGTCTTCTTTTATCGCTAAGTATCTTCCAATGTTCATCGCTATACTCTATCTCCACGAATTTTTATATGTTAATACTCGTTATTAGATTTATGGATATTACGGGATATTTAGTATTACTACTATTCGTAGCCTTTTGGATTATAGTTTATGCTCTTAAAGGCAGACTTGCAAAATACGGTTTAACAATATACCCATTTTTCATATTATGGAGAAAGAAATCTAGAGAATATTGGTTCCCTAAATTCTCTCGATCTAGGGGTTATAGAATATATGAAAAAATTTCAGTAATATTGGGATTCTTACTCATGATAGCGGGCATCGCTACTATTTTGTATATTGTAGTAGAAATGCTTGCTCTAAAACCTAATCAAACTCCCACTATAGCATTAAAACCAATAATCCCTGGTGTTACAATAGGAATTGATCAGTTACCGTATATTCTTATTGCAATAGGAATTTCTGTAGCAATACATGAAATTTTTCATGCACTTTCTGCAACTTCAAATAATATTAGGGTCAAGAATGGAGGAATATTATTATTAGCAATATTCCCTGGGGCTTTTGTAGAACCAGACGATAATGAGTTTAATACCTTGAATACCACTGGCAAACTTAAAATTATTTCAGCAGGTATAGTGATAAATTTAATTTTAGCCCTAATTTCTTTACCATTATCCATTGCTCTCCCATATTTGCCTTCAGCCTTTTCTCAAGGAATATTAGTAACGGGAGTAGTTAATGGCACCCCAGCATACAATGCATCATTAAAGGCAGGAGATGTAATTTATTATATTAACGGACATAGAGTAACAAACTTTGATCAGCTTCATAATTTACTTTCAACATATACTAATATTACATTAACTATTAAGCTTACTAATAATACTTTTACAAACATAAGTGTTTATGTTCCAGATCACTTTTTAGGAGTTTATGTTTCGTATTATATCCCAGACTTATTAATCGTATTTTTAACATTCTTTACTTGGATGTTTATAGTGAATTTCAGTTTATCAATATTTAATGCTGCACCTCTAATAATAACCGATGGGGGAAAGATCCTTACAGAGGTTCTAAAGAGATTTCTAGGCGAACATGGCGAAAAAATCTCGTTCTACTTACAGTCACTATTCTTGCTAATATTTATATTTGCAATATTCTTATCTAATCGTCCTCCAGGATGACTTTGCTACTTATCATAGGGAATGGAATAACTTCTTTTATACTATAATTATTTGTGAAAAGCATCACTAGCCTATCTATCCCTATTCCTAATCCACCGGTTGGAGGCATACCATAGCTTAAAGCCCTAATGAAGTCTTTATCGTAAGGATGCGCTTCCTCATCTCCTCTTCTAAACATCTCTTGTTCTTCCCTAAATAATCTATCTTGCAAGATAGGATCATTTAATTCAGTATAAGCATTTGCAAATTCCATTCCAGCTATGAACATTTCAAATCTCTCTACCAACCCTTTCTTGCTTCTATGTGGCTTGCAAAGTGGCGTAGTTTCTATTGGATAATCAGTTATGAATGTTGGATTAACAATAGTTGGTACAACTAATTTATCAAATAATTTCTCTATCATTAAACCCCTAATATACTGGTTCCCTCTTGGAACTAAATTGTATTTTTTCATTAGTTCTTTAAGCTCTTCATCACTTATGTTCTCTACATTTTTACCTAATACTTCAGAAAGCGCATCATACATACTAATACGTTTAAAAGGACTTTCGAGGTCTATTTCATGATTTATATACTTTATCTTTGTAGTATTTAATATGTTTCTCGCTAAATGCTTAATTAATTCCTCAGTTAAATTTATAATATCATTATAATCCGCATAAGCCCAATATAATTCTAATAGCGTGAATTCCGGATTATGAGTAACATCTATATCCTCATTTCTAAAGACCTTACCTATTTCAAATACTTTATTAAAGCCACCAATAATATATCTTTTTAAATACAATTCCAGTGCTATTCTTAAATACCAATCCTCATTAAGATAATTTATATGCGTTTTAAAAGGCCTAGCTAATGCTCCACCATATACTGGCTGGACTACTGGCGTCTCAACCTCCATAAAGCCTTTAGAATACAAAAATTCTCTTATTCCTCTAATTATCGCATATCGCATTTCCATAACTTTTCTTGCATTATCATTGTAAAGAAAATCAACGTATCTATGCGCATATCTAAATTCTGGAGATAGTTTACTCCAATCTGGAGGTTCTATCAGAGCCTTAGCAAGCAATTTATATTCTTTAACCAACAGACTTAGTTCTCCTTTTAACGTATAGAACAGGTCTCCTTTTACTCCTATTATATCTCCCCTATCAATATACCTAAAGAACTCTTCATATTTATCATTAAGTTCATTTACTCTCATATACAGTTGCAATTTTTCTCCTTCATCGAATATATCTACGAAAGAAGCTTTACCATGTCTTCTTATGTTTGCTACCCTGCCAGCAGTAGATATCCCAAACATAAAAGGTTCATGTGACTTCTTATCTTGATTGCTTACCAGATCCTTAATATCCTTGATAGTATGAGTTATTTCATATTTATGCGGATATGGTTCTACTCCAAATTTTCTTAATTCCTCGACAATTTTAACTCTTCTTTCATCCCATTGCATCAACATCTATACTTTATCTAAAAATTAAAATGTAATGTATAAAGTAATTAGACATTAGTTCATACGAACTTATGCTCTTATGCAAAATCTTTTTAAAAAGAAATACTTTTAGATTAAATAGAAATACACCAAATATGTCTACGAGATTAAAAATTGTATGGGCCCGCGGGGATTCGAACCCCGGACCACTGGGTCTCTCCTCTCCAGATACACGTCATCCCCTAAGAGGGTCCGCTGACCCAATGTCTAGCACAATATCTGGAGCCCAGCACTCTACCTGGCTAAGCTACGGGCCCATCTATATGTTCACATCTACCGAAAAAGAAAATAAGTTTAATGGTAAAAAACACGCTAACTTGAAGCCTTACCTCTAATTTCATTAATTCTCTTAATTATCTCATCTATTAGTTCCTTAGCCTCTCCAGGTTCTATTATCGCAACTGATGCTGCAGCTACCTGAAGCCCTGCAGCTTCACCTAATGCTTTCTTCGAGGAAACATACGCATAGGGTATTTTCTTTTCATCACATAGTGTAGGTAAATGCGCTACTATTTCTTCTGGCTGCACGTCTTCAGCAATTATCACTAATTTAGCTTGGCCTCTTTCAACTGCTTTTGTAGTTTCATTGGTACCTTTCTTTATTTTTCCACTCTCTTTTGCTTTTCTTACAGCTTCTAATATTTTATCCTCTAGTTCTTTTGGAGTTTCAAATTTTACATAACTAGATTTTGACATAGCGTTCATCCTCCTTTGGTTTCGTCACGCAAATAGGTTAAAGGAATAGCAAAAAATAAAGTTTACTCATGTGAAAAGACAACCACAATTTTATCATTAGCCTTCTCATCTACTCTTACAAAGCCGAATCTAAAAAATTGCACTATCTCACCAACATCTAAATTACTTATAGCACTTTCGGCATAACCTCTTATTGATTTATCAACACCTATTATCTCAACGTTTATTTTTTCTTCTGATTTAACCCATTGAATTATCTTAGCATTATTCTTCTTGGCATCATCTAATGTTCTACTATGGAATATTAGTTTTCGGCTATGCCTATCAACCTTTACGTTGCATAAATCCATTAGTCTAACTAACGAATCATTTTCTGCATCTCTTTTATCTATTATTACCTTATCGCCTGGATTTATTATAATTTCTCTATACAAATCTGGTTTAGAAGGCACGAAAAGTATTTTTGCTACTAATTTCTGTGGAATTTCAATACTGTATTCTTCAGCATACGCTTCCTCAACAAACATAAGTCTTTTAGCTATTGGATCTAATTTTTTCCTATTAATTGATGCAATATTTTCAAAGCTTATTGTAGCATCATTTACTTTTACCCCTACATCTATTATTATCTCTTTAATAGTTTCTGGCAAAATTCCTCTTCTTCTTAGCCCAGCTAAAGTAGGTAGAGTAGGGTCATCTATTCTACTTATACCTTTTTCTATCATTCCTCTAATTTTCGACTTACTCATCATGAAACCTTCTAGTTTTAATCTGCCAAATTGTAATACTTCTGGGAATTCCCACTTCATATACTTAGCTATCCACCTTTGTTTTTCTGTATTGGTCATATGTTCTTTTGCCCTTAAAATATGAGTAACTTTTAATTCGTGATCGTCAATTACTGATGCAAAATTATAAGTGGGCCAGACGTGATATTTACTCCCAACCCTTGGATGAGGGTTTTTTTCAGTATTAATTACTCTAAGCATTACCCAGTCTATTTGTGAAGGGTCTAGTATAGTTAGATCAGTCTTTATCCTGACTACAGCTTTTCCTTCCTCATATTCTCCATTTAGCATTTTTTCAAATAGTTCTAGATTTTCTTCTACAGACGAGCTCCTATGTAAGCATTTAGGCTCTTCCGTTTTTCCTCTGCTATCCCTAAACTTCTTAAATTCGATAGATGAGCAAGTATCTACATACGCATAACCTTCTTCTATCAATTTCTTCGCGTATTTATAATATATATCTAATCTATCCGACGCATAAATCTCTTGATCCCATTTGATCCCTAACCATTTTAAATCCTCTTTAATCCACTCATATGCTTCTTTTATTGGCTTTTTTACTTTAGGATCAGTATCGTCAAATCTTAAAATAAATTTACCATTATACATATTAGCATATTCATAAGATAAAATTGCTGCCCTAGCGTTGCCTAAATGCAAAGGTCCATCAGGATTAGGAGCAAAACGCGTCACTACCGTACCTTTAACGTTATTAAGAGGAGGTAATGATTTCTTCTTCTGCTCTATCTTTCTCTCTTCTAATAATTCAGGGTATTTTAACTCTAGTTCCCTTTTCTGTTGCTCAGGTGTTAATAAGTTTACTTGATCTACTATATCGTTAACTAATTGAACTAACTGTTTAGCATTAGCTTTGAGTTCAGGTTTTTCTGCTAATATCTTACTTATAACTGGACCAGGTTGTGCTTTGCCATTATACTTTATAGCGTTAAGCAGTGCATACTTACGTATTAATTCGTGCAACTCATTAGACATTAATTTCCCCCTTCAGCAATTTATCTACGAATTCCCTTACTCCTTTTCCGCTTTTATTAGCCGTTATGTAATCCGCCATATTTTTTAATTCAGGATCTGCATTATATACGGCTACCTTAAATCCAACTTGCTCAAAAAGCTCAATATCAGTTGATGAATCGCCTATTGCAACTGTTTCCTCTTTTTTCATATCTTGCAATTCTATTAATTTCTTTGCACCGATTCCTTTCCCAGCAGGTTCATAAGCGATATGTATCGCATATCCGCTACTTCTTATATACAAACCTTTTGATTTAGCCCACTCTATCATTTTATCCGTAAGTATTGCTGGAATAAATCCGAAATCACATTCTTTATATTGGTTTTGCCAGGACTCTTTTAAGTTAAATAACGTTTTGAATTCTAGAATGGTACTCTTGTCCATTTTTTTGCATACTCTATATTTTTCTTTATTAACGAACACTATACAACCGTTTTCAGCAACTAAACCACCATCTAGATGCAAATAAGTATACAGTCCTCTTAAAACTGGATACGAGTTCCCGCTTATTAATCCAACCTTAATGCCTCTATTTTGCAACATTCTTATCGCATATATTGCATCTATATCAAGCCTTGTTGTATTTTTATCCTCAGTAATAGTACCGTCTAGGTCCATTAATACTAGTCTTATCATTAGAGCACCTCTCTTGCCTTTTTTGCATATTCGTAATCCACATAAACTCTTCTAATAGTTAGAATTTGTGGTATAGTATTAAGTAAAGTTGACTTGAATTCGTTTATGCTCATCTCCTTATTATTACGAATAATTCTTAATTTATTCCTATTTATAATGGTTATTTTTTCTTCCAGTGGATAAATTGAACTAGATGGTATATTATACCTTTCTAAAAAACTCTTAATCTCTTCTATCTTTTTACTTTCCTTACTATCGTTAAAAATAATCTCCTCATAAACTACCTTAGGACCTTTACGATCTAAAAAGTTCTTTATTTTCTGCTTTAAATAATCTGGGGATTCTGGTGAATAAAGATAATTATAAAGCAAACTAAATACCCACTCGTCATCCCAATAAGAGATATTTCCATCATAAACTAGACTTTTGATGCTATTTACATCAGTAATAGCTTGATTGCAACAGTCATGAATTAGTTTAAGAATTTCTCTAAGCATTAACTCATAGCCTATAATAGTCTTATGATAATAAACTGCTTGATACATATGTAATCTAGCTATAAAGAAGTTCTCTAAACTGTATATTCCCTTATCCTGTATTAAAATTTCATTATCATACCCGTATGAAATAGTATCTAAAAGCCTATAAAGATCTATGTTACCTAACTGGACTCCAGTATGTCGTGAATCTCTTACTAAGTAATCCATTCTATCCACATCAACATCGCTATTAATTATTGAGGAGATCAACGAACTACCATTTAAAATATCAATGATCTTTTTACGATCTATTGAATTTTTTTCAAAGAAACTTTCAAAGTTTGGAGATTTTAAGATTATCATAGTTCTTAAATCTTTATTTGACAACCCTTTTTCAAGGTATAATGGTTCAAGGCTATGAGTATAAGGAAATTGGCCTATATCATGAAGTAATGAAGCAATCTTCAAATATTTTATTTCTTCATCAGTTATCATACCTAGCTCTTTAATTCTATCCCCTAGTATACCAGCAAGATAGAAAGCACCTAAAGAATGACTAAACCTATTATGGACAGCACCAGGATAGACCAAATAAGCTAAGCTCGTTTGCTTTATTCTTCTTAAACGTTGGAACTCGGAAATATCAATTAGAGCTGCTTCCTCATCATTAAGTTTAATATAGCCGTGAACTTCATCATATATCTTTCTCATATTAACATGTAACTTAATTGAAAAATATAAAGCCCACCCCGGCTTAGAGGGGCTGCGGATCCTTACGGTATCCACGGCCCCTCTAACGTAGGTGGCTTAACTTCCGGGTTCGAAATGAGTCCGGGTGTTTCCCACCTACTATGGCCGGGTGGGCATTATAAGATGCTCAACGATGTATAAAAAATTAACTCTCCTTCTCTCCCGGTACTAATGCATATATACCTGCAATATATAAATTGCCTCCATCTTTAGGACAAGTACCTACAATTTTCAAAACAAAATCGCCGTCTTGAAAAGGCCTCTCTATTTCATAGTCATTATTTACACACTTAATTACAGTATATATATTAGCAGTCTGTTGTTGATTCCCTAGAGACATTTATTGTGCAACCCCTACAGTATTTCCTACACCAACTATAACTACTACGTCTCCTACCTTAGTTCTCTCTAGAATTGTCTTCTTAACTAAATCCAGAACTTTTGATGCAGCTTGATATATTTCTTTTCTCATCTCCGTAATAGCTTCTTCCATACTCATCTTAACTATAATTGCATCTATTGGTATATTGTACTTTACAGCAACTCTCTCTATGCTTATTTTTTCTGGTCCGGGATCACCCATAGCTACACCAGTGCCTTCAGCAATTGAACCAGTCTTCTCTCCTTCTAACTTAAGAGCTGCATCTATAGTAATTATCCTAGACACCTTACCTTTATACTCCTCTACTACGTTTTCTACTGCTTCACCAGGTCTTCCTACAGTAGCCATCGGTCCCTCAGCCTTAACTATAACTAATTTTCTACCTTCGAATTCTACTTCACCCGCTACAGTATCCCTACTTGGATTCCATTTCTTGTCAGCCTTCATAAATAAGTATGAGGTTACTAGTGGACCTAAAGAATCTCCTACTGGAATTCCTCTTATAAACGTATTCATAGCTTTTGAATATGCTTCGGATATTTTAACTAATTGAGGAACAACAAATTGAAGCTGATAGAGTAATACTACACTATTTAATTTTTTAGCTAAAATTAAATAATGCCTTATTACCTTGTATATTAGATTCAAAGAATTTACTACCTCAGCAGATACTTCTAGTTTACTCCTACTGACATTATCTATACTTGGAATAACTAATGTTATTAAATCCCTTATCTTATCCTCTCCAGTTCTAAGTAATAACTTCATTCTTCCTATTATATCGGTAGGTTCTATATTTACTGGATCAATTATAAACATTTCAGCAACTCTATCTATAAACGCCTTAGGATCTTGAACACCCCTCTCTTTTAACAATTGCTCCATCTTACTTTTTGACTCATTTAGATATTTCTCAATAGTGCTTAATTGGGCTTCAATGCCTCTAGATAACATTGAAACAGTTAATCTTGTATTTACACCGGGTAAATATAGTAGGAATAGCAACACAAAGAATAGAATATATGTTAAAACATAGTAAAACGAAAACGAACTACTCTGACTACTAGCTACTTGAGCTAATACTATTAAACCCATTTCTATCATTAACCTTTACTCATTACTAATTAATTAAACTTTTTTCAAATTGGTCTTGTAGAAACGATTACAGATTTTTCTCTTATAATTACCGTATGTTCAAATTGAGATACCGTACCTTTTTTAGCCTCTATTAGAATAGGATAGCTTCTTAATCCACCCTTTTTAGTTAAAATTTTTAGATCATTTCTTAATTCATCAATACTTGTGGAAAAATCCTTAAGCCATCTCTCTGAAAAAGGCAAATAATTAAAATTAGTATAAATATAATTTAATAATTCTTTCTCCCTATCTTTTATATCTCTAAGATTAGGATTTCGCAAGGAATATATAGTTACATCTTTACCTTCTATTACTTCACCAGCCCCATCAGTTGCAAATGGTTCAATTGCGTATACTGAATCAGATTGTATTATGCCTATATTTCTTTCATAAACATTAGGTATAAACACACCAGCATGTAACTCATATCGTCTTATTAAATGTCCACCTAAATTTCGTATTGGCTTATATCCTTGACTCTTTATCATTCTTTCTATCACTCTACCTATTTCACCAATACTCATTCCTACCCTAAAATTAGCAATTGCTGCTTCGAGTGCACTTCTTGACGCATCTAATAACCTTTGATATCTAGGATCTAAGCTTACAGTTATTGCAGTGTCACTTATGTAACCATCTATATGTGCTCCGATATCAAGTTTAACTACTGCATTTTCCGGTATTTTTTTGTCATCGTTAATCAAAGGGCTATAATGTGCCGCTTCATGATTTATGGAAATATTGCATGGAAATGCCGGGAACGCTTTATTCTCAATTATAATATTTTCAACCTCTTCACAGATATCCAAAACTTTTCTATTTGCCTTTATATCCTTAGCTGCTTCATCTCTAGCTTTAGCTGCAATTTGACCAGCCTTTAATAGTTTATTTAGCTCGTCCTCAGTCATGAATGTATTGTAGGAATGTAAAAGCTTTATTTTTTTCCCATAAGAATTCTAGTGTATGGCTCAATTAACATGGTTAGGACATGCTGCAACCCAACTAACATTAGGAAATAAAAGAATCCTGATAGATCCTATGATTAAGGATAATCCATTAAGTCCCGTTAAGTTAGAAAGCTTTAAAAACAGTATTGATTTAATAATTGTAACTCACGATCATTACGATCATTTAGGAGATACGATAGAATTATTAAAAATGAATCCAAAAGCAATGCTTTATGCCACTTATGATTTAGAAGCTTATCTTGCGGAAACCTATAAACTATCATGGGAAAACATAATTCCTGCAAATGTAGGAGGATTCGTTGAGTTTGGTAATGTAAAATTAGCTTTAACAAAAGCTGTTCATTCTAGTACCCATAGTGATCCCACTGGAGTTATTGTATCAGCAGAAGGAGTTACGATTTATCATGCAGGCGATACTGGTTTATTTGAGGATATGAAGCTAATTGGCGAGATCTTCAAGCCAGATTATGCGCTACTGCCTATTGGTGGAAGATTTACTATGGATCCTTATCAAGCATCAATAGCTGTAGAATATATTAAACCTAGAAAGGGAGCTATTCCAATCCATTATAATACTTGGGACTTGATAAAAGTTAACGTTAATGATTTTGTATCCCTAGTTAGGAATAAAGGCTATAATCCTATAGTTTTACAACCGGGCCAGACAATTCAGCTGTGATTCATAATGCCAACTGAGGATAAACTAGATGGAAATACGGAAAGAATATCAATTGATAACACTTTAAGTGAGAATGAAATAAAGATACTAAATTTTTTAAAAAATCATAAAAGAGCTAGTATAGAAGAGATTACAAATGGTACTGGATTGTCTACTGCTTCATTATTTAGCCTTCTTAACTCATTAGAAGAAAAGGGTTATGTAAGGGTTGAAAGAGATATACAAAAATATTATGAGCTAACTGAGGAAGGAAAGAAAAGGAAAGAAAGAGGATTACCAGAAGACATTCTAATAAACTTACTAAATGGAAAGGAAAAGGAAATAGATAAAGTAAAAGAAGCTTTGGGTGAAGATTTCAATATTGCAGTTAGTTGGGCTAAAAGAAAAGGGTTAATAGAAATAAAGGGGAGCAAAGTAATACCGAAGGTTAACACATACATATCCAAAGAATATTATGCGCTGCAAAATTTAGATAAGGCTACTAAAGAGGAAATAGAAGAACTAAGAAGAAGAAAACTAATAGAAGAAAAGGAAAGAACAATAATTAAAAGCATAGAACTTTTAAAGGAACCAGTAGCACTTACGAGAGCATTTAGTGTCATAACGCATGAGATAATAGTAAGTGGAGATTGGGAAAAATATCCCTTAAGAAGATATAATGTAGAAGCACTTCCACCCTTTTATCCTTTAGCAAAAAAACATTATTTTAAAGAATTTTTAGAGAAGGTTAAAGATGTATTAGTAAGTCTAGGATTTACCGAGATTAATACTGGTTATGTGGAAATGGAGTTTTATAACTTTGATTTGCTATTTCAACCTCAAGACCATCCTGCGAGAGAAATTCATGATAGTTTTTCAGTTGAGGGAAAAGGCAGGATAGATAATATACAATTATTGAATAATGTTAAAAAAATGCATGAAACTTCGTGGAAATATGAATGGAAGCAAGAAATAGCATTAAGATTGATGCTAAGAAGTCAAACCACCTCTACTACTGCTAGAATACTCTCTACAAGTCCTAAACCACCACTAAAGGCATTCACTATAGGTAAAGTTTTTAGACCAGATGCAATTGATGCTACACATCTTATAGAATTTCACCAATTAGATGGGTTAATTATTGCAAATGATTTTACATTTATAGACCTTTTAGAAGTATTAAAGGAAATATTTTACAGATTGGGAATCAAACAAATCAAATTTAAACCAGCATATTTCCCATTTACAGAACCGAGCGTTGAAGTTTATGGCTATTTAGGAAAGCTAGGTTGGGTTGAAATGTGTGGAGCTGGATTATTAAGACCAGAAATACTTAATGCTGTAAATATAGATAGTAGAGCAGGAGCTTGGGGAATGGGATTAGAGAGATTAGCTATGAACTTCCTTAATATTAATGATATAAGATTACTTTATTCAACAGATATCGAGTATATTAGAAATTTTAAAGTAAATGTTGAGTGATAAGAAATGGTAACTATAGTATTATCCAAAAGAAAATTATTAGATAAGTTAGGTTTAAATGAGCATGAATTAGAAGATATACTATTTAATCTCAAATCAGAAATAAAACCAGTTGATGAAAATAATCTAGAAATAGAAATAAACGCTGACAGACTAGATTTATTAACAACAGATGGTATAGCAAGAGCAGTAAAAGGATTATTAGGAAAAGAGTTAGGAGAAGCAAAATATAACGTAACAGAAACAGATTACACATTAGTAGTTCATAATGTAAAGTATAGGCCTTACACTCTTGCTGCAATAGTATACAATGTAAATATTGACCTTCAAGAACTTATTCAGTTTCAAGAAAAACTCCATCAAACAATAGGAAGGAAGAGAAAAAAGGTTGCTATAGGTTTTCATGATCTTAGTAAAATAGATTCCAAGATTATAGAATATAGGGAAATTCCGCTTAATTACAAATTCATTCCACTTAATCAAAACAAGGAAATGAGCGTAAGTGAGGTCATAAATAATACAGAACAAGGTAAACTTTATGGGAATATTTCGGTATCTGATGGAAAAAGTCCCGCTATAATTCAAGATGATGGACAGGTCCTAAGCATACCCCCCATAATTAATTCTGAAAAAACTAAAGTTACTGAAAAAACTAAAAATTTATTCATTGACGTGACTGGAACATCTTATGAAGCTGTAGCACAAACGCTTGATATTATAGTAACCAATTTAGCTGAAACTGGGGGCATAATAGGAAAGGTTAAAGTAATAAAAAAGATAGATCAAACCCAACTATTTTCACCTCTACTTTCACATAAGGTAATAAGTACGACTAGTAAATACGTATCGGAAATCTTAGGTATTACAATACCAAATAAGACATTATGTGAGAATATTCAAAAAATGAGAATGGATTGTGTAGAAAATGAAAAGGCTAATGTTATAGTACCTCCTTATAGAATAGATATACTTAATGAAATAGATATTGTAGAAGATGTAGCAATGAGTATAGGATATAATAATATACTAGCTTTACCACATAAACCTATCCCAGCTGGCTATGGCTCTTATGATTATATTAGCCTATTAGAGAGGAAAATAAGGGACTTAAGTATAGGGGCTAATTTTACAGAAATATTCAGCTTCACTTTAATCAAGGATACAAAACTTCTTGAAAGGGAATACGTAAAAATAATTAATCCAATAAGTGAGGAATTTAATGCGGTAAGAAACTCATTGGTTCCAGTTTTATTAGACTTTCTCTCAAAGAATCAACATGCTAGATTTCCAATCAGAATTTTTGAAATTGGAGATATAGTAATAAAAAGTCAATATTCAGATACGAATTATTCTAACGAGAAAAGAGCTGGATTTGCAATAATGGACGATAAAGTTAGTTATGAAGATATACAAGCACCAATACATTACATATTATCCGCATTAGGAATTGAACCCAGATATAAGGAGGTTTCGAGCAAATTTTTAATTGAAGGAAGAGCTGCTAACATAGTATATGAAAACGAAATCATAGGAATATTAGGTGAAACGAATCTATATTTGCTTCGTAGTTTAGGTATAGAGTATCCTATAGTAGTAGCAGAAATATATTTAACAAGAATGTATAATATACTAGAGAAAATGAACAAGGAGCATAAGAGGGCTTGACGAGATGCCATTTATATTTTTAGATAATATTCGCTTATTTTATGAAATAAGAGGAAACGGAAAACCAGTAGTTTTTATCCATCACTTAGCTGGCAGTTATAAAAGCTGGAAATACATAGCACCGCATCTTCCATACAATTTCACAACGTTGGTTTATGATTTGCGAGGACATGGGAGATCTTCTGTCCCTTTAGGACCATATAGTATAGAAGATCATTCAAAGGATCTCAAGATATTACTTTCAGAATTAGGGATAGAAAAAGCAATATTAGTTGGGCATTCAATAGGCTCACTAATTGCCATAGATTACGCTACAAAATATGCAGTAGAAAAACTCATATTGATTGGAGCCCTATATAAAGCTCCATCTCCAGAGATTTATAATAAATATTTACAAATAGCTATGAATTTCGGTATGACAGCTCTAGCTGAATATAGGAAAATACACAAAGAATTTTCAGAAAGTCTAATAAATAATCACGATGCATGGAATTCGTTATTAGAGGTTTATAATGAAACTTCTCCTTTAGGTTACAAATATACTGTAGAAGGCTTAATAAATGCCAAGGATTATTCTGAGGATTTAGCTAAAATAGATACAAAGACGTTAGTTGTATATGGTAGTAATGACAGCTTAGTAATAAACTCTACTCTATTCAAGAATATATTAAAGGATGTTGAAGTAAAAATTCTAAACGGTTATGGACATTTCCTTAATTTCGAAAATCCCAATGGTCTGCTAGAGATTATAGAGAGCTTTTTATAATCCCTTTCAGCTCTTTAACTACTATATCCTCTAGTTCTTTTTTAACGTTCTGAATTTTGGCTTTAACCTCTTCTTCCACCTTTCCACTTGTAGCTATTTGTATTTCTAAAACGGGATGAGATAATTCATAACCTTTCGGATGGGTTTTTATATAAATATCGTATTTTTTCACGAGTTGTTTAACGTATGGTGCTAGCGCTGATTCCATAACCCCTTCCACATATAAGTAATCCTCAAAATACTTTAAGTCAGGTTTATTTCTAATATACTTTTTAATGAAATTTTCTAATACATTCTCCATTTCTCTAGGTACTCCTGGTGTAGCAAGTATATCAATACCTTGATAGTAAATGTATATACCAGGTGCTATTCCTTGGTCATTTTCTATAGGTATAGCCCCAGAAGGAAGATATGCCATCTTCTTTCTCTCTTCTGTCAATGGTACATTGATTCTTTTATACTTTTCAATAATCATATTCAAAGCATTATTATTGACTTCCAACTTTAAATTTAAAGCGATAGCCAAACCTTCCGCAGTTTTATCATCCCATGTAGGACCTAGTCCCCCTGAGGATATTATTAGTTTAGGCTTTCTATTAATAGCTTCTCTAAATGCAGACACTATTTCGTCTATTTCATCCATTACTACTGTTATTCTTCTAACTGTAAAACCTAATGATGTTAGCCTACGAGCTATGTGTGCCGCATTAGTATTAATGGTTTTGCCACTTAATACCTCATTACCTATTGTTAATATTTCGGCAAACCAGTTGACCATAAAAATATTAACTATACAATCTAATTAAAACTTGAGTTTTATGTTTGAAAGATTTCTCTCTGCGGAAACTACTTTTTTAAAATCATCAGAAATAAGAGACCTCTTAAAACTAACAGAAGGTAGAAATGTAATTAGCTTAGCTGGTGGACTTCCAGATCCCCAGACTTTTCCAGTTGAGGAAATTAAGAAAATAGTAGAAGACGTTTTAACTAATTATCCAGATAAAGCGCTACAGTACACTGCAACTTCAGGAGTTACGGATTTTAAGAAAGAATTAGTGAATTTATCTAGATTAAGAGGGATCACCGGAATTAATGAAAATAATATTTTTGTAACTGTAGGTAGCCAAGAAGCACTATTTATGCTGTTTAATATATTATTGGATGTTGGCGATGAAGTAGTAGTAGAAGCTCCAACGTATCTAGCTGCATTAAATGCAATGAGGGTTAGAAGACCTCATTTTATTTCAGTTACAGTTACTGAAAGAGGACCGGACCTGGATGAATTAGAAAAAAAGGTTAAGAGTGTGGTAGATAATGGAAAGAGAATTAAGTTAATGTATGTAATACCTACTGCTCAAAATCCAGCAGGTACTACAATGAATACTGAGGATAGAAAAAGAGTACTAGAAATAGCATCAAAATATGATTTTCTAGTATTTGAAGATGATGCTTATGGATTTCTAGTATTTGAAGGAGAAAGTCCACCTCCTATTAAAGCCTTAGATAAAGAAGGAAGAGTAATCTATACTAGTACATTCAGTAAGATTTTATCACCTGGATTGAGATTGGGCTGGGTAGTAGCACATGAAGATTTTATAAGAGAAATGGAGCTATATAAGCAGAATGTTGATTTACATACGCCATCCTTCTCACAGTATATAGCAATGGAGGCTATAAGAAGAGAGGTAATACAGAACAATTTACCTAAAATAAGAAGAATATATAGGGAAAAAAGAGATGTAATGTTATCTGCAATAGAAAGATATTTTCCTGCTAATTCTAGATGGACTAAGCCAGTAGGTGGAATGTTTGTGTTTGCTTGGTTACCAGAAAAAATAGATACTACAAAAATGTTACAGAAAGCTTTACAAGAAGGAGTTGCTTATGTTCCTGGTGCAAGCTTCTATGCAGATTATAGTGGAAGAAACACCATGAGAATTAATTTCAGCTATCCTAAAAAAGAGGAATTAGAGGAAGGGATAAGAAGATTAGGTAGTGTAATACGTGAGGAACTCTCTATTTAAAGGCTTCATCAGTTTTTATTACAACTCCAGCTTTAGTTGTAGGAAAAGAGGCAAGTATATCAGTAGAAAATGATATAAGTTCTTGAAATAGATTATCTCCTATTTTATTTTCTATAAATTCTAACACTCCGTCAACTTCTTTTGGAATTATATATTTTACTTTATTAGAAGAGATCATTGGCCAAGAATTCATCAGTTTTGGCATTATAACTCTAGTTCCGTTTTTAGACAAATCTTCAATATAACCTCTTACCCAAGATCTAAATGTTGTTATTATAATATTATCCCAATTCTGTGATAGATGCTTTATTTCCTCTACACCTATCAATTTTGGATCAATTCCATCTTCTCTATAAATATTTATCTTAGTAACTATATTCTTTAAATAAAGTGCAGAAATAATACCATAAATACCACTACCTACTATAAGTGTACTACCATTCTCTATAATATTTTCTAATTGAAATGCAAAACTAACATAAGGATAAAGTATATATTTTTCAATGAAGCGTGATTGTGGTAAAATTATTATACTATCAAAGGGTATAGTACTTCTCTCACTAAGCAAACCATCAATTTCCGTTCCAATACCACCATATGTTTGAGAGTATGGTAAAACTAAAACTAGTTTACCTTCTAGACTTTTATCTATATCTAAACCTACATTCAGTATTCTACCTATTCCGGTAGTGCCTAATACTCTCCATGGTTCTACCCATAATAGACCTACATAAATTGCGTTTTCTATACCATCTATTAAAACCCTTAATGGTTTAAGGAGTACAAAGTCCTTATTTACCTGATTTTCTGGTACATCAGCCAATGTAATACCCAAGTTAAATATAGCCGCTTTCATCTCTAAGGACATGCTGGTATACCTTATTAAATTTTTTAACATAAAGTAGCATGTATCATGAAAAAGAGTATTCATAATTTAGGAAAAGAGGCAAGACTTAACATAATTTATACACTTCTACAAAATAGGAGTAAAAAGGAGCTTGCTGAGGAGTTAGGAATAACGCCTGCAGCTATAACTAAATATATAAAGAATAAGACTCATCCTAGTGACGAGATTATCGAGAGATGTATAGAGATTTCGAATGAAGAAGAATACGAGGCTATAATTAACATTATCATAAATGATTTAACTGAAGCTATGCTTGAACTTATAACTAACATAAATTTAGAATTAATTCATAAAAATAAAAATCTTGAGAAACTTAAAAACACTTTAGATGAAATCTACGAGAAAATACTATCAACTTCTCCTAGCCTCGTATAATGGGCAAGAAATACAGATCTCTGGAAACTTAGAAACTATGACTTTCTTTGAACCGTCTTGATTTACGCTTATAGAATCCGATGGGATTCCCAGTTTTTCCTCATCACTTATATTCCATGCTTGGCAAACAAAATTAACTGAATGTTTACAGGTTTTGGACTTCCAGACACCTTGAGACTTAGTTATATTTAGCCAAGCTAATGATCTAGCTAAGTTAGATATACTATCATATATTTTCTTATGTTCATCATCATTACTATTCTTAATCTTCTTCAATTCTTCAGATAAATTCTTAATTTCCTCTTCTAATTCAGAAGTCGAAAGTAAGGTTACACTAGGTTTTAAATTCTCCTCAGCATAACTCATGATAAACTACTTAATATAGTATGCCTTATAAAGGAATGTGCATATAAAGTTAAGAGGTACTTAAGGATGGTGAAAGAGATCTATAAGGAAAGGGTAAAGGCAATTACTGAGATCTGGAGTTTAATAACACAGAATTGGGAATCCATAAGCAGAGATGATCTAATTGAAATTGTAAAGAATACATATCTGCAACAGAATATTAAACCTTTTCGTGGATTTAATGCAAATAATTTGTATGAAAAGGAATTAATAAGCGTGTACGTAATTGGTAAACATGGTTTAGGACTTTTTGAGGAAAATAAAGATATATTTAATAAATTATTTAATAAAGAACAAGAGTATGAAAGCGTATCTAAATTAGTTCTAGATAATAAAATAGAAGAGGCTTTTGTAAAATCTAATAACAATAAAGATATATTAGCTAGAGCCCTAAGAACCGTATTTACTGAAACAGTATTCTCATTTGAGACTGAAGATAAAATGTATAAATGTCTTAGAAATTTAGATAAATCGGATAAGGATGAAATAAAGCATACTGCTAAGAGTTTCTCAAGATTTTACACTGCGTTTAAGCTTGCTGAAGGAATTGCGGAAAGGACAATAAAGGATAGATTAACTTATATTGCTACTAAAAAAGCTATAGCTATATCTATAGGTATAGATTATCCATTGCCGAAAGTGAATTATGTTAGTTTAATAGCTAAAGAAGTATTCAATATAAATAAGAAAATTCTTACAAAGATTTTAGGTATAAAGGTATAAGCATAATATATTTTAAACTACTTTATAAATTATAATTAAGGTATGCAGAATCTCTCATCTACACAAAGGGAAATATTATTAGCACTTGCCGATCTTTATAATAGACATAAAAGAATGATAAAAAGCAAGGAAGTAGCAGACATAATTGGAAAAGATGAAGGAACTGTAAGAAATATTATATTAAGTCTAAAAGTGTTAGGTCTCGTTGAATCTAAGCCTGGGCCGAATGGTGGATATATGCCTACACTGAAAGCTTACGAGATAATAAATAACCCCACCTTAACCCCAATTCTAGATAGGTTAAATTTATACAAGGATACGATTGAAACTGAAATAAAAGTAGAGAATATAGAAATATTGGATATTACTAATCCTACTGCTAATAGAGTTTTGCTAAAAGTAGATGGTGATGTAGGAAAACTGAAAATAGGAGATCCGGTAAGATTAGGTCCTACGCCCTATAGTAGATTAGTAATTGATGGTATAATACTTCATTTAGATGAAAATAGTAAACAAATAGTAGTTGATGTGAAGAGAATGATAAGTATCCCAAAAGAGAAAATAAAAAATCTAATTTCAAAGAGGTTAGTAGCTCTAAAGCCAGAGACTAGCTTAAGAGAAGCCTCTATGATTTTTTATAAAGAGTCAATAAGAGGAGCTCCAGTTATAAATCAAGAAGAAAAAATCTTAGGAGTACTAACTACTGCCGATATAATTAAAGCATTCTTCGAGACAAACTATAATGCAAAGGTATCTGATTATATGAAAACTAATGTTATTACAATAAATGAGAATGATGATATTTTAGATGCAATTAGAAAGATGATAATATATAATGTTGGTAGACTAATAGTAGTAAATAACGAAAATAAAGCGGTAGGTATTATAACCAGAACTGATATTTTAAGATCTATAGCAGGATTAGAAGGACTATGGATCTCATAAAGGAAAGATGTGGTATAATATGCAAAAATAATTTTTATGAAATCAAAAATGGAAGTAGATCATATTATGAATTCGAGTTCGATCCTATAGATTTTTATAGAATACTCCAAAATTATTGCAAATATTCAATTGAAGTAATAGTTCATACTCATCTAGAAAAATGTGAGCCTAGCAGTAAAGATATTAATTCAATGAAAATATGGCAAATACCATGGATTATTGTATCAAAATCTTGCATTAAGGCTTTTGTTTATTTAAACGAGAGTATATTCGAGATCAATATCCACTCCCTTCTGTCTAAGGAACTCTATAACTCTCTCATGAAGCTTCTTCATTAACTCTCTCTTATCCTCAGATAGTACAACGTCAGAGTGACCTTTGATAATTATACTATGAGAAAATGGACTTGGAACATTAGTAGGACCATAAATTTCAACTCTTATTTCTCCTTCAATTACCTTTCTAATTATTTCTCTTGCTCTAACTATATCCATATAATCTTCCAAAATTTCTCTAATAGTCTCTTTATAAACTGGAAACCCATCAATATCCTTAACTGTATTAAGTAAAATTTCCGAATTGAGTTCTCTTCTTTCTAAATTAGTTTCTCTCCCCTTATATCTTCTTAACAACATAAATGATCTCTCTGCACAATGTCTAAATCTTCTTTTTAACATTTCCGTTCTCATAACAGCTTTGCTAACTATATCATAAATATTGTCTGGATTGATTTTGCTTAGTAAAATATTAATTAATGATTTTATATCGTAACTCTGTATACTATCGTTCTTATTCACGCTTAAGGAAAAACCATTATCAGTAACGGAAATCCTCACATCAGTTTTTAATTCATCACTAAGCACGTATGCGAAAGCTCTAGATAATGCATCTAATGCTCTACGCCCATATAATGCGTGGAATATAAAATTCCTTATACCCTCTTCATCATCATAGACTTCTATTAAAATTAAATTATCTGATGGAACATTGCCATTACTAAATAAATATTGCTCCATAATATATGTGTATATCGAGAAAGCTGTCGATCTCCCAACTTCATACTCTCTTACTATATAATCAATAATTTCTTCCCTTTTTACTCCCTTACGTATAAGATCTCCAATTACTCTCCTAAACTTGCCAACCTCCAATGCAGACTCATAGGCTAATGGTAGCATTTCAGAAAACCAACTTGGTACAGTTGGCCTTTGGCCTATAGCGTCTCTTACAATTACTTTTGCACCTCTGCTTCCAATAAATTCATACGTTCTGCCTCCTAGCACGAAAATATCACCTGGCGAAAGTATTTCCGCAAACTCCTCTTCTAGATTACCTACATATTTTCCAGATTCAGTAATAACACTTATTTTTGCCTCATCTGGGATTGTACCACTATTCATATAGAAAATCATTCTACTGCCTTTCTTTGGATAAATTATCTTATCTTCCTTTAGCCTAATCTTAGCATAAACGTTTTTACTCTCAAGATCGAAGAACTCACCACTAAGGTACTTTAACACTGAGGTATAGTCTGCATCACTAAGCTCGCTGAAATTATAAGATTTTCTTAATATACTTAATAGTTCATCTTTTTCGATAGGAGAAATTAGGCTAGCCGCTATTATTAACTGAATTAAAACATCTAATGAATTTTTAGGTATATGAACGTTGTCTATCTTTCTATCTCGTGCTAGTTTAGCTAACACAGTACATTCTACTAGATCGTCTCTATCTACAACAATTAATCTCCCCTTACTAATATTACGGATATGATGCCCAGCTCTGCCTATTCTTTGCAATAACCTACTTACACTCTTAGGACTGCTTAGAAGAATAACTAAGTCAATATATCCTATATCTATTCCTAGTTCTAAACTCGTAGAGGAAATAACTACCTTTAAAAGACCTTTCTTTAGCTTATCTTCAACCTCTAATCTAACATCTTTGCTTAAACTGCTATGATGAGCTTCTATAGCATCAGCATCTAAAACACCATCCTTTTCTGCAAGTTTCTTTAATTTGAATGCAACTCTTTCTGTAGCATGCCTAGTATTAGTAAAGATAAGAGTGGTTCTATGTTTTTTAACTTCGTTTATTATAGTTTTATATATCCCATCCTCAACCTCCTGTTCAGATGAGTGAATTAAGTCTTTTACTGGGGATATAACTTTAATATCAATAGGTTTGACAAATCTAGCGTCAATTATCTTGCATTCTCTATTTTTACCTACTAAAAATTGTGCAACTTCTTCTAAAGGCGAGACTGTGGCGCTTAAGCCTATTCTAGTGAATTCTTTCTTTGTAATTAATGATCTAAATAGCTCTAGCATTCCAGACAAATATGCACCTCTTTTACTACTTGCCAATTCATGTATTTCATCTATTATAACCCACTTAACATCAGATAATTTTTGGCTGAACTTTGGAGAGGTTATAGAAAGTGCAAAGGATTCTGGAGTAGTTATTAAAATATGAGGAGGATTGCGTAACATTTTTTGTTTTTCGTATGCAGTAGTGTCACTAGTCCTTATCCCTATTCTTATATTAGGTAAGTTTGGATTTATTTGCTTTAACTCACTTAAAGGTTCAAGTAAGTTCCTACGCATATCATTATTTAGTGCTCTTAAGGGTGAAATGTAAATAGCATAAACTTTATCTTCTAGTCTATCTTCTTCACTAAGTTCAAAAAGAGAATCTAATATGCCTAAAAATGCTGCTAATGTTTTTCCGCTTCCTGTAGGGCTGGCTACTAATACATTGTAATTTTGTTTTATAAGAGGTATTGCAGCTCTTTGTGGAGGTGTAAAAGTACCATATTTTGATTTGAACCATTCAGCAACATATGGTCTTAATACCTTAACTATCTCCTCATCTTTATAAAAGTAATCGCTACTCAACTTGAATTTCTACTTGAAGTAATACCTTTAAAAATACTTCTTCTATAATCCTTTAATAAACGCTATAAATGAGTAAATGTATGGAAGAGAGTAATACATTAACCATATGAATGTTAATAAATTACCTTGGATTAGATAGAGTATAGAGGAAAATAAAAAGAGACTGCCAAAAACTAACATAGGATATCCAATATTGCTTTTTAATGCCTTACCTTTAGGCGTAACTATATATTTTCTATTTCTCTTAAATGCTTTTATTGTGCTAATTAATAAGTAGGGAGAAATAGCTACTGTATACGCTGATAATCTGCCTAAGGACATTATCGAATTTCTAGGATCTAAACCAAATTTCCTAGCAGTATTAATAAAAATATACACATACGCGGATAACGTAATAGCCCATATTAAGAACATACTCAAATCTACACTATAAGCAGTGTAGCCTAATAATCTTGAAAAAGACAATATAAATGCTCCGATAAATGTTAGAATAATTGGAATGTATTGAGACAAATACATTATTATCTCAAGCTTTTGATATAGTTTAATATTGCTCTTAATTATATATTTAATTCGTCTGATCAAAACTTCCATAGTTCCCATCGCCCATCTGCTTTGTTGAACATAAAATGCGACTAGATTATCTGGAACCTCTACAAAAACAGGTGATGAAGAAGCACAAATTCTAAAACCTTTTTGTAATAATCTGACACCTAGTTCATAATCGTCCTGTATCATTTTAGGATCCCATCCATTCACCTCTTCCAATGCCCTACGCTTATATATAGTCCCACAACCAATTGGCAAAACCTTTAAACCCAGTTTATCACGTCCCTTTAATATTGATTTACTAGTTAATACTGTAGATACCATTAAAGCTCTAGATAATGATGTAAGATTTTTAGAATATCCATGCCACTCCATGGTTATCGCATCACATCCTAAACTGACCATTTGTAAGTATGCTTTAATTAACGAGTCTTCATCTATTCTAGCATCTACATCTAATGTTAAAATTAAATCTCCAGTGCTTTTTTCAAGACCATAAGTTAATGCACCGCTTTTATAGCCAACTTTCTTTTCTCTTCTATAGATTTTTACAACTAAGTTAGAAGGTATCTTTAATGCTGTTAAAAGCTCATTAAAATATTTTTCATCATCATCTGATACTATTATTATTTCAAGTTTATGTTTATCCCATTTTGCTTTGCTTAAACTATCAATTGCACCTTGAATCACATCAATTCTTTCACCTTTTGTAGGTATTATTACGGATAATTTAGGTAGTTCCACATTATTTAGAATTCTTATATAATCTTCGTTCTTTCCAAATAAATAGAAAATTATCTGATTCCAAACTGCTATTGATGGTATTATAAAAATAACTAAATTCAGCAGTAAATTAAATATCATCTATAGACACTGCATCTTGGGGAATAATAAATTTATACACATGCCTAGTCGTTTTAGGAGGAAATCTTAGGCCCTTATTAGCAATATCAATTACAGTTTCTTTATCTATAGGTGGAGGTTCTAGATGGCCATATGTATCTTTTTCAACATTAATTTTAATAGATGAGAGAACCTTCTCTATCATCTCCAGTTTCCAATATACTTTAAATAGAGTTTTATCACAGATACGAGTAAAATCAAATTTTGCACAAACTATACCATCTGATTTAAAGGATGATAGAACAACTTTAGCAATGCTAGGGTTTGAAAATCTTCTGTACCATATATCAATATATATTCGCGGTGATCCATAATCAACATAGAATACTGGTATCTTATTAAAGGAAAGTCTTAGTGCAGCAGCATGCCTATGATGGCCATCTAGAATAACATGCGTATTGCTGTCTACAATAACAGGTTTAATTAGCTTTGATTTACTCAGTTCTAAAGAAATGTTTAACATTTTTTCAACTAGTATATCTTCGTGCGGTATTAAACGCCTAGGATTTTCCGCTTCTATTCGAATAGTAGTCACAACACTCTTTAATTACACATGAATTACATAAAGGTTTCCTTGCTTTGCAAACCTGCCTACCATGAGCTATTAGCAAGTGATGTAAACTAAGAAGATCACAATTTATGAAAAAATTCTTTAGTGATGAAGAAATTTTAGAATAATTATCGTTAGGATTTACAATTCCTAATCTTTTACTTACCCTTGAAATATGTGTATCTACTGGAAATAATTTATACCCTTTACAGGTCAATAAAACTACATCAGATGTTTTCTCTCCAATTCCCTTAAATTTTAATAACGCGTTTCTAGCACTTATTTCTCCCCTATTTAAGATATTATCTATGTTAGAATTATATTTATTTACTAATATTTGAGATATTTCTTTTATTCTTTTAGCTTTAGTCTTATATAATCCAGAATTCCTTATAGCATTCTCTATATCATTTATTGAAGCGAAAGCTAAACTCTGTGGGGTTACTCCTATTTTTTCCTCAAGCGTGAGGTATGCCTTTAATGCTGATTTATCAGTAGAATTTTGTGAGAGAATAGTAGCAATTAAGACCTTGAAACAATCTTTATATTTTACCCATACATAATACGCTATATAATCTTCCTCTTTTATAGTGTAGGTTTTCTCAAGTAGCTCATAAATTGTAGAAGCGTTGCACTTCATAATTCGGGATATATGTTTAAGCTTATAAGATGTTTTTAGAGATAGCTTATGATTTGATGTATGAGATAGAAATTGTCTTAGATGCTATAAAAAATGGCGCATTAAGCCCTGGTGATGTAGTAGTAAAGACAAATTTACCTAGATATGAAGTGCTTGCCTTGTTTCATATTATAGAGGGATTAGGACTAATAGAACCGATATATTCTAAAGGTTCGCATAAAGCATTTAGACTTACTAAAAAGGGGGAAGAAGTCTTAGAAGGCTTAAAGAAAGGGTACGAAATAGCTCTAGTAGTAAGACCAACTAATGTTCAAACTTGATAATAGTAATAATTATTATTTATCTTTAATACTAAGATCGAATTATTAGAGAGAAATATTGTACCATTTACCATATTTGATAGCGGTACAAGCTCATCAGGTTCTATAACATAATTTATATGATAAGTGACATTATTTATAATAACTTCACTTACTATTGCTGGAATTTTGCCATAATTATATATAAAAATACCGTTAGCTGAATCATTTAAGCAAATTACATTTATTTGAGTATTAATGCCATTTATGTAATTATTGTACTGTGTAGATATTTGTGAATTATCTCGTTCATATATTGTATAGAAATAGATATATAATGGAGTAATTAAAGATAAGGTAATTATAACTACAATAAGTGTTGAAAAAATTGAAGAAATTGCCTTCAAAAAATTCACCTTATGCTATAGATGCAAGCACGTTTTGAACTAAAGTGTATGGTTTACCGTTTGGTAAATGACCTATTATTTCTACCGTATAATATTGACCAGCAACTATCTGACCATTAATTGCTATTACATTCTGTATAGATTGACCAGGCTCTAATAGAACGGGCTTAAAGGTATTAGATAACGAATATGATGAGTTATTGCCAAGAATCTCTATACTAGTAACATTTATTTGTATATTTCCGACATTTGTGATATAATATTGAAGATACGCTTGATCATTGCTAGGGTTTACATAGATGTTTAACTGCGCTTGCAAATTAGCATTCTGCGTTAGAGAGCTGAACATACCATTAGAATACGCATATAGAAGACCCCCTAATACTAATGTTATAGCTAATACTATAACAGTACCTAAAATCGAAGATAACCCCTTTATTCTTTTATCCTTCCTTACCATTTTCCATCTATTAACCTATCCAAGATTTATTTAACTGAGGGAGTAACGAAACTGACCTCCTTCACACATTAAAAGATATAGCATTTCATACTACCGTTTATCCCCGGATATTCATTTTTGTTTGCTCGTGTTCTTTCATATCCAGGGACTTGAGCCTCATCCTTACCGTTCATCGTAGTTACCAACCACTCCACGAAGGATCATGAACCCCTTAAAGCCCCAAGGCATAAGCCTCACATCTAGTTTAAACCCTGGGTAGCTTGAAGCATTGCCCCCATCACCACCCAAAATATGAATAGGAACAATGCTTGTAAACATTTCTTAAAAACACCAAGGAGAAAACAGCCCTTATGTTTAGCTCCATCTTAGGTCTTACTTCACTACATAATATCTTGCTATTTATTTTTTACAACAGAAAGCTTTACCCTTTAGAGAGGAATTAAAGATAGAGTTACTTTTACTTGTGAATATATGATGACTATTTGTAATAAGTATATAACCGTTTAATGAATGCCACTAATAAGGAGATAGCATCTTAAAGGACCTCTGACCATACAGTAGATAACGCATACAGGCCCTAACGATCTCGGAAGACCTCCACCTTTTTAAACTAGGAGAGAGGCAAATAGTCTAGATTAAGAGTAAAGAGACACACTTACATAAATGAGATGATAAGTTCTTGAGTTAGTCTATACGCTCAGAGATTATAATGGCATGTCGTATAATTTTGCTAAATCTACCCTTAAAGACGTAAGACTTTTAAACATAAATTATTTAAAAATATATAGACTAAATTGAATTTGTAATATTTAAAAATATAGTTAAAATTTTTATTTAGTATCATATCATATAAATATAGACATTAAACTGTTTGGAATTGTTACTACAATTATAATTACTGCTAGTAAAGATGCTAATAGTGGAAAATTAAATACTGTAAACCTTGCTAATTTGGCATAAATAATACCTAATACAATAGAATATGTAACTAGAATTATGTCAAGACTAGCAATAAATTTGATCTTGGATAATATTGCGAACGTGGTAAATAGAAGTATTGGTGTAATTATTGAAAGAATATTAAATATATTTAATTCTTTCATAATTTTTTTTCGAATCGTTATATAATTATCTAAAATTAATGAAATTTCTTTAAATACAAAACTATCAGCGAAACCTTTCCTCTCTATGCTATCTATTAATTCTAAAATTGAATTAACTATCCACATATTAGTTTTTATACTAGATATCCTATAACCTCTTCTAATTCTATCTGATATCTGTGATAAGAATTTTCTAAAGTTTATGTTATTAGAACTGATTTTACCTAAAGAGTTTCTTACGCTATAGCCTAGTTTTATGTAATCTGATATATCCGATAGTGCATAAGGCAGATTATTGAGAATATCATCACTATACTTAATTCTGCGATAAACCGTATATGATAATAGTGTAAACAAAGAATATATTCCAATTATTAAATACAAAAGAGAAAAATGAATGATAAGTAATAAAAGAAAAGCGGGAATGCCAAATAATATTTTCTTTTCATAATTATTTAAATTTATTTCATATCCCATATTAGGTTGTAAAATTAGTATATATAGGTATATTATAGGAGATATAAGTAATGGAATAATCAAAACGAACAAGTTAGAATTTGCAGATATATATTGGAATGCAAGAAGAATCATAGGCATTACCAAATAAATTAAAAAAATGATTTCTACTATATCACTAACTCTAGTAATATAATTTTCGAAGCTTGTTTTTAAACTGTCTACAGATTCATCTAGCAAACGTCTAAGTCTTTCAGAAGGTGATATGCCTATTAGTTCCCCATTTAGATAACTGGTATAAACTTTACCCAAGAAATCTGATCTATGAATTCTAGCCCTATTTTCTATTGCTGAAATAGATGACTTGCCTAAGATTTCGACTTCTTTAATGAGTAATATGGCTTCTTTACTTAGTCCTTTAAATACGGACGAATAAGTAATCTCCTCAAACGTCTTATACAAACTTTTACCTAATAGACTATTTATGTATGCGAAAAGTAGAAATACTGAAATCTCGTTCTCTATTGTTTTCCTATGTTCTTCTTTCCTTATCTCAGTTAATAATAATGGATAAAAATATATAAATAAAATGGATAGATCAAGCAGCAGAAAATATTTACTAATTTTAAATCCAATTATGAGAGAAATAATAATAATTGCTGGTATAAGAGTTAATAGCTTTTTATAGGTCTCACGTATTCTTTCGATATTATCGCCATAATACAAAATATTTTCAGTAATCCTTTGATTTTTAAGTGTTAATATTGAAAATTTTTTAAGAAAATTTAAGTTCAATTTTATCACCAATATAAAATCTCTTTAAATATTGAATTAGTTCTTCTTGATCAAGTAGGTTAAGTTTTACAAGATTATTTAGAAGTTCTGTTCTTCTCCTAATTTCTTCTTTAATTGTATCAATAGGTTTTTCATATATCTTGGAAATATAATTAAGCCTATAAGATCTATTTACTAAATGATTTATATCGTTGGGTAAAAATGTGTTTAGATTAAAAGACCATTTAAATACTTGCTTAAAACTTATTTTGCCTCTAGAATATTCTAATTCATAAATTGATCTAATAATTCTCTTTACATTTCCGTTTTGATCTCTTAAAGAGCCTAAAACTATAATTCCCCATAAATTTTGTAAAAATAATTTAACAATATCCTTATTAAGAAGACTGGTTAATCTGGTTAGTGCTTCATGCGGATTTCCAGCATGAAATGTAGCTAATGAACCGTGGCCAGATGAAGAGGCATGAATTAGTGCTTCTATTTCCTTACCTCTAACTTCACCTATTACTAGATAATCAGGTCTATATCTTAATGAAAGCTTAGCAAGATCCATTAAAGAAATCTCAAATTGAGATGATAAAGACTGCCTAGCATAAAATCTGATCCAATTATCATTAATTATGTTAATTTCTGGAGTATCTTCTATAGTGATTATTTTATAAAACGGGTTTACCATTCCGAGCAGAGCATTCAACAATGTAGTCTTTCCAGATCCTGTAGAACCAATAATAAGGAAGAAAGGCTTATAATCTAATAAAAACCAGATATAAGCGAGCATTAGAGGGCTTATTGAACCATTTTTAATTAGATAAATTGAACTAATAGGTTTTAGTGGAAACTTTCTTATATCGAAAGTGGAGCCAGGCAAAGAGATTTCCTTAGATACTGTCATTGCTACTCTATGTCCTTCAGGTAATGAAAATTCTAAATAAGGTTTAGCTATGTTCACAGGCTTATCAGCCTTGTTAGCCAGTTTTTCCAGAATCCTTATCACATCATCTTCACTCCTTAAAACAATATTAGTATAGAGTCTAGGAAACTTTGTAACATCTTTATGAACTACAGTTATAGGATATGAGAAACCCTTGCACTCTATCTCCTCAACATAATTGTCGTACATGGGAACAGTAAGTTCCTCATAACCAAGTTTTCGCTTGAGATGATAAACGAATTTATCTATAATATCTTGATTATTGATTCCTCTATCCCTCAATAGCTTAACTAGAATCTCTTCGGCATTAGATAAGGTAGGATTAGAATATATATTATTTAAAATTTCTTGAAATAAGTCTAGTTCATTATCATTCAAAGACGGTTCTTCTATTTTATAGTAACCTATTCCATTATCTTCGTATATTGTTACCTTAGCATTAAGTACAGAATATTCTTGTAAAATCTTCACGCTAAAATCTTAGGTCTAAAAAACCTCAGACTATACCGAAACTATGTAGATATTCCAAAATTTGTTTAGAATTATAAATTGCACTAATTAGCGAAACTTTAAGCGAATTTATATTATATATTACTTCCCATTTAAAACCGTGTGAAAACGCCCTAATTTTTATCGAATTATATGTTGGCTCTAGAGGGAATACTATTTCGTTATTTCGTCTTGATACTCCTCTATACGAGTGAGTTCCATAAAAAATCTCAAATGGAATATCAGAATCTATATTAGCATTAATAATAATAGAATCTCCATATACTCTTACATTTACTTCATTTATAGGACTAACTATACCTAAAATAAGATATTCTTTAGTATAATTTTCTTTGGTTATCTTAAAATAGTTGTAACCCTTATTAACATTGATCTTTTCACCATCAATTTTTACAATATCCCCTACTCTAGCAATTATTACACCTTGATAGTCTAAAGGGTATTCAAAAATTTCCTCCCATTGAAACATGTCATCCTTCCTTATTATTACGTTTTTAACCATAGAGTTATTAATAATGGTTCGCTTTTCAAGCTTGTATGAAAGTTTAGGCTTCTGTACAATAACAACTGGTACCATATATTCAAAACTATCTATAACTCTTTGACCCGCATATATATCTAACCTAACTGGTATTTTGTCGGAATTAATAGACTTTAATTTTAGAGGTACTCTTAATATCTCTTCAGAACTATTTTTATCTAACTGAATCATGTATGTTTGATCTAGAACATTTATAGAGAGTTTTATAGGCAAATGAGTGGGTATAGAGTATTTAATAGTACCAGACAGTAGTGAATTTTTATCCGGATTTTCGATTAGTTTACCATTATCAGCAGAGACTAAAAGCTTTATATTATAAAATTCAACATTAGGTCTATCAGATTCGTATGAAATTTCTTGCTGTATGCTATAGAAATCATTTCCTATAGTAATTCTAAATATACCTTTTTTAAGTTCAATTGGTTCTATCATAACTAATTTATAACCATCGGCACCCGTTTTAGTATCTAAAATCAGGCCATCTTGTATAGTAAATTTATGAAAGTAATTGTCTGCAATTCCAATAATTACTGGTGAGCTTAAAGTATTATTTCTATTGATAACTTTAAGTGGATTATACTCATCCTCTGATAACTGTATAATACCTAATATTGCCCTAGTAGATAATAGATACAGCCATCGAGAATTAAAAATGTACGAATAAACATTATCAAATTTGAAAAACTTATTAAAATTATCGTCATATATATAAAGAATATTTCCAGATTTTATTATACCAAAATAATTTTTATTCGAATTTACTGAAAATTCTGAGTCTATATATCTTTCTATCTCTCTCCAACCAGAGTTATAATAATATTTTAGTCTATCACCGCATAAAATAAGAAGACCACCAGAGAACTCACCAACCAAATAAGCGTCATTAGCGCATATGCCAATATTTCCCCTTCTTGACGAAATTATTAGCCCATTTTCAGATTCGAAGATATCACCATATAAGCTTTCAAAACCTAGATATTTTCCCCTAATCTGAAATGTTAGAATTTTCGCATCATTATCTATAACAGTAGTTGTATTTCCATATAAAACAGAAATATATTTTCTAGACACATAATAACGGTCTATGTTCTCTAAAACTATCTCCTTATTCTTAATAAAAATTATAACCTTTTTCTTATTTATTAAGATCTTTTTCCCAAAATAAGATATATATTTATTATATTCTTCACTATTATAGATATATTTGCCATTTTTCATATATATTGGATTAATTTCGTTTCCCAAGCTTATATAATCTGCCACATAATTATCATTATCTTCCCTAATTACCTTTTCTTTACCATTCTCATCAACTAAGATTAGTTTATTTCCCCTTCTGAAAATCCATTCTCCAGAGTCTATAGATACATAATCATCTTTAATTAAAATTTTAGGCTGTTTAATTACATCACAGGTTATTTTAAAACTATCATCATGCTCTAACCAGCAGGCAGCTTCCGGTAATTCTAGCTTTTTATATAAAGTAAACTTAGGTAATATCATCACATAGATATCCTATAAAATAACCTCGGACCAATCAGAAACAATTCATATTTAGTATAAAAGCCTAAAATAAAAAGTCCTATCCCTCACAGCCTAAATACACGTAGGAAATCTCTTGCTCTTTAGAGCGGAAGGTGATCAGTATTTTAACCTAGACTTAGTATAATATAAAATGTTTATAATTAACTATAATAAACTGAAAAAATATAAACAATTTATTTGAAAATTTCACAACAATTATTCATCCGTTCAATTTATGTCTAATAATATAATTGACTGCTGCATATAGGGTAATATAATAGTAGTGCATAGATTAAACTATATACTATCAAGATAAATGGTAATTATGAAAACCGTAGTTCTTATGCTAATTATAATATTCTCACTGTCAGTCTCAATAATAAGCAGCAAAATTTCAACTACAATAATAGAATATATGCTTATAATAAATGCATTATATATTTTATTTGAAATGTCTAAATTAATACGAAACTCTAAACTTCATAAAATATAAGGTTTTATATTACTATTGCACAGACCCTTTTTTGAGCAAAGCTGAAAGAAACAATCTATGGATTGCCTTCCTTTAAGACCTAATTCTTTACTATAAGGTAATATATTGCCACTTCTTTCTTGAATAACAGCTGATTCCCTTATAGCAACTTTAGCTTTAACTAGTAGCTCTTCTTGTAGTTTTATCGTGCCCAACATACTTATAACTATAGGAAGATCTCCACATTGACTCTTCCATAATTCGTCTATAGAAATATCATAATCATCGTAGCTTATTATTGAATCGCATTTCTTAATCTCTTTATCCTTTATTATCTCCATAGGGATTTTAAAATTAGTAAGTAATTTAAATAAATAATACTCCGTTGAATTTGAACTATGTATGCATAATCTCGTTATACTATTCCCTAACAGTCTTATTCCTAAACGGTTTACCGTAAATGCACCATTGCTTATAAATTTTATATTATTAATAAATGCCAAGACGGGCAAGGGTATAAATGCTAGGTCTACTTCTCCCAGTTTAAACTTTAGCTCGTCTCCCCTAATATACACTAAATCAAATTCCAGATTACTTCCAATTGTCTTATTAATGATTGGATATAAACTTATTAACTCTCTTTGATTCGTATACCCTAAACTTAACTTCACATAGAAACTTTATTATGCAGCGTATTTTAACTTAATCTTTATATATATTCCTCATAAAAATAAATGAGATGAATAACAAGACCATAATAATTTTAGGCGGAGGATATGCTGGTCTTAATGCTTTTTATGAATTAAAAAATTATAAAGCAATATTACTTTCTGAAAAAAACGAATTTACCTTCTATACTGCTTATCTGAGGAACATTATTTTAAATAAAAATAATAAATATGTTACTGCTATTAAAACAGATTTAGTAGATAAAGTTAAGGAAGTAGATGCTGAAAGAAGAATAGTAAAAACTATAAATGGAAGGGAATTACAAGCAGACTATCTAATTTTGGCTTTAGGTTGTAATAGAGGTAAACAGCTAGAAACTATTAGGAAAATTATAGCTAAAGATAAAATTTCTTTACAAGCAGAAAATTATTTCGACGAATATCTAGCAATCCAAATAGCTTTTTATCTTAAATTATTAGGCAAAGATGTATCTTATTCCGGTCCCATACTAAAGTGGTTAGGAGAAAATATAAGCAATCTGGTTAGGTCTACGATGGAAAAATATGGAATAAGAATAGTTGAAAAACCAGAAGATATAATACCTAGTTGTGAACCTAATGAAGTATTTGGAGAATTTCTACCCGTAAATTATAAACTTGAATATAAGAATAACGTTTTTGCAATTGGAGACTTAATCAAAGATTACCCTAAACTTGGAGAGCTTGCTATGAGAGAGGGAATTTTTGTAGGAAAATTACTCTCTGGAGCTAATAATAGTGTTAGTTTCAAACCTATATACATAAATATTATAGATACAGGTAAGGGTGAGGCTATACATATACGATCTGATATACCTTGGGGAGGAAATTTTAGTAGTGCTAAAAAATCAAGATTAAGATCTATTATGAAAAGATTTATCGAAAAATACTATATTATTAGAAAAGGAAAAATGGGAATACTATATCACCTATAGATATCCAGGGACCCTGGGGGGAATATCAAGGGGAATTCCTCTCATTTTCCTAAGGTCCCTGGATATCTATATATTATCTTCTTTAGTTGGGGGTTTTAATTTTTTCTAAAATGGTATACCAAGTATTACATCTATATCTATACCGAGACCTAACACTATTGAAGAGACTATATTATAATTAAATGCCTTACCAAAATTATTTTTCTGAGAAGCTAAATAATATGCGTAAAGCATAATTAATGCATGAAGTATTGTAGCTAAAATTGCTATTATACCTAATCTATAATATACATCTCCTGCAAGATCAAAGATAACAGAAAACAGTTGATTAAGTCCTGCAAACATTAGTGTCTTATCACCTAATAAGACAGCAAAACTATGCAAACCCATTTGTCTATCAAACTCTGCATCTGGAATATGATTGTATAAATCAAAGCCTACAGCCCATAAGATAGTACCAATTACAAAAAACCAAGGTATATTAAGTAATACTTTAATTAGCGAGTTATAATATAACCCTAAAGCTGCTACAGCTCCGCCAAGTACAGATAAACCTAAAATTGAAGCTATATGATAGCTTGCAAATGCAGTGTATCTCTTCATATAAGGATAAGTCATAACAATTAACGCTATAACTGGAGATAAAATAAATGCCCAGATATTTATGAAATAAGTTGTAATAAAAAATAATAAAAGTGAAATAGCTATCAGTGCTCTCGCTTCATTAATTTTTATAACTCCAGTGACTAAAGGTCTATTTTTAGTCCTAGGATTCTTTGCATCTACATCTACATCAGCTAAATTATCATTTGCCATACCCGCACTCCTTAGGAAAAATAATGCCAAGAAAATGAGTATTAGAATAGATAATGGTGGAACTTTTCTTATTGCTACAAAAGCTCCTAAATACGCCATTGGTAGGCTAAAAAACAGGTGGTCTATTCGTAAAAATTTCATAAATATGTAAAACCTATTTTTACTATTCTTGTTTAATCCTCCTGGATCCCAACTCATATATTATAAATACCTTCAAGTACTTTTAACTTCTTCTTCAATTGCAGATAATAATCAAAACCATCTACAAGAGCCATTACTGAAGCTTCAACCACACTCCTTGAAACTCCTTCAGTTCTCCAGTTTATCTTACCGTCAGTAAATTCAATTGTAACTCTAACTACGCTTTCGGTATTCTTAATCTCACTCGGTAAAATAACTCTATAATCGATCAACTTAATCTCACCTATTTCTGGATAAACTCTTTGCAATGCATTCCTTAACGCTCTGTCTATAGCATTAACTGGACCAACACCCTCAGCAACTTCAAGCTGAGAATTAACCTTAACTATACCTATGGAAAGACCCCTATCCTCACTAATTACTTTCCAATATTCTAAATTTATATATTGTTCATAAGCTCCCAACTCTTTTAATGTTAATAGTATTGCTGAAGCTGGACCCACATCAAAACTATATCCTTTAGATTCTAACTCCTTAATTTTATTTAAAGCTCTCTTTAATCGCTCATCTTTTTTATCAATCGTAATACCCAACTTTTGCAAATAAGATACTAAGTTTGCAGTACCTGACAACTCGGAGATTACGAACTTTCTATCATTACCTACTAAAGATGGATCTATATGCTCATATGCTCTTGGCACTTTCATCACAGCATCTACATGAACACCAGCTTTATGCGTAAATGCATTATCACCTACATAAGGTTGGTATGGATTCGGTGGCAAGCCTAATATCTCATAAACTAACCTTGAAACTTCTCTTAACTTCCTTAGGCTTTCATAACCTCTCAAAATATTTAAGCCCATTTTAAGTATTAATGTAGGTATTATTTGCATTAGATCAGCATTACCCGTCCTCTCACCTATCCCATTTATTGTACCTTGTACATGCCTAGCACCAGCTTTTATTGCAATTATTGAATTAGCTACAGCACAACCTATATCATTATGTGCGTGTATGCCTAGCTTTGTATGTAATATCTCGCTAACCTTTTTAGTAATATCATATACTTCAAATGGAGGTGTGCCTCCATTAGTATCCGCTAACACAATCACATCTGCACCTGCTGACTCCGCGGTTTTAATTATCTGAATAGCGTACTCTGGATCTTCTTTAAATCCTTGATAGAAATGTTCTGCATCAAATATTACCTTAAGACCATGAGACTTTAGATATCTTATACTATCATAAATAATATCTAGATTATCTTGCTTAGTAATTTTTAGAACCTCGAGTACATGAAGAGACCACGATTTACCAAATAACACAGCTACTTCTACATCTGCCTTTATTATACTATTTAAGCTAGTATCATCCTTTACGCTTACATCTTTCCTTCTTGTACTTCCAAAGGCTGCTATTCTTGATTTAGACAACTTATATTTTTTTATCTCTTTAAAGAATTCTTCATCTTTTGGATTAGATCCAGGCCATCCTCCTTCTATATAATCAACACCAAGCTCATCTAACATTAAAGCTATCTTAATTTTATCATTTAGAGTAAAAGATATATTTGCACCTTGCGAACCATCTCTTAATGTTGTATCTAAAACCTCAACAGATTTCTTGGACACCGAACATAGGTGTTAAATCATGGTAAGATTTAAAAACTTTCATGAAAATAACGATAAATCATATTTTATTTTTGGTGCCATAATGATAATAATCTTTTTAATTATAGCCATACTTTTTTTAGAAATTCCATATTACTTTCCTAATTATAGTTATGTTAGCCATATTTACCAACATAACCTGAAATCCATTGAACTACCACCAGAAAGAGGAATCAACATTGTAAATATGACAATTAATGATTATAATAATACTCTTATTGCATTTACTGAGAATTCTGGAAATGTTAACATAACAGTATTAAACATGAATGGAGAAATAATTGCTAACAATCAACAATATGTTGGAACAAAACTACCCAGTGGATATTACAGAATATTTTTAATAAATATGGAAAATATCTCTAAAAATGTAACTTTCACTTATGGTATATTTAACTATCAATCAATAGCGTCTTTTTACTCATCATTAGGACTTTTAAAAAGTGTTTATGAGATTTTAATGGCTGGAAGTTTAGTTATAGGACTTTACTCGATCATAAAAGGTGTTGCGAGAACAAAAAGATTGAAATGGGTCTGGAAGCTAAGAAAGCGATGAAATAATATTGCTAAGCCAATTAAGTGAATCTGTTATAAAACTAGGACCCATATGAGCTAAATAATCGCCCTTTGTTAGAAATATCGGCTTATTAATCAAACTGTTTAATCCTCTTTCTCTTAGACTGTTATGAAATTTATTTAATTGGTCTTCACTAAATTTCTTAGGTTCGTATATTATTATGTCTGGATCCCTCTCAAGTATATCCTCACTTTTAGGAGTGAAATAAGCCTCAGAATAGTCATCAAATATGTTAACCCCATCAAGTATGGATATAGCATCACTAATATGAGTAGGAAAACCTATTGTTATCGGTCCTCCTAAATCAAATTCTACATAAATCTTGTATTTTCTTGATTTTCTTGATTTAACAATGTTCTGAAATATTATCTGATTAAGCTCAATATACATCTTTCTGGCTTCACCATAAGCTCCTATCACGTTGCCAATCAATAAGACATTATTTAGAATCCCTGCAATACTATTAGGAAGTGGGACTGGGTATACGTTAAAACCCATATTCAATAGTTTTTTTGTAAGTTCTTTTTGAACTCCAGTAGTAGTAAAGATTATATCTGGTTTAAGTAATTCTAGTTGTTCTAAATTAACATGAGTATAACTGCCTATTTTAAGGGTTTTTCTAGCTTCATTAGGCCTATAGCTGAAGGCATCCGTAGCTTTAACTTTACTACCGAAACCTAATAAAAATATTATTTCTGTTGATGCGGGATCTAGACTAACTATTGTATTAAGAGGTCTAGGTAATTCTATATAGGAATCTAAAATCGGATTGTAAACTTTTTGCTTCATATTAATACATCTCTTCCCTACTTTTTTAATCTGAAACAATTTTGAATTTTCCCATATTTAACTAAATCCTTAACTAATAGTTTAAAAGAGACTACTTTACACTATAATAACCTTCTGATATTCGAATTTATAAGTGCTAGAAAACTGTATATATCTTAGTAAAAGTTAATTAATAATTCTAATTATAAAACGATAGAATAACCTTACAAGAAATATTAAATTACTATATATTTAACCAAGTAGCTTACTGATTTAGATTTAAGGATTCTTCATTCCTAAACACGTAAATGTCCCAAATGCTCTTTTAGATTCTTTTAATAAGATCCTTACTCCTAATTTATTTAACAATGTATCACAAGATTGCTCGTAATCACTATCACCAACATATATTACCGTCGATGAATAATATCGTACCAATTCTTGAACTTTTCTATCATATTGTAAAGTATTAGGAACAACTATATAATCTACTCTGTTATTTAAAATATAAATTGATTTTAAAGTCATCTTTATGGTATATATTAATACTTCTAAGGGAGTAGATGGCATGTACCTTAGTCCAATATATATGCCAGCTGGGCTTAATATTAGTTTATCATGACTAAAATTTCTGAAATTATCAGTAATTATTATATCTGCATTAGACTCTTCTTTTACTATATTATAACCTTCATACATTATATATTTATTATCATTATCATTAGCGTACACATTTATATTACCGTTTTTGACTAACTTATTATTTATAGCCTTTGCAAACTTAGGGTCATAGTTTAGGATAGTAAGACCGTTTAACCAGCTAAACTCTTCTACACTATATAACCCTTTAAGACTAGTAGTTGTTGTTAAAATTAGATTAGAACCTATTACATCAGCCAAAAATCCTGCTATAAAACTCCCGCCTAAATTCTCTTTAGTTATAGGTATTACCGAGCTACCATCTGCAGTAACATTTATAATTATTTTATCTCTAAATTTGGAATAATACTTCATTATTGTATAATTTATTGAATTTACTGAAATTATTACGTCTGGATTATCTTCAGTTATATAAAATCCTATTTCATCAAATAAGCCCTTTATTTGTTTCACAAGACTCTTATTAATCCCCTCCACAAGAATCCTAGATACATACAAAGCATATATTAATTTCAAAAACACCTTTTTAATTTTATCATAAAGGAAAGCCTATAATTAGTGATAATAAATAACCTAAAAATATAAATGGAATAACCGGTATACCCCATGCTACCCATATATACTGATTCTCTGAGACCTTACCTTCTTTAACTAATTTCGTATAATAGTTACGCCAATACGCATCGTCTTCCTCTATTGAAAAGAAATCTCTTATTATAATAGAACCATCTTCTTTTATTTCAGTTAAAGGAAATAAAAACTTTGAACTAAGAAATTCTCTTATAGAAATCCTCTTAGCAGACATTGCCAAAATGACTTTCTTAAATAATGGGAGATTTTTTGTGTATTTATACTGTTTTATAAGATTTCCTATACTTACTAGAAGAATTAAAATAGAAGAATAGAGAATTATTATTAATGGTTCTAAGCCTATAAGTGAAAACTTACTAAAAAAAAGTGGAAAAACGGAAGAATTAGATAGTCCTAGAATAATATTTAAAAATAAATCTGCTCCTCCTATTAACGAAAATCTATATAGTAAATAGAATAAAAGATTAGTAACCGTAAATGAATACAAATAAATTGGAAGAAATAAATAATGATAATCAAAAATTATAAAAATACATAGAGGAGAATAATAAAGCCAAATCTTAGGATCTACTTCTCTATATTTTAAGTCAAGTATTGAAGTGTGAACTAACATCAAAATAGAAAAACCAACCTGAATGAAATATAATAAATTCACGGCAGGACGTCCCTCTCACACATCCCTAACTACGGGGCCGTCAAGGGACTAGATACCCCTTTATCTCTTTACTATACAGACTAATAAAGTCATTGAGTGATAACAAGTAAATAACAGCTATATATACTAAGATAATCTTGGTACTCTTGCCATTTTACTTAATTTTATGTAATATTTTCCAAAAACACCAATAGTTAACACAGACTAGAGTAAATCAAATTTCTCGTTTTGTTCAAACTACATGCTGTTTAATAGAAAGCGACTTTTAGCAAGAAATTATAGAGTATATTATGCACAGATAATTTGTTAACATTAATAATCTTATCAGTGAGAGATAAAGCTAAGATTTAATACTGCTTATACTTTTTATATTACCGAGCAACATGTTCAATCTATCAAAAGAAGTTCAAGAATATAAGGAGAAAATTAGAGAATATTCCAAAAAAGTAGTTTCTGAATATTCAAAATTTATGGATGATACAAACGAAGGAGGTGATAAAATACTAAAAGATTTAGGAGAAAGAAATCTAATAGGAATGAAAATCCCAACGAAATATGGAGGATTAGGATTAGGGGAGATTTCTTTCGTAATAGCTACTGAAGAGTTAGGAGCGGAAAGCGGAGGTGCTGCACATACTTTACATACACAGTTAAATGCTCTTCAATTGCTTCTTTCAATTGGAGAAGAATCTGCACAAGAATGGATACAAAAAGGTATTTCTGCTAAAGAGATATATGCAGTAGCGCTAACTGAACCACAAGCAGGATCTGATCTAGGAGCTTTACAGACTACAGCAAAGATTGATGGAAACGAATATGTTATAAGCGGAGAGAAAATATTCACTAGTTCAGCGTCATTCTCTACTAAAATGTTAGTATTAGCTAGAACTAGTGGAAATCCGGGAGATAGGCAGGGTATTTCATTACTCTTAATAGATTCGAAATTACCCGGAATCGAGATCCATAAATTAGATCTAATGGGAATAAGGGGGGCAGGAGTCTCTTACGTTAAATTCAACAATGTAAGGGTTCCTAAAGATTCTATAATAGGTAAGGAAGGTGAGGCATATAAGGGTGCGATAAAAGCCTTGATGATAGGAAGAAATGGATATGCAGGAATAGCTATAGGTATAGCTAGAGGAGCGTTAGAAGAGGCTATAAATAGGGCAAATACCAGAAAACAATTCGGAAAACCTTTAATAGATCAAGAATGGATTGCGTTTAATCTAGCTGATGCTTATATAAGAGTAGAAGCTGCAAGACTTCTAGCTTGGAAAGCTGCATCATTATTTGATAACGGAGTAGAAGCGTTAACTGAGGCATCTATGGCTAAGTATTATTCTGCAATAACAGCTGTGGAAGTTTCAAGATTATCTCTACATATATTTGGAGGACATGGACTAAATAGGGGTTCAAAAGTAGAGAGATTGTATAGAGATTCTAAGATTATGGAAATAGCAGAAGGCACAAACGAAATGCAGCTAACTGCATTATTAAGATTACTTAAGAAAAGCTAAGAATAAATAAATTACAAGTGCATTTGGTACTAAAACTGGAAGAGTATATTTTATAAACTGTATAAAATTAAATCCTTTTCCTCCCCTACTTTCTGACGCTTCGGAAATTATTACATTACTTGCCGCACCTAGAATAGTAAAATTGCCTGCAATTGTACTACCTGCAGCAAGTGCAATCCAGTCTGTTGTGGAAGTAATACCATGGGAAACCATTATGGGTATGTATATTGCAACTAATGGAACATTGCTTAATATTTGACTTAATAATATGCTTACCAGCATTATACTTGCAATGCTGTTTGATATAGGAAGAAAATTTGACAAATATTCAATTACTCCAGACTTAATAATGCCTTGAGTAAATATAAAAAGACCTATAAAAAATAGGATAGTTGTCCAATCCATTCTTCTAATAATCTCTCTTCTTTTTTCTGAGATTAGAAGTAATATAGATGAAGTGACTAGCGAACCTAGGAGAAGATCTATTTTGAAAAAACCTAAACTGAAAAATAAAAATACTGTAATTATAAGTAAAATTAGAGCACTATAACCTAATTTTTTATCGAAATCGACATCGTCTATGTTATCTAAAACATTCGAAGGTTTATTAGATAGTGAGTTCTTAAACAAACGGAAAAGTATAACATATGCCAATATTATACTAATAATTGTAGGTATCAACAAATATTTAACGAAAGTTACGAATGGGTTATGGATACCAGATTCTAAAGTTATCAACAAATTTTGAGGGTTTCCGGTTGGCATTACAACACTACCTATTGTAACTCCAACTGCTAGAGCATAAAGAAATGGCAGCTCGTCTATTTTTAACTTATTACTCATTTCTAAAATTATTGGTGTCCAACTAGCAGCTATTCCATCATTAGTAACTAAATTTGATAGAAGACCAGAATATAACAGAATGTAGAAAAAAATTCTCTTAGGCTCTTTATATCTCTTTATAATTCCATATGCAAGAAATTTTAAAAAACCAGAGACTTCTAAAGCAGACGCAAAAATAAAGAGTGTGATAAGAAATAGTATTACTTCCATATTAATAGAATCTATAGCCTCTTGTAGTGTAAGAACATTAAAAATAATCATTAATACGCCACCAAATAACATAGCTACCCAAGGAGGAATTCTAGTAATTCCTCTAGATATTATAAGCCCATAAGTAATTATCATCGCTACGATGGCTAAAAGTAACATAACATATAGTCGCTAGACCATTAGCAAATAAAATTATCAGTCTAGCTTGCAAATAATCCTACCTAAAAGTTTGAAGAAAAATTAATTAACCAAATCTCATTTACTACTTACAACATCTGGGCCCGTAGCTCAGCCAGGTAGAGCGGCGGGCTTTTAACCGCAAGGGTTGCTGCGGAAAGCAACCCGTAGGTCCCGGGTTCGAATCCCGGCGGGCCCGCGCATATTTTTAATTCTAATATAAGATCATAAAAAGAGGAATCTTGTTAACCACAAAAACATTATTAAATTTGGAAATCGATAAGCTTAAAATCGCCGCACTTTAATTTGCACAAATTAGCTTATTATCGAGTGCTATAATTCTATATTTGCATGAACTAGTCTTAGATCCTCCTCTGTTTTCTTTAACCTTATCATTAATTCAGCTATTACACCATCTAAAAATATCTGAGTAGTATCTTCAAATAATGTACCTAATGGAGCTAACGGCTCGGTTATACCTAAAATCTGTCTAGCAAAATAGTCTTCATTTTTAGAATACTTAGTTCTGCCCGGCACTTCTACTACTATATCAGATATTTTTGCAAGAGGACTGTCATAATAGCTAGTTATAGCAATCAATTTAGCACCAGCTTCTTTTGCAGCTTCAGCAGCAGTGAGTATTAATTTAGTTCTACCAGAGCCAGATATTGAAATAACTAAATCATTTTTACCGATTGCAGGAACTATAGTCTCTCCTAAAACATAAGAATTATAACCTAAATGTAAAAGCCTCATAGCAAATGCTCTGCCTACTAGCCCACTCCTACCCGCTCCCATTACCATTACTTTCCCGTTACGATTATTTTTATAAAAATATTCTAACTCATCTATCATCTTATTTACATGTTCGGGTTTTATAGCTTTAATAGCTCTAATAATAAACTCACCTATATCATACATGGTTTTTAAGGAAAGGGGATAGTCCTCAAGTGAAGATGACAAATTCGGACCGCCAATTAATTCTCTTTTTAAATTATTATTTAAGTGTTACTATTACTTCTGCACTCTCTCTAACTCTCTCCTCCGCCTTAAAAAGCCAGGTTTCCATATGCATTGTGAAGCAATCGAGGTGTCAGAAATTCCCCACTAATGCTTTTTTCTCTAAAACTAAAAAATGCCTCATTATCTAAGGATAACCGTAATTCTAATAGTTAAGGTTGTGAATCCTCATTGATATTAATTAAGAAAAGAAATATTTTAAAAGCTTTTACGAACCACACTAAAGAACGAGACTTCTGGTTGTAAATCAATGTATATATTATTAGTTAATTATATTTTAAAAATAATCAAATAAGGAAAAAATAAAATATCTAAAAGCGTAATTTTTTATTTTAAATAAAGCTAGATATCTTTAAAGGTTTACTTAAAAGGATATGGTATTCTACATTCAAGAATATTGAATAGAAAATAGAATAGTGCTAAAATTGCATAGATACTCATAGGACTTAAAAATCTCGTAAGATAATCCAAACTAATTATCATAATTATTTATTCATTTATTAAATGAATTTTAATAAAAAAGCGTACTAACTAAAGAAAAATTATCGTTTTAAAATATTTTCAACTAGTGAGTTAAAAAGCCTTATTATTAGTTTATTTATGGACTAAGAAAGCTATATATAGGAAATTCAACAGTTAAGTTTAGTAAATATTATATAAAATTGAAGTTAAAATATAATAGTAAGGAAATTTAATGGGCCCGCGGGGACTTGAACCCCGGACCTCTGCCGTGTGAGGGCAGCGTCCTAACCAAGCTAGACGACGGGCCCACTTATTACTTAGCGAGTTTAGACTTATAATGTTAATCGTCCACTAGATCTATAATAGGATCACTTTTACTTTAAAGAATTATAAATTTTTATTTTTATAATGATAATAACTTGCACACTTTTTAAGCATATAAATCTTGAGGAACTTCTATAATTACTACATAACCTCTATCCCTTTCTCCAATATCTGGATCTATATCTATAACCTCTATCCTTTCTCCGATGTTAGATAGATTTAGTAACTTTATTCTTAACCCTTTATAAGCCTTTTTTGCTTCTTGTAGTGCTTTTTGCGCTTCAATAAAATCATTACCATAGTAGTAGATAGCAGCTTCTTGCAACGATGACAAAGTACCTAAAAAAGAACGCATAGTTGATGTATTATTGCTTAGTCATGATTATAAAGTTTTGTTAGGCATATCAAATATTTAGAATCCATATGATGACAATAAAAATAATATTTGGACCTAATGGAGACCTAGGTTTATCTAAGACTATATATAGTCTTAAGAATATATATGAGTTAAATGCTGAAATTGAATTTGATCTTTTATATTCTTCGCCTTATCCTAAATTACAGATAGGAGATAGTATAATAAATTTGGAAGACTACAGTGATGAGGAGATAAGATATATTATAAAAAGTATAATGAACAATCCGAAAAGTTTACAACAAAAAGAGAATGAAATGAGATTAGTGCAATTACACGATAAAGACTTCCCGCCAGGCTCCAATTTTTCAGAAGTTTTAATTTGAAAATCTTAGAATGTTTATCAATATGAGAATTATAATAGGTTCTGGTTTAGCAGGACTATTACTTAATCACAAAATATCTGCTGATTTGATTCTAGAGGAGCAACCTACTATCGGAGGTATATATTCCTCAGATAAGATATTTGAAATTGAGCTACCATATGTTTGTCCTATACTAACCAAGCCCTTAACAAACTTTGATTTTAAGTATAAAGAATACGACTTAAGTGTTTATCATAGAAAAATTGAATATTTAAAAGAGAAAATATGTCCATATTGTGAAGCACTACCATATTGGATAACATTTGATAATATTAAAAAACTTTACATTATATCTAATATTACACAATTTGTATCTGAATTAAGTAAAAATTCAAAAATAATTAAAGAATATCCAATAAAAATAGATAAAAATATGATTATTACAAATAAAGGAAATATTTTAAAATATCAAATACTATATAATACTGGGTCCCTAAAGAGGTTATACAAATTATTAGGTATTTCAAATGATTCTTTAGGATTCGTATCTGCAATTTCCCTTTTGCTTATTGGAAAAAGTAAAAATAAGAAAGACGAATGGAATGTTTATCTTAGTGGTGATCGTGCAGATTCATTTTCTACAATTATTAAACTTAATAATTTCATTGCTGATTTTACAATATACTACGTTTATTCATTTACTGATCTCAATAAATCAAAAATTGATATAGATCGCATACTCTTAGATTTAAAAAGGAGACGTATAGTTGATATAAATGACATTATAGCATATAGAGCTAAATTTATATCAGAAGCTATTCTATTTGGATCTAGTATGAAAGAAATTCAAAATAATATAATAAATTGTGGAAGATTAGGAGACTGGAGAAATTATAGTATAGAAGAAACTATAGAAAAAGTTCAGAATTGCTAAATTCTTCAGTGAGCTTTCCTGCAATTAACCCTGCTTCTTGCATTTCAAGCCCATTTAACCTTAATGTGAAATATGCGCCTAATAAGAAATCGCCATTACCTACTTCATTTTTTCCAATTCTTGAAGGTTTGTATAAATATTTAGTACCTTTGTTATTATAAATCGTAAATCCGTTAAGACCATCAGAAACTATTACCTCTTTAAATCCTCTATCAAATAAATAATCTGTACTTAATCCTGATAGTTCAAACTCCTCTTTATTACCATGTACTACAATATATCTTTTATCTTGTGGTAAGTATACATTCTTTTCATACGAAATTTGATCGTTTTCTATGCAATTTCTGATGAATCCTTGAATATCTAGAGCTAATGGCACATTAGTATTAATTTGTGTGAGTTCTACCTCTTTGCATACTGGATTAATTATAATTCCATCAACCATATCTTCTATTGAAATTATTCTATTCTTGACTTTATTTAATAGTATTAGTTTTCTGCTATTCTGTTCTGATATAATTATTTTAAATCGGATAGTATGATCATCAAATATTAGCTTCTTTTCTATATTAGATAAGATCTCTAAATCAAAATTAAAATCACTACCTACTATAGCATAAATTTTTGGAATACCTCCCGCTCTCATGATACCTAATGACGAATATATAGGAGGCCCTCCTGCTCTTACTCTTCCTTCTATTTCGTCTATGGTAAAGCCACCAACTACTAGTATTCTACTCCTCTTCACTTTCTTCTTCACCAAGCATTAATTTACCTTCTTCCTCTTCTTCAGCAACTGGTTTCTTCTTTAACCATAGGCCTTGTTTATGAGCATCGATATGCTTTTTTAAATCTTCTAGATTAAAAAAATATGTACCGTAATCTTGTACTGAACCCTTAACACAAGAAGGCGAACATAGAGGACATGCGTAAAGTTTACTAATCTCATCATAACATATCGTAATTTTTTTACTATTATACTCAATCTCTATCGTTTTCCATTTAGGCAACCACCTAGTAGACATCTAAATATGATTTTGAAGATTTAGTATAAAATATTGATCCCTCATAATTTAGGAATAAGCGATTAAGACGAATCACAAATAGCTACCGTTTATCCCCGGATATTCATTTTTATTTGCTCGTGTTCTTTCATATCCAGGGACTTCCACCTCGTCCACGCGGATCTGGGTATCCGTGTAGCGCCATGGATGGCTGTTGAGCCCAACGGAATGAGGCTCACATCTAGTTTAAACCCTGGGTAGCTTGAAGCATTGCCCCCATCACCACCCAGAAGATGAATAGAAACGATGCTTGCAAACATTTCTTAAAAACACCAAGGAGAAAACAGATCTTCGCTAAAAGAGAAATAACTTATTCTAACTAAGATGATTCGTTTTACTAGTCCAAAGTTTCTTTTTACTCACCCAAATTTTTATCTTAATAAATTAGATATGAATATAGGAAAAGAGTATCCTAAGCTGTTTGTAATTTTTATACTTATATTTTTAACATTATTTATGCTAATATTTAAAATAATATTTATTATACCTTTTATCTTTATAGTCCTAATATTACTTCAGTATAAAGATAAATTTGAGACAATATTTTATAATTTCTTTACAAAACGAAATCTTTCATATAATTTTGAAAATGGTGTATTCTATAATGATAAAAATGCTAATGCAGTATTAGTTATAGACGATATACAATTAAATTATAAAGACTATAATGATGCTTACATAAAAACACATATAGCATCATTCCATAAAATTCTAGATATAGCAAAAAATGTTAAAGTAGTCTTAAAAAGAGAGCACGTAAACAAAGATATTTACATAGAATCTCTTTTGCAGAAGATTCAATCACTCAGAATTATGGTTGAAAGTGATCCTTCAAATGAAAAAGCTAAAAGAAAACTAGAACTAATGGAAAATTTAATATCTAGGATTCAAACAGGAGAGACACCATTTAAGTATGAAATGTACATCATTGTTAACGCGGCAGATAAATCAACTGCTCTAAATACTATCAATACAATTAAACAAGGATTAGAAGGCCTAGGCATAAATAGTAGATTAGCTAATAGTTATGAAATAAAAAAATTATTAGAAGATTTTTTCAGCACAACAATTAACTCAAACAAAATATTACTCCCCCTTGAAATCCCATATCTAACACCAATAGCTATGGAGAAAAAACCTAATAGAAACTTAATAGAAAATGGCATAATTTTAGGTAGAGAACTATTAGATAACAATATAATATTTTGGAATGTTAATGAAAGTCAAAATAGTCATGTCATGTTGATTGGGCCTACTGGAGCAGGAAAGACGGAATTCTTAATATGGCTCTCGGTTTTATTAAATTTGATTTATGGCTCTACAATAGTTATGTTTGACGTAAAAGGTGACATAAAATTTAGACTATCTAAATATAAAATTCCATACAACATAATAAATCCGTTATTTCATAGATTAGGCCTTCTAGACGAATCGGAAATACCCATAAAAATAAGAATATTACAAATAGAAAGAATCATATTCAACTCGTTCAAACTAAACAAACTACAGTCTTCAATAATATATAACTATCTAAATAGGCTTGTAGATAGTAGTCCATTTAGGATAAAAACTAAATGGAGAGACTTAGAAAAATATCTAAACGAAATCGATGATACTCAATTGAAATATTATATGACTAAAATAATAAATGTTATATCATCTTTAGATGATCTAGATCTACCTCTCTTACATGATACTCTTAAAGAAAATGAAATAAATGTTATAGATCTAACTTTGATAAGAGATGAAGAAATAAAAAGGCTTATAATTTACACGATATTATATAATTTATATAATAGACTATCTTTAGATAAAATACATGATGTCCCGAAAATATTTTTGGTAATAGATGAAGCTTGGACTGTGCTTAAGGCTGAGTCAGAGGATTATCCAATAGTAGCAGATTTAGTAAAAAGAGGACGAGGTCATGGTATATCGATTATGATGGCGACACAAAATCTCGAGGACTTAGGAGAACTTTCTAATATTTTTCTAGATAATGTGGGCTTAACAGTATTCATGAATAATGGTGATAAGAGATTTTGGGAAGAGGTTAGAAGATTTGTAACTATAGATGACGATACCTTAGCAAAAAACCTAATGTTTATGAGTAAAGGAGAAGCCCTAATAAGACTCTTAGGTGATCCAAGACCAATTATCATAAGATTAAGTAATTTAAGTAGTAACTCTTTCTAAAATAGTTTGAATTCCAGTTTTAATCTTATTAAAAAGTAGCTCATTAGTAACGTTTTTTATAATTATTTCTTTTATATCATTTTTATCCATTTCTATAGTATAATCTATTTTGCTCAATTCCTTCTCAGACTCCAATATCTTACTTAATGCAGAAAGATATGATTTACTTAACATCATTTTAGTTTTTATAACAAATTTAGCTACTGGGGGAGTAAAATATATTTCCGCTATTATTTCCCCTCTTTTATTTTTTATATATTCTATACTACCTTTACTCCCCTTTGCTTGGGTTATATAACCAGATTCGATTATACTTAACAAATACTCATAAAATTCAAGTTCTTTTCTTAAGCTAGCTATCTTATTTTCTAAGAATTTTTTTAACTCATCAGTATTTACATCCATCACAAATAATTATATACATCAAACTATATATAACCTAAACTATATTAAATAATCTGATGAAAGATAAAGTTAGAGTGGCGATAGTTGGTGGTTCAGGATACACTGGAGGAGAATTACTAAGACTGTTAGTTATACATCCGAAGATTGAAATAAGCATGGTAACTTCTAGGGAATATACAGGAAAACCAATATCTCTTATTCATCCAAATTTAAAAGGTTTTATTACTCAAAACTTTACTAATTTTTCCATTGATAAAGTTTCAGAAAAGGCTGATGCAGTTTTTTTAGCTTTGCCTCATGGAGTCTCACTGAACTACGTTCCTAAATTATTTGAGATAGGGCTTACAGTCATAGATTTAAGCGCGGACTTTAGACTAAAAAATCCAGACTTATACAAATTATGGTATAATTACGAGCATCCATATCCAGACCTCTTAGATAAAGCCGTATATGGGTTACCAGAATTACATTACGAGGAGCTTAAGAATGCTAAATTAATAGCCTCGCCAGGTTGTAACGCTACTGCAACAATATTAGCCTTAGCTCCAATAGTTTCTTCAAAGGTTACGGATGAGAAGAAATTTATTAGTGATATTAAAGCAGGAAGTAGCGAAGGAGGAGCAAAACCTAATGAAGGAAGCCACCATCCGGAGAGGCAAAATGCAATAAGACCTTACGAGGCAGAAGGACATAGACACGAAGCAGAAGCAGAACAAGAATTATCCAGATTAGCAAAGGATAGCATTAACGTTAGTATAATACCCCATGCAGTAAGTAGTATTAGAGGAGTTCTAGCCTCTGCTCATACTTGGCTCAATAATAACTTAGATGAGATGGAAATATGGAAAAAAATTGCTGAATTCTATAGAGGTAAAAAATTCGTTAGAATTATTAGAGGAAATATACATCCATACCCAGATCCTAAATATACAATTGGAAGTAACTTTGCAGATATAGGCTTTGCAGTAGAGAAAAGAATATCGAGATTAACTATGTTTTCAGCAATAGATAATTTAATGAAAGGTGCTGCAGGGCAAGCAGTACAAGCTTTTAATATTTCTATGGGATTTGAAGAAGATGAAGGATTAAAAATACCGCCCTTGAGGCCTGCTTAAAATGATTGTAGTTAAAATAGGGGGAAGAGTAGTAAAAAATTCGTTAGATAAAGTACTTTTGGATATACCTAACATTAAAGAGAAAATAATTTTGGTACATGGTGGGGGAGATATTGTGACTGAGTACTCTAAAAAAATGGGCATAGAGCCTACGTTCGTCACATCTCCAGATGGAATAAGAAGCAGATATACAACTAAAGAGGAGCTAGATATTTATGTAATGACAATGAGCCTTATAAATAAACAGATAGTAGGAAAATTATGCAGTATTGGAGTAAACGCTATAGGAATATCTGGTGTTGATGGAAATATATTAAACGCGGAAAGGAAAAAAAGAATAGTAATAATAGATGAAAGAGGAAAAAAGAGAATAATAGATGGAGGTTATACTGGTAAAGTTAAAGAAATAAGGTCTAAAATACTATTTGATTTAATAAATATATTTGATGTAATAGTATTTTCACCTATAGCATTAGATCCAGTGGAAAAAACACCCTTAAATATAGATGGTGATCAGGCAGCGTTTACCATAAGTAAGTCCATAAAACCTGATACACTTGTATTCCTATCAGATGTTGATGGTGTGTTAATAGATGGAAAGGTTATAAATAAGCTTACAAAAAATGAAGCAAGAGATCTCTCTAATAAAATAGGTGCGGGTATGAATAGGAAACTCTTAATGGCAGCAGAAAGCCTAGAGTATGGAGTAAATAAGGTAATAATTTCAAATGGACTAAAGGAGAATCCTATAACTAATGCATTAGCTTTCAATGGAACGGTGATCATAAATGGGTGATATGAACATCGATGAAAACGACCTAAAAATACTTGAAATCTTGAAAAAGAATGCTAGAACTCCATATACGTTAATAGCTAAAGAATTAAAGGTTAGTGAAGCTGCAATAAGAAAAAGAATAGAAAAATTAATTAGGCAAGGCACGATTAAGAGATTTACTATAGAGTATGAATTACAAAATGAAATAAAAGCAATAGTGATGGTTCAATCTACGCCTCAAATTCCGACCCCAGAAATTTCTAAGAAAATTGCCAAAATACCGGGAGTAGAGGTAGTATATGAAACTACTGGTGATTATGATATTCTAGTAATAGTTAGAGGTACAAATATAACAACAATTAATCGTACTATAGATGAAATAAGAAGTATTCAAGGAGTTGTTGGAACAAATAGTACTATTATTCTTAGAACCTGGTTCTAAAATCGTACCTTTAATTAGTAAAAACTTTTTCAATGCAAAACTATCTATTATCTAACTTGATCTCATATGGCAATGCTTAAGTGCCCTATATGCGGTGGAGATGTAAGTGTTGACGATGACGCGTTACCAGGAGAGTTAGTAGAACATGAATGTGGTGCTCAGCTTGAAGTAGTAAAACAAAACGGCAAACTATCACTTAGATTAGCAGAGCAAATTGGAGAGGATTGGGGAGAGTGAGAATAGGAATTTTATACGATATTTTAAGATGGGAGGAAAAAAACTTAATTAGTGAAGCAAAAAGACTTGGTCATGAGATAAATCCTATATATACAAAAGATATGGCCTTTTTTTCTGATGAATTTCAAAATGACTTTAATGTGAATTTTTTTATACAAAGAAACGTAGCTCACAGTAGAGCATTTATAACCTCGTTTTTGACGGAAGAAATGGGATATGCAGTTATAAACGATCATATAACATTATTAAGAACAGAAAACAAGATTATTACTACGTATATTCTATCTAAACATAATATAAAAACCCCTAGAACGATTACTACATTTAGCAAGAATAATGCGTTAGAATTCTCTAAGAAATTAGGTTACCCAGTAGTAATAAAACCCGTTGAAGGTAGCTGGGGGAGAATGGTGGCCAAAGCAGATAATATTGATACGTTATATAGCTACCTAGAATATCAAGAGTTTACTACACAAAAATATAAGGATATATACTATATACAAGAGTTCGTAAATAAACCAAATAGGGATATAAGAATATTCGTAATTGGGGATGAAGTCCCAGTAGGTATTTATAGGGTTAATGAAAATAACTGGAGAACTAACACGGCTTTGGGAGCAACAGC
>JAVYOH010000003.1:0-81007 GCA_038734615.1 Saccharolobus sp. | reverse complement strand
GATTCAACTCTTCCATCCCTATCTATTATTTGTACTTCTTTTGCTCCATCCCTTACTTTTCTTCCTAACGTTCCCTCTGCTTGATAACTTACAAATATTATGGCATTTTTACTATCTGGTGCCATGGTTTTGAAGAATTCTACAGCTGGTCCACCATTAAGCATTCCTGAAGTAGCTAAAATTATTGATGGTTCACCTTTCGCTATATCTTCTCTATAACCCTCTACACGTTTAAAATATTCTGAGGTAAAGGGATTCTCATCTCTATATAGTATTGCCTCCCTAACCTCTTTTCCCAGCCATTCCGGATAAGCATTATGTATCGCAGTAACCTCGTCTACTAGTCCAGTAACATAAACGGGAACTTCTGGTATTAACTTTTTCTTCATCAAATCATTTATTACGAGCATAATTTCTTGACCTCTACCTACTGCTAGAACTGGTATTAGTACCTTTCCTCCCCTATTCAACGTCTTATTTATTATTTCTAGCAGTTCTAATTCTGACTCTTCTCTATTTGGTTGCTCTTGAGCCCCATAAGTAGTCTCCATTATTAAAGTATCAACGCGTGGAAATTCTACATTAGCTCTATCTAGTAGTCTAGTCTTTGCGTACTTAAAATCACCAGTATAAACAATGTTATGTTTTCCATCACCAATATGTAAATGAGCCATTGCTGAGCCTAAAATGTGACCAGCATTATAGAATGTCAACCTTATATCTGGGGCTATATCTGTAACTTCCCCATATTCGAGCGTTATTGTATGTAATAATTCTTTCCTTACTTCTTTAGCAGAATATGCTAAAGGCTTTCCTTCCTTTTCTGCAATATCTAAAGAATCTAACTGCATTAATGCCATTACATCTCTAGTAGGGGCAGTAGTATATACGGGTCCCTCATAACCATATTTAAATAGATATGGAACCATTCCGCAATGATCAAGATGTGCATGAGTAACTATTACCGCGTCCAAATCTTCTAGTCTTAATTGATCAATATCTAATTTTGGGAAAAATTTTTCGCCAGCCAGATTAGCACTAGGATTTAAACCTACATCCAACAATACTTTACTTTCTGGTGTTTCTACAAGTACTGCTGATCTTCCAACCTCTTGAAATCCACCAAGTGCTGTTATTCTGACATACTTATCCTCAAATATGGTTTCACGGTGAATTCTTTCTCCGAAGGTTTTAAGTATTTTTGATCTATATTCTGTCTCATTATAAATATGCTCTAATATACTATCATAAGTTCTAGATTTTATTGGAGGTTCCCTTACTATCTCTGCTTTCCAATAAGTTTCAATGAATATTTTCTGCTGTATTGAGCCACCTTTACCTATTACTAGACCAGGCTTTTTAGCCTTTATTACTACCTCTCCTAAATCCTCGTCAAATTTTATATCAACAATTTGCGCTTCTGCTGGTACTATTTGTTTAATTATTTCTATAGTTTCTTTCTCATCTTTTCTTACTGAAGGAATCGCTTTTATCACTATCCTCTTTTTTATATCCTTAGCTAACTTCTTTATCACTTCTCCTTTTTCTATAACTAGATTAGGCTTTTTAACATAAACCGCTATTGTAGGGCCTTCATATTCTATTTTTGCTATACCTAAATCCTTTAATTCATTATATATAGAAGATACTATACTCATTCTATTAAGTGATGCCACATCATCCACCAATTAAGAAATAGATTAACTAAAGCTATCTATGCTAATTTTTAATATTTAAAGTTTCCTTTTATATTTATGAGTACAAGAGAGCATTTAATTAGCATGCCAAGAAGAATATTTGTAGGCCATAACATAATAGAAAATATATCAATCTATTTCTCTCAATTGGGGATTGAACCACCATATTTAATAGTTACTGGTGAGAAATATACAAAAAAAATCTCAAAGAAAATTATTAATAATCTTCCTAAAGATGCTTTATATGAAGTTATAGAAATCAGTAGTGCAACTTTAGAAGAAGTTTATAGAATAGAGGAAATCATAAAGAAAGTAAATCCTAAGGTTTTATTAGGTATAGGCGGAGGTAAGGTAATAGATGCTACCAAATACGCATCTTTCAGAAATAATTTAGAATTCATTAGCATTCCAACAGCGCCTTCGCATGATGGAATTACCTCTCCTTTCGCATCAATAAAAGGGTTATCTAAACCAGTTTCGGTAAAGGCTAAGGAGCCATTAGCAATAATTGCTGATATAGAAATTTTAAGTTCAGCACCACTCAGGCTAATTAATGCGGGTATAGGGGATACAATAGGTAAAATAATAGCAGTAAGAGATTGGAAATTAGCATCTAAATTAAGAGGGGAATATTATGGTGACTATACAGCATCCTTAGCCTTAATGTCTGCTAAACATGCACTACAGTGTACAAAAATAATCAATAGTGACATTAAATATGGTACAAGGATGTTAATGGAAGCACTGATAAGCAGTGGAGTTGCAATGGGAATGGCAGGAAGTACTAGACCAGCAAGTGGATCAGAACATCTTTTCGCACATGCGGTAGAACTACTACATCCAGAGGGGGTTCTACATGGAGAACTTGTAGGCTTAGGTACAATAATGATGGCGTATTTACATGGAATAAATTGGCGAAAAATTAGAGAAAGGCTTAAGAAGATTGGATTTCCAGTTAAGGCTAAAAGCCTAGGACTTTCGGATGAAATAGTAATAAAAGCATTAACAATAGCTCATACTATTAGACCAGAGAGGTATACTATTTTAGGAGATAGAGGACTTACATGGAATTCTGCAGAAAAAATTGCTAGAATAACAAAAGTTATAGATTAGCTAGACCTAAAAATGTCCTTTGAATACTTCTGCACAAACTTTATAGTATAATCCGGTATAACATAAGTTATTATCTCATAAGCTAATGAATATATATTCAACTGTAAATCTTCCACAAGATATAATTCCTTAGACAATTCAATTTGCAATTCTTTTTTATTATCATCAAGTTCTAAACTAAAACTGTTTATGTATTTAGAGGAAAATCTACGTTCTATTAGGGCACTTATTTTATCCTTAGGATTTTCCAATACTTTTACAACCTTTATTTTATATACCAATGTTTTGCCTGCTAATGGATGGTTTAAATCTAAAATTACTCTTCCTCCACTTACACTTCTTATTATTGCAAAGCTTCCATCGGATAATCTAAGAACTTTATTAGGTGCTGGCGTTATCCCTTGCCTTTTTAATTCACCTAGCGATACAATTTTTATCTTACTATTATCCCTTTCTCCATAAGCCTTATCTGGAGGTATTTCTACTTCTTTTTCCTCATTTAAATTAAAATTATATAGAGCCTCTTCTAGACCTTTAATGAGTCTGTTCTCCCCTAATATTACTAATTTTGGTCCATACGTCTTATTCTCATCGTATATGTTAGCTTTTTTAGCTTCTTCTTCACTTGTTGTATCGACTAATTCCCCCGAATCTTTTATTTTTGCGGTATACTCTATATAAATGAAGTCGTTGTTTTTAAACATTCTTAGGCCCTAAGAATACTCTAGATATTAGTTTTTAAAACTACTGAAAGACGGGAATAATATCAACTTAGTAAGGTAAATAAATTTTTATTTATATTTAAAATATTCATAATAATTTTGACATTTATGATATATGAGAAGTCAAGTTCAATTCTTAAAGTTTTTAATATTAAACTGTTTATGAGTCTTGAAATGAAATATAAAGTAAAAGACCCTTCGTTATCTGAAATAGGCAAAAAACAGATAGAATGGGCAGAAATGCACATGCCAACATTATTAGAAATAAGGAAAAGCTTTGAAAAAGAAAAGCCTCTTAAAGGCATAAATATCTCTGCAGTACTTCACGTAACAAAAGAAACTGCAGCATTAGTTAGAACTTTAAAAATAGGTGGGGCAGAAATAGCTTTAGCAGCAAGCAATCCATTATCTACACAAGACGATGTAGCCGCAGCATTAGTAGACGATGGAATATCAGTTTTTGCGTGGAAAGGAGAAAACGATAACGAATATTACTCAAACATAGAAAGTATCATAAAGATTCACGAACCACATATAATAATTGATGATGGTGGAGATCTCCACGCGTACGTACATGATAAGTTAACTAATATAAAGATTATTGGAGGTACAGAAGAGACGACGACTGGCGTAATTAGACTTAAGGCAATGGAAAAACAAGGAGTACTAAGATACCCAGTAATAGCTGTAAATAATGCTTATACCAAATATCTTTTTGACAACCGTTATGGAACTGGACAAAGCGCTATAGATGGTTTACTTAGGGCTACTAATATTTTAGTAGCAGGTAAAATAGCAGTAGTATTAGGCTATGGTTGGGTAGGAAGAGGAATAGCTAATAGGCTAAGAGGCTTAGGAGCTAGGGTTATAGTTACTGAAGTGAACCCAGTAAGAGCATTAGAAGCAATAATGGATGGTTTTGATGTGATGAAAATTAGCGATGCAGCAAAAATAGGGGATATATTTATAACTGCCACTGGAAATATTAACGCTATTACAGTAGAACACATACTTAATATGAAAAACGGAGCAATAATGTGTAATGCAGGACACTTTAACGTAGAAATAGACGTTAAAGGACTGAAGGAGATTTCAAAATCTATAAGAAATATTAGACCTTATGTAGACGAATATACGTTACCTAATGGGAAAAAAGTATACCTCTTAGCCGAGGGAAGATTAGTCAATCTAGCAGCAGCTGAAGGACATCCTAGTGAAGTCATGGATATGAGCTTTGCAAATCAAGCATTAGCTGCAGAATATCTTGTAAAACACAAGGATGAGTTAACGAGAAAAGTATACAATATGCCAGAGGAACTCGATTATAGAGTAGCTGAACTAAAGTTAAGATCTATGGGAATAATTATAGATAGTTTAACCAAAGAGCAAGAAGAATATATGAACCAATGGAAATATGGAACATAAGAATATATGCGTAAGTCTTAAAAAGAGCTCTTTTTTATTGTATATGTGGGCCCGTAGCTCAGCTAGGTAGAGCGCTCGGCTCATAATATATTCCCATTAGGAGAAACCGAGTGGTCCGGGGTTCAAGTCCCCGCGGGCCCATTTATCATAACATGAGTTAGCGCCTAATTTTAAAAATAATACTAAGGTATACGTTAATTTAATGGGAAAAGTAACTGGAATCATATTAGGCTAGCATAATGTCATTTATCCCCGGATATTCATTTTTATTTGTTAATATCCAGGGACTTGGGCCTCAACCTTACCGTTCATCGTAGTTACTAACCACTCCACGTAAGGGTCATGGGCCCCTTCGAGCCCCAAGGCATAAGCCTCACATCTAGTTTAAACCCTGGGTAGCTTGGAGCATTGCCCCCATCACCACCCAGAAGATGAATAAAAACAATGCTTGCAAACATTTCTTAAAACACCAAGGAGAAAACAGCCCACAAGATTATCGATTATATAAACAAAACTTTAGAAAAAGGTTTGACGATGCGGGGGACGGGATTTGAACCCGTGCAGGCCTTCGCCAGCAGGGCCTAAGCCTGCCCCCTTTGACCTAGCTCGGGCACCCCCGCATCATAAAATAGATAATAGACGATTTAAAAAAGCTTAGTCTTTTACTGTCTCTAATATAGACACAACATTCCATATAGAAATTCTAGCATGAGTAGGCATATTAGGGTCTTGACTTATATCCTCAAGAATTCCGATCGCATTAGCAGCTCTTACTGCTGGACTTAGGCCAGAATCTTGTAAATTCCTTATCGCATCTGTAGCCGCTCTCCTAATATTTCTCGGAACACTAGTATCATTGACAATTTTTTGTAATAAAATTACTACCTGCCTTATTTTAGCCTCATTATCATAAGGCAACGATATACTAATCACCCCTATTTACTTTTTAATAGTAGAAGTTTAAGATTTATTTATGACTAACGAGAGTGAATTAGGCGTTAAAAAAGCTGCCGAATTATTAAGACAAGGCGCTATTATGCTAGAAGAGCCATGCCCCATATGTAAGATGCCCTTGTTTAAATTGAAAAATGGTGATATAGTATGCCCAGTTCATGGAAAAGTATATATTGCAAAAAATGAAGAAGAGGAGAAGATTATAAAAAGAAACCTTGAACTAGATGAAATAGAGAATATTTTGATTAATGGATTATATCTAAATGCTAAGAAGATTAAGGAAGATCCTTCAGATTCTGATAGTATTTTGCAAATTATAAGACTCTTAGATGCAATAGAACGATTAAGGAAGATTAAAATAAACACTTCTCAATAATTTCTATAGCTTCATTTAAGATTTCTTCTTTACTCTTACTTGCATCTATTATATGAAAATTATATTTTACTGCTAACTGTAGATATTTTTCTCTTACCTTTTTTAAGCTCTCAATTTTTTCTTTAAAATTAAATTTATCATTTTTTAATCTATATAAGGCAATTTCCACCGGCAAATCTAATAAAATTGTTAAATCAGGTTTTGGAAAATATGAGTTAATTTTTTCTATCCACTCCTCATCAAGCCCTAAAGCACCTTGATACGCTATACTCGAGTAATAATATCTATCAAGAATTATAAAATCTCTATCTTTCATATTCGAAAACCATCTCACATGAATAGCTCTATCAGCAGCAAATAGCAATGATAATACTAAAGGGTCATTCCAGCCTAGTTTTTCTATAAGATTTATAATATCTTCAGTGAAAGGCTCCCTCGTAACTAATATTCTAACTTTTCTTTTTTCTTCTAGAAATTGTTTTAAAGATAGAGCAAGAGTAGTTTTTCCAGAACCGTCTATTCCTTCAATTGCGATTAGTCTTTGCATCTTCTAAACCTGATTCTTCTTTCTTCAAACCTATCATTTAAACTAATATAACCTAATATAAGCCCAGCAAAATCTGTTATATTTGAAAGAATCTCTAACTGATCCCCTTTTATATCTTTGAGCAATGCTGCACCTATAACTTCTCTTTTTTTAACTACACCTAATAATGCCCCTCTTAAAATATCTAGAGACGTATAGTAGCCTATACAAGGTTCTTCTGATATTATCTGTAGATAATCACCCCAACCAGAATACAAAACGTCTGAAATTCTATAGCCTAAAAGATCTTCAGATTGTACCCTTATAATCTGTGCTCTCTTAAAATACTCTTTATACTTAGATATTCTATACATTCTCCTCTGACTTCTATTCTTATGAAAAAAGCCAATTCCTTTTAATGTAATCACGTTCTTCCTATATCTAGTCGGAAGAAGATCCCTCATTTTATTATCAAAAATTACTATATAATCAGGATCAATTGAATAAATTAATTCAAATTTGTGTAACATTGCCTTATATCCTTTGACCCAACCATCTGTATCAATAGCTACTACCTTCTCTGAGGGCGTAGACTCGTATAGATGTACTAACATTTCTACGTGCAATTTAGGGTTTATTGATGGCGTAATATCTCCGAAAAAATCAATTTTTTCATATCCCAATTCTTCTACACTAAGACTTTTCATATTAGGTCTTAACTCCGCTACGAAAGATGGCAAAAATAAGCTGGACTGTCCCACATCAGAATCTATTATTTTTACATATGGCTCGGCAATATTACTAATTAGATTCATGAAATATGTTTTACCAGAATCTGTATTCCCTAAAAGTAAAATAGTTCCACCAGTGTTAAATATCTCTTCCGCTTTTTGATCCCAGTCCAAAAATACATTATCGACTATTATTTTACAATTCATATCTATCTTAGTACTGCTATCATAGACTATAGTATATGTTTTATTTCTTGTTATTTCTATACTTTCGCCTTTACCTATTCTTATCCCTAATATACTTATTTCACCATCTAAAACTTTTATACCACAAGGCCCCTCTACAATAATTTCTTTTTTCATGAAGAAGCCCTTAAAGCTATATTATACGCTGCTCGCAGATCCTCATCTTTTAGCTTATTAAAATGTGATTTTGAATTAGTAGCTTTTTCATCAACATCCCTTACATTCTCATACCTTCCAGCTAATATTTGGTATATCTTCTTTCCATAACTATTACCTGTACCTACTCCTATTATCTTTCTCTTAGCAGGGTATATTACTAGAATTTCACCTAATAATTCTATTAGACTCTGCAAATCGTATACTCTCTTATATTCTATTAATTCTCCATCAGCGAGAACTACTACAACTGGATGAGAAGAATTAGTATCTATTCCAATAAGAAGTTCATTAAACTCTTGTTTTCCTCTACTCAGTAGTATAATATAACCTACGTACTTCAGAACATTTAATCTATCTTCCGTTCCTTTAACTTGTATTTTTATATCACCATTTTCTAATACAGTTAAACCTCTTTTTCTCAGCTCATTAATTATATCTCTATAAATTTTAGGAGAATCAGCGAGTATTGACACACTTTTTATTTTCACATATCTACTCTTTATTTAGTGAGATATAAACTTTGAATCTATCCTCATTTATATTTGAAAGGGGTAGAATAATTTCGATATATGGCGAATCTGGTGTAGGAAAGACTCTCTTAAGCTTACAACTGGCCCTAGATATAAGACCATCAGTATTTATCTCTACCGAAGGAACTGATTTTGAATCTAGATTAGAAAAGATAAATGTGGGTCAAAAAACCTATTTCATTATAGTTGATACTATGCTTGGACTTTACAATGCTGTGATAAACTCTACAACTTACCACCCAAAACTACTGATAATAGATACTGCCAACGGTATATATAGATATGAATATAACTTGAGAAATTTATTGAAAGTATTGACGCTTTTGAAATCTATTTATAGTTTTTCTACAACAAATATTTTACTTACATGGCAAGCTTCATCTAATAATAATGTAGCAGGAGGAAAAATAATGAGAAATTTATCGGATGACATAATGAGAATGACGAAATCTTATCTTATTGGTAATCTTCGAAAATGCAAATTTAAAATAACCGATAAAGGTGTAATAGGATGTCTTTAGTATATGAATTGCTTATAATAATACTAATATATTTACCTGCTATGGTAGCTAATGGTAGTGGGCCTTTCATAAAGAATGGTACACCAATAGATTTTAAAAAGAACTTCATAGATGGGAGAAGAATATTAGGAGATGGAAAAACATTTGAAGGCTTATTGATTGCAGTAACCTTTGGCACAACTGTAGGAGTAATATTATCAAGGTTTTTCACTTATGACTGGATTATAATTTCCTTCTTAGAATCATTATTTGCAATGTTAGGAGATATGATGGGGGCATTTATAAAAAGGCGATTTGGAATTCCTAGAGGTGGAAGAGTTTTAGGGTTAGACCAATTAGATTTCATTTTTGGCTCTACTCTAGTTTTATTATTCATGCATGTAAGTATAACTTGGTATCAGTTTCTATTTATATGCATTTTTGTGTTTAGTCTTCATCAAACTACTAACTACATCGCATATTTGCTAAAAATTAAAAATGTGCCATGGTAAGACTATAATATGCCAAAGAAGTATAGTAGACTTTACAGCGAAGTCATAAACAGTTATGTTATTCTAATACTAATATTTATATTACTAGTAGGTATATTAGGTGTAATAGCGTTCCCATATTATGTATCGCCATTAAATAATGGGCAAGCAATAAATACTGCTGGCTATCTTGCCTTAGGTATACTCATAGTAATATTTATATTACTAGGTGTTTATTTTATTGATAGAAATGAACATAATTTAGGTGCAATGACAATTTTAATATCCCTAATAATCCTTGTTCTAGTAATATGGAGTGTTTACGGGTTTAATGCAGTAAAATCTATATTTGGAATTTGAGATGAAAGGTTATGGAACCAATAAAAGTAAAACTATCGACGGGAAGAGAAATAGAAATAAATGATGATGTAATAGCTATACTAAATGAATATGTTAGAACACAAATAACATTAGAGGAGTTGTCAAAAAGATTGGGACTATCTGGATGGGAAGAAGCATATGAGTTGGTAAAACTAGTGCCAGCTTGGATTATGTGGACCCCTCTACCAATATATAAAAAACTAGTTTAAACTTTTTTATAGCATTCTGGTCTAGCCTCATATACTATACCACTTTTTCTCATGTCTATGATAAATTTTTCTATGTTTGATTTATCAATTCCTATTTGTTGCCCCTCTTTTATTATGTCTTTTATTTTAGCACATTCAGAATTTGCAGTTAAACTATCGATAATTTCTAAAATCTTCATAATTTTCTCTCTAGCACTCTTAGGTTTACCTGTCATTATAGTATCAATATCTATTTTTCCACTTTCTATATCCACTCCTACGCTCTCCAAGAATATCCTCATAATATTTATAGCTCTTTCTGCATCCTCCCTAGTTACTAGAGGTTTAAGGGCCATTCTGGCATAAGCTTCAGAAAGCCTTATCAAAGCTTCTAATTGCCTAGGAGTTATTAGTATTGGACTTTCTGGACTTTCAGTGCTTTTTCTCCTCATCTCGACGAAGAAATCTACAATTAAATTCTTAGCTTCTTCAGTTATTTTTGGTACAATATTTTTCCTAGCATATGCTATATACTTCTTTAGAGTATCAATGTCTATGATGTTCCTTTGAATTTTTCCCGCATGAACATCAACTATATAGTTAGCTAGCTCCTTATCTAATTCGCTAGGCTGATCTTTTAATATAAATATTAAATCAAACCTTGATAAAATGGTGGGAGGCAAGTTAATATTGTCAGATACTGGTCTTTCGCTAATATATCTTCCAAACTTTGGATTTCCTGCAGCTATTACAGAAGCTCTAGCATTTAACTTAGCCACTATACCAGCCTTTGCTATGCTCACAGTTTGTTGCTCCATTGCTTCATGGATTGCTACTCTATCCTCTTCTCTCATTTTATCTATCTCATCTATAACTGCTACGCCTCCATCTGCTAAAACCAAAGCACCAGCCTCTAAGTAATAATCTCCAGTACCTTTCTCTCTAACTACTGCTGCAGTTAATCCTGCTGCTGTAGAACCTTTTCCAGTAGTATAAACTGCTCTAGGAGCAACCCTCGAAATAAATTGTAGCATCTGTGATTTAGCAGTACCTGGATCACCTATTATTAGAACATGAATATCTCCTCTAATTCTCGTATCTGGTTGAACTTTTGTAACTCCACCAAATAAAGCTAAAGCTAAGGCTTCTTTTATTTCTAAATGTCCATGAATTGAGGGTGCTATTGAGGCTATAATCCTCTCACGTATCCATGGATCCTTAGCCAATTCCTTAATCTTTTTCTCATCATCCTCTGCGATAACTACCTCGTCTAAAACCTTTTGCGATACCTCTATACTATTAACTTTCATATATATATCAAATACGGCTTTACTCCCTCTTTTTACCTGAGAATCTTGCTTTATATCCAAAATTCCAGTTACTTTAACTCTATCCCCCGGTCTAGCAGAGTCTACTAAATCGTCCTCTAAGACTACTTCTAATTGCCTTGGCAATTGGCCAGAAGGTACCTCTTCTGGCCTTTCTTGTATAACCGCTTTTTGCCAATCTATTAATTTAGTTTTTTCTGGAATTAGCTTAAATTGGCCAGGTTTTCCACATTTAGGACAAACTGTAGGCATTTCCATTATTTCTGGCATTTCACCCTCTTCTGGCCATTCGAACTCTTGCATACAGTCAGGATGAATATGCTGAAGAGTTGCTTTGTAGACTTTTTCCTTAACTGGAGTAGATTTTACTAATATTCCATCAACACAGACTAACTTATTTATATCCGAACTTCTTATCTTTCTTAATGCTAGCACTCTTGGTATGTTTATTATTCTAACATGAACTCTATCTACATCCCTTTGAAACATAGGATCTAACTGAAGAAGATAATCGTATAAGGCACTTTCTAAAAGCGGAAGTATTTCTCTCGTATTATTTAGTATAGTATCAGCTAGTTCTTGATTAAATGAAAGAATGTCAGAGAAATCTATTATAATGCTCTTTCTCCTATAAGCTATCATTTCATTTAATCTTTCTTGATACTTTGCTTTGCCCTTATCATCTTTAGCCTCATTTAAGAATCTAATGAAAAGCTCTCTATAATCAATTTGCTGCTTAGTAGTCTCCAATTATATCACCGTACAACTCTTTAATAGTTTGCTTTATCGTATTATAAATTAAAAGTTCTTCTTCTGTCATACTGTTAACTAGAGTTTGATCATCTACATTGAGAAACGCTAATTGGAGAATTTTTCTAGATCTTATCTTAAAAATTTCATTAACAATACCTAAAATCCTTTTGTATTTTTCTAGATCTTCTATATTGTTACCTTTTTTTAATGATTCTAGATAAAATCTTATTCTGCTTACAAAATCTTTACTTAAAGGCGCTAAAGATGCAGGAACATTAATATTTTGCTTTTCCTGAAATAATATCTTCCCCATATCTTCGATAGATATATTATCAATGATTTTTACTACCTTTCTTCTCTCAAGAATTGTAGCTAACCAATACGGAAGACTATCTTCACTACCCTTTATTAATTCAAAATTTCCGGCCATAACAGAACTACCATTCCAGTCCTCCAAAACCATTACCTTACGAATATGAACATTTGATAATCTTTTAATAGCCTTAATCCTTACTATATTCATATATATTTTCTCACATTTAAAGATTTATAACTGATATGGATCAGAGAGCTAAGTGTCTTATCACTACCAAAGTAAATAAAGGGAAAAAGTGTATAATTGAGATCCTTAACAAATTATTAGTAAAAGATCTAACTGCAAATATAACTGAGTACATTAAAAATGTGCTAGTAGTTTATTCAAATCTAGAACCTATGATTATTTATGGCCTACTTATATCCTCTCCTCCCTCATGCGCTGAAAAAATCTATCCTTTTCATTTGACTACTGCTTCTAATGAAGAGGAAATAATATCTAATGTGATAAACTTTGTAAAAAATAGATTTCCGAATATCAAAAAACTTTATTCTCGATGCTATAATAGAGGAAGTAAAGTAAATTGTAAAGAAGTAGAAATTGGAATTGGAATTGGTTTAAAAGATGTAATAAAAATAGATTTTAAGAATCCAGAGATTATAGTATATATAAATAGCTTGGAAAACATTTCTGGAATCTCCTTTCTTAAAAAGGGTCAAGAAAAGTTTCAGCCGCGTCTCTCAAATAAAATATAAAGTAATACCGCCTATTTTACATGGGGGTAAAAGTTTTGGTTTCTACAAAAGACATATTATCAGACACTCTACGCTCATCTAGTACAATAATAAAGTATAAAGATAAATTATCGCCAGATTACGTACCAGAGTTCCTACCACATAGAGAAGATAAAATTAGAGAACTAGGTTTTATATTTAAAGATCTACTAGCCAGAGAAAGCAAAGACTCGGAAAGAGTGGTCATAGTAGGAAGAACAGGAACTGGAAAGACTGCTACCGTAAAATCGTTTGGAAAGAACCTTGAAGATATAGCTGAAAGAGAATTTGGAACAAAGGTAAAATACCTACATATAAATTGCTATAGACATAGAACATTATACTTGGTAAGCCAAGAAATTGCCAACGTATTAAAATTACCAATTCCATTAAGAGGTCTATCTGCGCAAGAGATATTCAAAATAATACATGAATACTTAGATAAAAGAAATATACATTTGATAGTAACACTAGACGAATTTAGCTACTTCTTAAATACTACTAGCATTGACGAAATTTATTTTCTAGTAAGGCTATATGATGAAATATCAGCAATAATTAAAAGGATAAGTTATATATTTATAGTTAACGATACCCATTCAATATATAGTCTAGACAAAAGTATAAGAGATCATATAGTAAGAAGAATAATAGAATTTTCACCATACACTTCCGCCGAGTTATATGATATTTTAAAATATAGAGTAAGTGAAGCTTTTAATGAGAATACTGTAGATGACGAAGTTTTGAAATACATTGCTACTATATATGGCTTTGACAAAGGAGGAAATGGCAACGCTAGAGCTGCAATAGAAACACTAAGCCTAGCAGGAGAAATTGCAGAAAAAGAAGGCTCTCCTATAGTCCTACTAGATCATGCGAAAAAGGCAAACTCAGCAATAAATCCAGAGATTCAAGAAATAATGGATAGTATTCTATATCTAGATTTACATCAGCTAATACTCCTAAAGGCTCTAATAGTAGCATTAAATAAAAGTAAAGCAGACGAAGTTACAATGGGAACACTAGAGGAGGAATACATAACAATAGCTAGAGAATTAGGCGAAGAACCAAGAAAACATACGCAAGTTTATGAATATTTAAGAAAGCTAAAGGCTATAGGCATAATTAATACAAAACAAAGCGGAAAAGGCATGAGAGGAAGAACTACTCTAATATCATTATCTCTTCCCTTAGATAAGAGATTAGATGACTACATTACACAACAAATCTTGGTGAAGGTAAAATCGAAAATTTAATGTTAGATAAGATAAAAATGAAAATACTGATGATTTTACTAAATTATGGAGATATAAATATAACTAAATTATATAGATTAACAAAAATACGGTATACAAGGCTAAAAAGTGAATTAGATTCTCTGCAGCAAATGAATCTTATAGAAATAATAGGAAATGATAAAAAAATCATCAGACTAAATTACTCTAACCCGAAGATAGTAATTTTAATTAACTTGCTGGAAGAGTTACAGAAAGATGAGCAAGTCTGAAGTAAAGATGATAGATATTTCTAAAAAAGATATAGTATTAAGAGAGGCCGTAGCTGAAGGTTTCATAGAATTAAGAAAGGAGACTATACAAAGAATACTTGAAAACAGTATAGAAAAAGGAGATGTAATATCAGCAGCTAAAATCGCTGGAATACTTGCAGCTAAAAAAACTTCTGAGTTATTACCACTTTGCCATCCAATCCCATTAGAGAATATAACAGTTGATATAGAAGTTAAGGATAATGGGATAAGAGTTATTTCTAAAGTTAAAGCTCATTATAAGACAGGAGTTGAAATGGAAGCATTAACAGCAACTAGCATTGCGTTACTAACGATTTGGGACATGGTAAAGAAGTATGAAAAAGATGAAAATGGGAAATATCCAAACACGGTGATCAAAGAAATAAGGGTTATTGATAAAGTAAAACAAAAAATTGACTAAACTTTTAAAATGGAATTAATATATTCTTTTTCCTTTGGATCCAATTTCAAACTCTTTCCATATTTCTTTACAAAAATAAGAAAATATGGAAATGTGTAATTAAGAGTCTTATTAAAGGAAGAATGAGTGCTAAGTTTTCTTACAATATTATCCCTTACATCCCTAGAATTCTTACTTTTTGACATTAGCTGAATATATGAGGGGAATTGGTATTTCTTCCACTTTGGCTTCCAGTTAGGTTTTTTCTTTTCTATTTCAGCAATACTAATTCCGGGCCCCATCATGTCGTATGCATAACTTAATAAATCCCAATACCCTAGTTTAGCCTTAGCCAAAAATATTGACGCCTTGGCTAATGCATCAAACGCCCTCCAGATGTCTTCCATATTTTCATATTGCACCGGTATATTTTCTGAAAGCCATCTCATTAACATGTCGTAATCTATTTGCGAACTTGTTGCAGCATTCTTAGCCTGCCAAGCATACCTAGCCCAAAATATATCCCTTAATGTTTCAAATGGATCTAATTCACGTTCTTTCCTCCTAACCATAGCCTTAACTAAGTCTAAGCTTACCTTACCATAGCCCTCCCCAATTCCTTGCAACATGTTTATAGCATATCTTGCATCACCCTCACTAGAGTCAATTATATAATCCAATGCCTCATCGTCACAAACAATTTTTTCATTTTGACAAATTTTCTTCAATATACGCCTTAATGGATATTTTCCCAATTTATTTAGTTGAATCATCTTAACTTTTTCTCTTAAACCTCTTAAGGAAGGATCCCAAGGATCATTTGCTGTTAATATTATCGGATATTTAGTTTTATCAATAAGATCTAAAATACCTTGAATGGCTCCTATATCTTCTCTAGCATTTATACCATCGATCTCGTCTAGCAGTATCAGTTTGCCACGTATACCAAATAAACTCCCGTAAACTGAGGCCTTCTCCGCTATATTTTTTATGTCTTGCAAACGTCTTGAATCACTAGCATTCATTTCTAAAAGCTCAAGATTATAATCATTAGCTATAGCTTCGGCCAAAGTAGTCTTACCTACACCAGGGGGTCCGTATAACAGAACGGCTTTAGCATTAGGCTTACCATTTAACCAAGATTCCATCCAATCCTTTAACTCCTTTTTTACTTCATCTTGATTTTCAATATTATTAAGTGAGCGTGGTCTGTATTTCAAAATCCACTGAATCATTTACTCTCTCCTACGTATTTATTACCATATATTGCTATTTTTGCTAATAATCCAGATAGCTGAATTTCATCATCCGCTCCTTCCATTATTCTGAACTCTACTTCTCCTAAATAATCTAACAATAATACCCTAAGCTCATCACTTATTTGAAGATCAGCAGACGTTAATTCCCTATGTAATTGTTTTATTATATCTTCTCCAGATAGCCCATAGGTAATTAGTAATGACCTAAGCTTCTCTCTAGCTTGCATGAATTTACCTTGTAAAGCTAAATTTAACATTTCTCTAACTTCTTTAGGCTGTGCTAAACCTAAGACCTTATAAACAGCTTCAACAGTTACTTTTCCGTAAGCTGAAGCAGCTTGCAAAATGTTTATACTTTTCCTCATATCGCCTAATGTTATATCGTATATAGCTTCTAACGCTTTTTGATCATATTCAACGTTCTCGTTCTTAGCTATATATGCTAGTCTACTTACTACATCTTCTTTCTTTAGTGGATAAAATCTAAAAAGTGCAGTTCTAGATTGAATTGGTTCAATTATCTTACTAAGATAATTACACGCTAGAATGAATCTTGTACTTTGTGTATATAATTCCATTGTCCTCCTTAACGCTTGTTGCGCATCTGAAGTCATATTATCTGCCTCATCAAGAAGAACAACTTTAAAAGGAATATTAGGAGCTCTAACGGTTCTAGCAAATTCCTTAACCTTGTTTCTAATTACATCTATTCCTCTTTCATCACTTGCATTAAGCTCTAAGAAGTTTTCAATGTAATTATCACCATACAAATCATGAACCAGAGCTAAAGCAGCCGTTGTTTTACCAGTACCTGGTGGACCTGCAAATAATAAATGTGGCATATTTTTCTCCTTAATAAACTTCTTTAGTCGTTCTACAATTTCTTTCTGGTTAACTATATCATCTAGACTTCTAGGCCTATACTTTTCAGCCCAAAGTACCTCTTCAACTCTCTCTTCCATTAAGACACCTTATTTATATTACTTTCTCTTATACTTACCCATAATAAACCCTTTATCCACTTCATGACCTACCATCATAGATCTTAGAAGGTCGGCACTAACATTTCTCGTTTCTTTCAGTAGTGAATCTAATGCATAAACATAGAAGTAATATCTATGCGGTGGATGCGTTCTAGGTGGGCAAGGGCCATTATAGCCTATTCTATCAAAATCATTAATACCTTGTATCCATGATTCAGAACCTTTAAAAACTTTAGGCAAACCTTCTGGCAATTTATTAGTAGTTATATTATATATGACCCAATGTATAAAAGTACCTGCTGGGGCATCAGGATCTTCCACAACTATCGCATAACTTTTAGCATTAGGTACTAGATCCCATTCTAATGCAGGGGAAATATCCTCACCATCACACGTATATTTTACAGGAATGAAGTCCTCATTCTTGAAAGATGGAGACTTTACTATCATCAGATATATAACAAGTCATAATAAGAATAAAAGCCATAATAGTCTTAGTTTATCTGACCTTTAGACTAAACTATTTTTATGAGAGACTTTTAGCCCCTTTAGAGTCTCTAATGTAAAACTCTAACTCCTCATGGCCACTATTATTAATCTTAGTCACTATTACACCAGTACCCGTGAAGGAATCCCTTTTTATTGCTGATAATATAGCTCTTCTAGCTAAGTCTGCAGCCTCATCAAGAGTCATATCTTCTCTATACTCGTCTTCTAGTAAACCCATCGCTACTGGAGATCCTGAACCTGTTGCCACATAGTTTTCTTCAGTTATATCACCAATGTAATCTAAATTATATAGGCTAGGCTGCTCATCATAACCGCCTATCAAAATCTGAACTAAATAAGGGAAATATTTTGTAAAAGATAAGATATTTGCAAGTCTAGTCGCTAATCCTTTAATTGAAACTGGTCCATATTTAGTAACTAGGTTGTAATGATAAATGTTTTTTAAAATATCGTATATAAACTGTAAATCTGCAACACTACCAGCAGTAGTTATAGCTATTTTATCAGTTATATACAAGACCTTCCTAACCATTTTATTAGCAACAAAAAATCCTGCGCTAGCCCTTCTATCTGCAGCAAGCACAACACCACTCCTTACCTTTATACCTACTGTAGTAGTACCTTTAAGTATCTTATTTTCTATCTGCAAACTAATTTTCCCCATTATCTATACTAAAGTGCTAGAATAAAAAAGTGACCATAAAGCTTTAACTTATTAGTTAAATCAATTTTTATATTTATAATTTAATTAAATATACCATATATTAGAAAATTACTTTATAGTATTTAGTATTAGTTCAGACACTTCAAGTAGATCACCATCTTTATACAATTCTCCACTAACCATCAACCCTATCGGTAAATCATTAAGTCTTGAAAAGGGTATGCTTATCGATGGAGCGCCTACAACATTAAATAACTCAGTATTAGATATTAATAGATCCCTAAAACCTAATTCGTTCCCAATCACTTCCGAGATTTTAGGTGCAACAGTTCTAGTAGTGGGAGATAATATAAAGTCTACATCTTTAAAGATATGTAAGTACTCATCTATTAACAGTCTCCTTAACCTTAATGCATCTATATAATCAGTAGCAGAAATTTTCATACCTTCACTAAGGAGAGTATACGTATCTCTGAAATATTTATCAGCATGCATTTTTAACCAATCCTTATGATAAGATGCCGCTTCAGATAAACCGATAAGCCTTCTAACTCCACTACCATATTTTTTAAGTAAAGGTAGATCAATATCAATTATATCAAAATACGATGAAATCTTATAGATAGCCTTTATTAACGTTTTAGATATTTCAGTATCGTCAAATAGAAAAAGTCCTAGTCTGGGTCTAGTACGCAGCTTGGATATTGCGAAAATTTTCTTATCGTTAGGCAAAAGTACATTAAAAACTTTCTTTAGCAAACTAATATTACTTTTGACAATTATACCTATCGTATCCAGAGTCCAACTAAATGGAATTACACCATTTGTTGGTATGATACCAGTAGTGGGTTTAAAACCTATAACTCCACATAAAGCTGCGGGTATTCTTATAGAGCCCCCCGTATCAGTACCTATGCCCACATCAACCATATCTAGAGCAACAGCCACTGCTGAACCTCCACTAGATCCCCCACTAATCCTTTCTGGATCTATAGGATTTTTAGCAGGACCTATTATACTTGAAGTATTTGTTGCACCTAAAGCGAATTCATGTGTATTCGTCTTTCCTCTAATTAATCCGCCTTCTCTTAGTATTACATCAACTACATAAGCATTATTTTTAGGAACGTAATTAGCCAATAACTTAGATCCTGCAGTAGTCTTGACGCCCCTAGTAAATATAACATCCTTAATACCAAACGTTATACCCTCTAGTTTACCACCATTATTTCCCTTCATTTCTTGAATAGTAATAAATGCGTTATATTTGGAATTTAATTCTTCTAACATCATCTACACTCACACAGAAAAGTGGTTCAGGAAGCTTTTCGGAAAAAGGATCATTATTAGTCATACATTATTATAACTAATCTAACTTTGATAAATATCTTACGTGCTAGTATAACCAAGCTAACTGACAATTTATTCGTAAACTATCTATAATTAAAATAAATAGAAATTTTTTTATATAGGCCTAAATAAGAACTATTCGTGAAAGCTATCATAGTCCCGGGGAAAAAACAAGGCTACAAATTAGAGGAAATCCCAGATCCTAAGCCAGATAAGGACGAGGTTGTAATTAGAGTAAATAGAGCCGCATTATGTTATAGAGACCTCTTACAATTACAAGGTTTCTACCCTCGAATGAAATATCCCGTAATTTTAGGACATGAAGTCGTAGGAACAGTTGAACAGGTAGGAGAAAACGTTAATGGTTTTAAGGAAGGTGATAAGGTAATATCATTATTATATGCTCCAGATGGGACCTGTAACTATTGTAGTATAGGAGAAGAAGCTTATTGCCATTCCAGATTAGGATACTCAGAAGAACTAGATGGATTCTTTGCAGAAAAAGCAAAAGTAAAGGTAACAAGCCTAGTAAAAGTAAATACTAACATTTCCGACGAAAACGCAGTACTAGTACCTTGCGTAACTGGTATGATATATAGAGGTTTAAGAAGAGCAGACATAAAAAAGGATGAAACAGTACTTGTAACTGGTGCTAGTGGTGGTGTAGGTATTCATGCTATACAAGTTGCCAAGGCATTAGGTGCTAAGGTTATAGGTGTAACTACATCAGAAGAGAAGGCTAAGATGATAAGGAAATTCGCAGACTATGTAATAGTAGGTAATAAGTTCTCAGAAGAGGCTAGAAAAATAGGTGATATAAGCATAGTTATAGATACAGTAGGTACTCCTACTTTTGATGAAAGTCTTAAAAGTCTTTGGATGGGAGGTAGATTAGTCCAAATAGGTAATGTAGATCCTTCGCAAACCTACGAATTAAGATTAGGATATATTATACTTAAAGATATAAAATTAATAGGTCACGCATCTGCAACTAAAAAAGATGCTGAAGGAGCATTAACTCTTGCTGCTCAAGGCAAGATAGAGCCAATTATCGCAGCAACTGTAAGTTTAGATGAAATTGATAGAGGATATAGCATATTAAGAGACAAAACTAAAATAGGAAAAGTACTTGTAAAGCCTTAAATCTCTTAGAGTTTTTATTATTTAATGTGAAACTAAGACTCTCATGGATTCAAATTAGCCAAGACTTGCTACCACATTCAGATATGGATTCTGAAACTGACCTTAAAACCGTTACCGATGCGATCCTAGATACTTTTGAAATAGGCGGATACTCAGAAGAATACGAACTAGATGAAAAAATAATTCAAATAACTACTGCATTTTTTTCAAAAACCGTATCAGATATTCCAAAACTAATAAGAGCGTACGAACTAAATAAGTGGGGGAAAACATTATCAGGTGATATATCAACAGTAATTGGAGAAAGTATAACTTATTCATTACTAATTCAATTATTTAATATAAATATAAAAGATTTACTTCCATTTAGAAACGTAAAATACTTAGCAACAATATCAGACTTAGCTATAAATATAGAAAAATATGAAAAACTAAAGAAATTTCTAAATGCAAAGAACGGTATACTATTTGTTAATGCAAGAGCTACAATGAGTTATAGAAGATATTATATAGCTAAAAAATTATCTGAAAGTTTAATATCGCTAGAAACTATAAGATATCCAGACAATTATGGATTAATTTCATATATAATTAAATATGATAATCAACTATATGATTTAGGAATAATAATAAGGCCTTGAGGTGGTATATATTAGTTGCATCGATAAACTATATAAGGCTTATATACTAACGTGGTTAGGAGATAATAACTCAGCACGTAAATTGGCAGAAGAATGCATACAAATACTTTCAGAATCTAATGAAATAAGGAGAAAAATAAGGAAAATTAAGAGTGAAACTAATAAAGAGTACATAATAGCTAAGAAATTAAGGGAAAATAATATATTAGCAACAGACTTAATGCAGTTAGCATTATACTATTTAGCAAAACGAATATTAAAGAACAAGGAAGTTAGTGTAGAAATTATAGAAAGAGACAATATTAAAATGTCAGTAATCAATACTCCATTTATTAGTGAAATAAGGGGGTATTGTGAAGGTTGTAAAGGTTATAAATATTCCCTTTTAACTCAGGCTAAAGGTTATTTCATAATTTATGATGAGATACTGTATGCTGAATTTTTAGAAGGAAATATAAATAACGTAATAGATGAGATAGTAAGAAGCATTAAACTTTAATTAGTATCTTCAATTTTATCTCTTGCCGCGGTAGTATAGCCCGGTCAAGCGCAGGAAGCACCGAGAGTATGCAGGCCTCTCGAGCCTGTGACCCGGGTTCAAATCCCGGCCGCGGCACTAATTTTAAGTCCAGCAGTATAAGCAGAATAGAGGATTTATTTGTAATAATGTACTAGCAACTACTAAATTTCCTTATTAAAAAATTATACGCCGGGGGCGGGATTCGAACCCGCGCGCCTCCGAGAGGCAGTAGGTCCCCCGTAGTTACGCTGGAAAATGTCTCGAGCCTACCCCCTTAACCGCTCGGGCACCCCGGCATTTTATATTAAAAACTATGCAGGAACGTAAACTGGGTCCTTTTCAGTTGATATTCTTTTGATTCGTTTAAATTGTTCCTTTATATTTTTAGGTAAATTAAATGATATTTGGTGTGAATATCCATCATAAAATCCTAATTCTCCTGTAATTCTCTCTCTTATTCTCTTATCAATTTCATCACTAGATAGCACTGCTGGTTCTACACCACCATATACGAAACCCCATAGCCCATCAAATGAAGCCATGTATGTGTATGAAGCCGAAGCTTTGCCAAAAACCTCTTTAATAGTATTATAAATAGTGACAAAAACTTCTAATGAAAAAGAAGGTGAAGTTGCTTGAGTCACTATTCCACCTTTATTGTTTAATATAGACTTTAAATCCTCATAAAATTCCTTAGTATACAATTTATACGAAGTTGAACCTTTTATAGGATCAGTCAAATCTAATATTATAGCATCATATTTTTCATTAGTCTCATGTATAAACTTATATCCATCACCTATAATTAAATTAGTACGTGAATCATCAAATGCACCTTGATGCCATTCATTAAGGTATTTCCTAGCAAACTCTATAACCTTACTATCTATATCAACCATAGTTACTTTTTTCACACTTTTATACTTTAGTACCTCTCTTAACGTTGCTCCTTCTCCACCACCTAAGATTAGAACATCAGAGGGAGGGTTCTCTAATGATAGTAATAATGGATGTACCAATAGTTCATGATATATATATTCATCATATAGTGTAGACTGTACTTTGCCATCTATAATAAGTCCTTTACCAAATCTTTCAAACTCAACTAGTAAAATCTTCTGATACTCTGTTTTTTCATCCGCTATTACTTTGGTTATAGCATGGCCATGAAACTCGTAAGGAGTTTGCCATTCTATAAGCCAATGCCAATTCATCATTATTTAACTCTAACCCCATTTACCTTTTTATTTTGCCAACTATACCTTCTAATTTTTCTACTTTTACCGAATCCACATGCAGAACAATAATGTTTACTTACATTATAAGAATTTCTTCCACATCTCCTACATCTTATATGTGTAGGACTCTTATTCATCTTACCAAAAGATGGCGTACCCTTCATTAACTTTCACCTTCAAGATATTTGTAATGGAGAGATAAGAATTACATTATCGCCTCTTATTACAATAGTCCCTAACTTTTTGCCACTACCATCACTCTGTATCTCTTCTGAATCTGATAAAACTAAATTCATATGTTGATCATAACTTCTTAATATTCCTCTAACTTCCTTATTTCCCTTTAACTTAACCAGCACCATGTTATTTAAAGATTCTGCTAGCATTTTATGAGCCGTTTCCGCCAAAAAATTCACCTACACAAAGATGCATTAAACCGGATTTAAAAATTAATCGGAAAAATAAACAAGGTCCCGCCGCGGGGACTTGAACCCCGGACCACCCGGTTTCTATTCTTCCCTATCTACAGCCGGGCGCTCTAAACCGGGCTGAGCTACGGCGGGAGGTATTATACGATTTTATATATCGAGCTTCCCATTATAAGTTTTATTATAATCTACTACGTGCTTAACTTAATCTCAGCATCTTTACTTATATATAAACCAACATTATTGGAAAATTCTTGATACAAATTCTTACTTAAAAATTATTTTTAACCATATTTACGGACCCGCCGGGATTCGAACCCGGGACCTACGGCTCCGAAGGCCGCCGCTCTGTCCTGGCTGAGCTACGGGTCCTTACTTACATTTTACTTAATGGTTTAATACCTAAAATCTTTAGCCCATTTCTTAGTACTATCCCTACTCCTTTTACAAGATAAATTCTAAGAATTCTCTTACCTATATCTTGTTCTTGAAGTATTCTCTCCTTATCATACCATCTATTGAAAACATCTGCTAAATCTCTTAAATACGCTACTAAATCTTCTAATCTCATATCATCCGCAGAATTCTTAAATATCTCAGGGAACTTAGCTATTAGTACTAATATTTTCCTCTTTTCATCAACCAAGTCACTAAAATCAACCTTATCGATAGAAAGCTCATCGACTGATTTAGCTAATATATTATACGACCTAGCGTACGTATATTGTAAATACGGACCACTATTCTGCTCAAAATTTACTATTCTATTTAAATCGAAAGAAATTGGTTTATTTGCAGACACTGATAACATAGCATATCTAAGCGCTGAATTTGCTATATCATTAATATTTTCCATAATACCACTCTTTTCTTTTAGTTTATTTTTAACTATTACATATAATCTATCATATATTTCGTCTATAGTTATAATTTTACCCAATCTACCACTCATTCTTAGCCCTTGAATATTTACCATACCATAAGAATAATGTATCAGATTTTCTGCAAATTTACTATACCCTATTAAGTCTAATGCCCCTCTTAATTGTATTTGAGGAATGTATTGCTCTTCTGCTATTACATTTATCACTAGATTAGCATTAAATTGATTGAATTTATATATAGTATATGCTATATCCCTAACAGTATATAACGTTGTACCATCTGATCTTATAAGAACTAATGGAGGAATTTCTAAACCTTTAGGGATTCTTAACCTAAGCCTCCTATCATCACCTAAGAAATTCTCTATATCTAATGCTTCTACACCCTTATATTTTATTCTCGCTCTCGATTCTAAAAGCAATTTCAGTGTTTTATTAACTAGTCCACTCCATAATAGATCACTCTCAAAATCAAAATTATCAAATGATATATCAAGTTTAGCCAAGGTTTCTTTAAATCCTTCTAATGCATAATTTATATACCTTCTAATAATTCCCTTTAACTCTCCTTTCCCCTCTTCATATTCTTTTATAATCTTGCTTATCTCGGCCTCTGGATTTTCTTGTTTACTCATTTCCTCTACTAACTTATCAAATAAATTTTCATTTTTACTTCGTAAATCATTTGCAATTAGTATTAAATCATCTCTAGCCTTTATCTTTTCCCTATATTTCTCATCAGAAACATTTTTCAATTCTTCAGTCAATTTCCTTATTTCTAAAATAACGTTAGTCATAGCGTATATCATGCCAAGCCATAGGTCCTTTTTAACAGTTGGATCAGGAGTTGGAAAACCTAAGAGTTTTAAACCATAGATAAGCACTGCAACTTGTTTCCCCGTATCATTAACATAGAATCTTACGTTAACTTCATGCCCCCTAGCCCTTAATATTCTAGCTAAAGAATCCCCTAATATGGTATTTCTTAAATGTCCTATATGTAAAGGGTGTATCGGATTAGCACTAGTATGTTCTACTATTATTCTCTTAGGATTATCCACTTTCTCTAAACCATAATTTTCATCTAAATTCGTAAATATCTTAACAAAGAGATTTTTAACATTTAATCTTGCATTAAGATATATACCTACTATCCCTATCTGCTCTATTAATTCACCCTTATATTCTCCTATAGCTTTCGCCCTCTCTTCATTTACTTTTATTGACGGTAATGCTATCGATAAATCTCCTAACTCTTCTCTAGGGGGGTAAGTAATATTTTTTAAAATGTCTTTTACATCAACGCTTAATTTACTTCCAACAAAATTTGCTAATTCCTTCTTAGCTTCTGCTATCAGATCCACAAGACGTTTTATGCCCTATACCTTTTAATATTTACCCATTAAGCGTATAATCATGAAGAAAAGAATTGAAATCCTTATAGTAGAGGATTATAGTGGAAATCCAAAAATTAACGAGCAAGAGATTAAAAAATCGTTAAGTAATATAAGTGATAATATTGTGATATCAAGAATTCATTTACCCCAATGGACTAGTAACGAGGAAGAAAATGATATTGTAGGAGTACACGTAATTGTGAGAGAAGTTGCAGAAGCATAATGTATGTCCTTACTATAAGAATGGATATTGTACATCGCCTGCTTTAGATCAACCAACAGATGCTGTAACAGCGAGCAATAGATGCCTCGGTCAATTCAAAACTTGTAGATATTTTATTGAACAAGAAAGCAAAAGTGGTATAGAAGCGTTTACTAAAGATAAATCCGTAGATCTAGAAATAAAATTTTATCCTAAGATAAATGTTTTAGAAGAGGAATTAACTAGTGAGTGCGAAAATTATAAGCTTATAAAAAGTGAAAAAGGAGTAGTAGCCTATTGTAAGGCAATAGGAAGAGTATTGGTTACACAACAAGCAGTCTTATGTAGTAGAGAATTTTCCAAATGTCCATATAGGACTTTATTCGGTACCTAACTTTACATATTTCCCATCTTCTAATAAATTAATCTTACCGTTCTCAACCAAATCCGCTAATGCTCTTCTAATCTTATCTTCACTCGCAATTCCAGATAACATACTATGTAATTCCTTTAAGTTCATAGGTTTTTCATTTAATAGGTCTAACAGTATTTGTTTTAACTCATCTTCATTAGGCGCAGTCATTACTATCACATCCTTATCAGAATAGACTACCTTCAATTTATTTTCCACATTCCCAGAAGTAGAGGCTTTCTTACTTTTCTTTCTAGTCTCATTACTCATTTTAGCACCAGCTCACCTTTTTTCTCTTATTTCTAACTTTTAAACGTTATGCGAAATTTAAAAATAATTAGCATCATCGTTATATCTGGGCATTGAGTCTCCTATGAATAATAATTTCTAAGATAATCAATTAACTATCTGGCTAACTTAACATTAATACATCTTTATATTAGAGTATTTAGATTATCATAAATAGGCGACAATGGTGAACCAACCCGATTTCCTTAGACATATAGCAAGCAAGGTACTATCACCTTCATTATTAGATTCAAAAAGATTAGATGAAGCTAGAAGACTTTTAGGTGAGGCAGAAGTTAAATATAATTTCTCTTCATACGGAGGAAATCCAAAAAAATTGATAGACTTCTTGCTTAGTCCAGATTTTACAGAACTCAGCCTAATATTAGGACCAGAAATTACAAAGAAATTATTAGTTGCAGTAAAGGATAACTATACCGATGAAGATATAAGAAAAGTAGTAGATAAAATATTAGAAGAAATTAATGGGTACATGGAAGATAGTGAAGAATCTAATTTAAAAATTAAAAAATATTTAGTCTCCTAGAGATGAAGGACCGGTTGGTGGAACACCGCCAGCTTCTCCTTCTTTTGCACCTTCACCTTTCTTCTCACTCTTTAACGGAGATGCTGCTATTAAATCATCAATCTTCAATACTGCACTAGCAGCTTCTGTTGCGCTCTTTAATACTTGCGCCTTAACTCTTAACGGTTCAATTATATTTAGGCTATATACATCATCTACTATCTTACCACTTATAGCATCAATACCTGCATTAACTAGTCCTTTTACATGTCTAGCTCTTAAATCCATTAAAGTAGCTATTGGCTCTAATCCAGCAGTCTCACCTAAAATCATAGGTATTTCTTCTAAAGCATCAGCGTAAGCTTCAATTGCTAACTGCTCCTTCCCACCAACACCTCTTGCATACTCCCTTAATTTGCGGGCCAACTCTAATTCAATAGCTCCTCCACCTGGTAAGATAACTGGATCTAGTAGTATATTCCTTAATGAATGTAATGCATCATTAATACTTCTCTCAACTTCATCTAGAGCCATATCATTTGAACCTCTTAGTAATATATTAACCGCTTTAGGATTCTTAGCACCCTCTATAAACACCATCTTATCATTTCCTACCCTCCTTTCTTCAACCAACTCCGCATAACCTAAATCTTCTGGCGTAGCGTCTTTAATACTACTGATTATCCTTGCACCTAATGCCTTCTCTAACTTTTCTATATCGCTCCTCTTTACTCTTCTTACTGCTAATATACCTTTCTTAGCTAAGAAGTGTTGTGCAACATCATCAATACCTTTCTGACAAATTACTACATTAGCACCTATTGAGGCTAATTTATCAACCATCTCTTTAAGATACTTGGCTTCCTCATCTAAAAATGCCTTAATTTGTTCAGGTGATGTGATACTTATCTTAGCCGATATCTCTGGCTTCTCCACTTCTAAGGCAGCATCTAAAACTGCTATCTTAGCCTTAGTTACTCTCCTAGGCATGCCTGGATGTACAACTTCTTTATCTAATACTAAACCCTTAACTAATATACTATCCTCTACACTTCCGCCCTTCTTTTTATCAATCTTCACTAGATCTAAACTAACATTATATCCTCCATTAGGCAAAGGTTCCGCTACATTAATTACTGCATCTATAACCATGTCAATTATTTTATCTATTACTTTACCTTCAGCAATAAATTTACTTGATAAAGTAGTGAATGCTATCTTTCTTAAACTATCTCTCGTTGTTGGAGAATTAAGATCTTTCATATCAATTTTAGTTCCTAACTGTGGTAAAAGTTCAAGAGCCTTATTATATGCCTTCTTAAATCCTTCAATTATTATAGTCGGATGTATATTTTGGTCCAATAGATTTTCTGCTTTCTCTAATAAGGCTCCAGCTAATACTACTGCACTAGTAGTTCCATCTCCTACTTCTGCGTCTTGCGCCTTAGCAGCTTCAACTAATAATTTAGCTGCTGGATGTTGAATTTCCATATCCTTTACTATTGTTGCACCATCGTTGGTTATAGTAACGTCTCCAAAACTATCAATAAGCATTTTATCTAGGCCTTTAGGACCTAAACTGGTTCTTAACATCTCAGCAAGAGTCCTAGCTGCTAATATATTATTTCTTAACGCATCTCTCCCACTAGTTCTACTAGTTCCCTCTTTAAATAGAAGGACTGGAGCTGCCATCTATCACAACACCTTTCTGCTGATCATTAGTATCGCTTATATAAAAATTTTTCTCTACCTTACCTATACATAAATTTTTAAAATAGAAAAAAGAGAGATGAGGCTATAAAATGCTATGCGAAAGATGTAATAAAAGAGATACAGTAACTGAAGTAGGAGGAAGAAAATTATGTATGATTTGCTCTAAAGATGAAATAATAAAAAGGATTAAAAGGGAATTCTATCCTAATAAAATCCTCTCGAGCAATGATAAGGTATTATTTGCATATCCAAGATATTTGCACAAAATATCTGATATATTAAAAAGTATTATAATTAATAAAATATATAAAATATATAAGTTAGAATATTTTGAATTAGTTGTTGAACCGAAAAATTCTATTAATGATGAAATATGGAATTTGCTTATAAACTCTAAATCTTTTTCTGAAAAAAATAACATAAAAAAGGTAATTTTACCTTTTACATCTGACTTCCTAATGTCGTATTTAATATACTCAATCATAAAGCAAGAGTTTACATATATAGGATTATTAGAATTTGAGTATAAAATAAATAATATATCGTTTTTAGTTCCCTTTTATAAAACATCCATATTAGAACTTAGAGGCTTTTTAGATGACAAATCTTACGAGACCAAGGATGAAATATTTAATGAAATATTAAAGTGGGAATTAGAAGCTTTAAAGGAAAATTTCGAATTATTCCATGCTTTTCATAATTCAAGAAAATTATTTCAAGGGAATTATAAATGCGAAAATTGTGGAGGAATAATTAACTCCCCGGTAAAATACTGTTCAAGATGTTCTGTAATTTTTGCTTCTCATCCTTACTGAGAATTACTTCAAAATATAACTGACCTTCCTGTGGTTTAAATTTTGAAGGTGGAATAGGTCCGTTAAAAGTATAGTATAGAAATCCAGCCTTTAATATCTCATTAAATCCCTCTTTATCTATCTTTAAATAATCACTTAAAGCGTCTATAATTCTAATACTCTCTTTTACCTCTCTCATAGTCAAACTATAACCACAAACTTTGCATACAAAATCTGGCATTACTGAATCAAATCCACACTTAGGACAACGTACTGGCGATTTAAGGCCATTAGAGTACATTGACCAATTTGCGCGTAAAATGTCTATCAAATCGTTTCTATTCCTCTTTTTACATTCTTTATACAATTTATCTATTATTTGAATTATTCCGTTTTTAACATAAGTTACTACAAACTCTAATTGATCATCTGCTAATTTTTCAATATCATACATTTTTAAAATCTTGTAAGCTATTATTTCCATTAACTTATCACCCATTCCTCTTAACCTATTAATTATTGTTGATAACTTAGGCTTAGTCTTAACTTCCCCTACAGCCATGGCAAAAGGCTCTCTCAAAATTTCCTTAAACTCTTCTTTACTAAAATTCAAATAAGAAAGACCTAACAAATTTACCAATTCGTCTAAGTATTCATCTAACAACTTGTCAGGATCGACATATTTTTCTTGCTTCTTTTTAGACGCTTTTGGTTTATTAGCTACACTATTCACTTCTGATTTCTTCTCTTCTTCCTCGTTATTACTACTCTTTTTACGTCTTGCCAATCCACTTATATCTTAGAAGTTATTTTATATAAAACTTTAAGTCATTAGTGCTAAGTCTTGAAAATCCATTGGTAACATCTTCTTCTTGTTTATTATATCTTGGTACTTACTATCAAGAAATCCTATAAAGATCGGGCACGTTTCGTATTTACCATCACGCTGGCACTTCTCACCTAAAGTTAGAAAACATTTATTATTCTTCTTATCATAATAAGGACATAATTTATAATAAGTTTTAGCACTTTTTATCATTTTTTCAATCCATTGTTTCTTATGATCCTTTTTCTCAGCCTCTTTTTCAGCCTTAGCTAAAACTCTATTAATTTCGTCTTCAGACATTTTCACTGATTTATTGGACGACACATTGATTACCCCTATCTACCTATTAGATTATTTAAGAATAAATACATTACTACTACTACCCAGTTCTCATAAATCTAAGATCATAAACATCAATAGTTTGTATAATGTATAACACAAATAATAAAACCTTAGCAGGATTTGTATCTACCAGTAGTAGAAGTAAATAATAAAGGAAACGTAACGATTAACAATTATTTAATAACTCTTTAAATGATTTAGCAAGGCCTATTCTTATGCCCATCTTAGGATCTTGATATATGTATAATAATCGTTTTGTTTGTAAGCCTTTCAGAACTTTTAAAATCCAGCTAGTATCTGCTTTTAACTCTTCCTGTAATTGATCAAAATAGATATATGTAGTTCCCCATTCGATATATTTATTCAATAGATATTTTAATATTTCATTCTCATCATCATCTAATTTATTCAAAACCTCCTTTATACAATCCGTTAAATTATGTTCTTGTTGTTTTTTGTTATCTTTACTGGTTTTCTCACCAATAAACAACAAAACTTTTTGTTTATTTTTGTCTTCTTTTATCTCATTTTTGTTGTTTACTGTCTGGTTAACTTGTTTATCGGACAAAATTTGTTTAGCGAGAACTAGCATCTCTTTAAACTTAGAACTATTATACGCTTCTAACAGTTCTTTTGCAAGATCTTCTCCTTTTCTACTTAAATGCCATCTTCCACCGTCCTGATAAACTAGTCCCTTCTTCCTCCAATAGCTCAGATAGCTACTAATATACTTAGTCTCATATCCTAAATTAGCAGATATTTCTACAGTTCTTAACGGCCTAGCATGCAAAAGCAAAATTATTGCTTCAACTAATTTTGACCTAGGCGAGCCCTTAAACTCTTTTTCCTCATTAACTAGTTGCTGCGCAATCTCTTCTATATCATCCTTTTGATACTCTTCACTCATCCTTTTATATTCCATTTCAATGTTTAAATCTCAAGCTAAAATGAACTTTGGAATTATTCTTATATTTTTTCATTTCAGTAGTACTCATTACATGTTTTTAAGGCATAAAACTTTTCATAACCAACTATTATATTATAAACACCTTTAAGCATGTTATCTATTAACGGATCACCAGTATCTATCCTTAGGCAATTGATGGTATAAAGTTTTGATATAGGCGATACTACGATTAGATCTTTTTTCTTTATTTTCTTTAGGAACAACGGCCCTAGTTCTTGATTCCCTCTCCCTAACAGAAATCCTTGTCTTCCTATTGGTGATAATATTAGCTTTAACTCCCCGGTTAAATTGATTAAATCATAATAATTCGCATTAGCTTTAATTAGCTGTTTATTTTTTATGATATCAATTCCTAAAAATGAAGAAGACTTTATCCCTAACTTACTTTCAATATATTTTACTGTACTACCAGGCCCCATTACGTATAAATATTTAGGATCTAATGTATCAACAATATAATTTGCGATCTCTTCTAACTCCTCTTCATCATAACTAATCTCTTGCTTGCTTGGCGCTAACAGATGATTATCATCTATTGTTAATGCACTATAATATAATCTTATAACATACCTTCCATTTCTATAAGCTTCTTCGTCAACGTCTAATATTTCTTCTCTAATTAATCTAGCCTCTCCTTTCACAAATTTAGTTAAAAGTAGTGCAGCAGCTTCTGGCGTATTCGCAAAAACGCCACTATGCATTTTAACTCCAGCAGGTATACCTAGGATTGGTATTTGAACTCCATCTAAACCTTCGTAAACATCCCTTGCTGTACCATCGCCTCCAGAAAAAATAATTATACTTACATTATTTTTTATAAACTCTTTAACAGCAGATATAGTATCATATCTAGTAGTTCTTTCACTATTTCCTATATTTATTATTTTATAGTGTAATTTAGAATTTATAAAATACATCTCACCCATCTTAAATTTTGGTGTTATGTAAATTACATTTTCTGGAGCTTTCTCAATAAATCTCTTTATTCTATCTTTTATTTCTGGATTCTCGATATATAGGTCATCACTACCTTTTCTTCCTATTCTTCCTCCACTTCCGGCATATGGATTTACTAGAAATCCTACTAGCATCTTTTTAACACCTTAAATAAGTACGCTAATACTAAGTACGCTAAATGTATATCATTAGGCGTTATGAAGATAATCATATCAGTATCACTACAGTTTGAACAATTTTCCATAATTTCTTCTAATAGCCCCTTTAGGCTCATTTCTTCTGTTTTTGGAGGAATTTCAATTTTTCCATTTATATAGGTACAAATGAGAACTTTTTCTATACCTAATCTAATTATTTCATCTCTCAACTTTAAAACTGGTATTATTTCTAAAATCTCTGCACCTTTCCTTATAACAATCATTGTAGAATTCCAGTTTAGTGACTTCAAAAAAGTTGTTTTTATAATAGAATTGTTTTTTATACAAGATGCTATTCTTTTTCCTATTTCAGTTAACGTATTTCCCCCAATCGGGTCTGTATTTATTATATTTAGTTCTTTCAATCTTTTTAGCAGAGTTTTCATTGAAGCTTCATGAAGTTCCATTTTCTTCATTAACGTTATTCTTCCAATAGGTTGGAGTTCATCTATGTATATTATACTCATTATTACGTGACCCTCATCAAATTTAGGTTTATTTCCTTGTCTAGATTCAGTAGCTTTAACGAGTATCGTTTGGATATCCATATCCATGTTTAAATATAGCCTATAGTAAGTATTAAATTATGTTTAGAGGTAAAAGTCTACTATGTTTATTAGATTTTGAACCTTATGAGATAGAGAAAATGTTAGAAGTATCTTTTATGATGAAAAATTACGTTTATCATAATAATATACCAAGTTCTCTAAAAGGTAAGAAAGTCGCAATACTTTTCGAAAAACCTAGTACAAGAACTAGAGTAAGTAGTGAGTTAGCCATTTCCATGTTAGGAGGAATCCCAATAGTTCTTAATAAACAAGATATACAATGGTCTAGGGGCGAACCCGTAGAGGACACTGCCAGAGTTTTAGGCAGGATGGTTAATGGAATAGGTGCTAGAGTTTTAAACCATGAAACACTAATCAAATTGAGAGACTACTCTAAACTTCCAACAATAAACTTATTGAGCGATTTATCTCATCCATTGCAAGCATTAAGTGATATGATGACTATTAGAGAGAAGTTTGGAAATGGTTATGTTAAGATTGCTTTTGTAGGTGATGGGAGTGATAACGTTTTATTTAGTCTAATGGTGATAGTAGCTAAATTGGGTCTTGAACTCCATATAGCAACTCCTAAGGAACTTAGGCCTAGAAATGAGTATTATAAAAGAGTTGATGAAGTTGCTGAGAAAACTGGAGCTATTATAGAGTTTCATGAGGATCCTTATGAAGCCGTTAGAGGATCTAGTGTAGTTTATACGGATGTGTGGGTTAGCATGGGCCAAGAGAACATAATGGAGTATAAGAAGAAAATACTACATAGTTATAGGGTAACTACAGATTTAATGAAATATGCAACTAAAGATGCAATATTTATGCATTGCTTACCTGCTAATAGAGGTGAGGAAGTGGATTCAGAAGTAATAGATGGTCCGAAAAGTGCAGTATGGGATCAGGCTGAAAACAGACTTTACACTGCTATGGCAGTATTTTCTTTATTTGTTTAAAAAATCAAATATTGATTTCTGTTTTAGAATATTTTTAATACTATTTAACTCTAACAAATTGACTTTTGCTTTTAATCGATTATTTATCGCCACTATTGCCTCACTCAAATTTTCAAATTCTCCTAATTTATTTTGCATTGCCGCTCTTACTGTCTCTCTAATGTGCCAATTACCTACCGGAGCATAATACTCCTCAGTTATTTCTCTTACTATTATGATTCCCGCTTGTCTCTTTATTTTCTCTAAATGTTCTAGTATTGATAATCTTGCAGCCATATACCCACCATCCATATAATCATAATCTCCCCAGAAATTCTCTCTTAATTCTGAAATTGTCAATTCTTTAGACCATAAACTTAATGGATGCCATATTTCTATCCATGTAGAGTTGTATTTAGATGGATACAAAATAATATAGAAGTAATTACCAAGATATGCCCCATAATATACTTCTATTTTATTTACTTCGTTATAATTAACTATTTTTTCATAAAGATACTTACCAATTGTAGAATCTACTGCAGTTATTGCCCATCTAGTTGGTACGAACTTTCTATTCTTTTTAATCCCTAGAAGTCCTAAAGATAATGCGTTAATTATCTTATAATAGTCTATATTAGATCTATATAATTCTAGTACTGCTTGGTACGCTTTTATATCATCAAAGATAAGCTTATCTAATTTTGCAGGAATTTTAGGATTGTCTATTACTTTTATTTCTTCTGCTTGTCCTCCAGGTCCTCTAGGCAATACGAGTCCATCAAACTTTAATTTAGCCTCTATACTCTTTAATTTAGCCTCTGATGTTACTGGATCATAAGAAACTACTGAAAGTGGAATTTCCGTATTGTAGTAATCTATAGCTCTATTTACCTCTACTCTAGTTATGCTAGAAACTAGAGATGATCTAAGTTTTATTATATCTCCTAAACTTAATTTACCCCACCAATCCTTTATGTTTTCAAATTTTCTAGCCTCTTCACCGTATATAGCGGGAGGTATGTTTAAAATTAGTGATACTTTTGGATAATTTGCTTCACCAACTATTGCACTAGGTGGAGTAGATCCCTCAACGTATTTTGATATATTATCTGTTTTTACTCTTTGTAAGGTGCTTACAATACTCCTAAATCTTTCCATTATGGGGCAATAAGAGAGTCCACAAAGGTATTTATGACCTTTACATTTGATGCATAACTCTGCGGGTATTTTGTGCAATTTTTAACTTCCTCTCAATATACCATTCAGCTATTGCTAATTTAGCTTTGAATGTCAGTCCATTAATGACATTTTTCAGTTTTCCTTTAGCTAAATTTTCTAAAATGTCGTCTAGATCAAACTCAGTAACTTCATACAAGTCGTTGTAAGCAGAACCTATAGCTTGAATTACATGTGCATCACTATTTGAAACTCCTGGCAAATTCAATTCTATAGAAGTTTTTTTGGCTTTATCATTAGCATTTCTAGGAGCCTTTGAATTATAAATTTCTATTAAGTCAAAATTATACTTAAAAATTTTATCTCCTATTCCTTTTCTAAATATATCAAAAGGATGAGAAGGAAATACTAAACAAGAATTTTCTCTAGCATAATCTATAAGTTCGGCTATTTTGTTTGGGGGAGAAGGTATAAAATTGCATAAGATTATAACATGTCCATACTCTGTAGTTACCTCTTGTCCTGGTATAACGCTTTCCTCTTTAACATCCTTAAGACCTAAAGAAGTATCATGATCTGTAAGTGCAATATATATATTAAGCTTTTTAGCGAAATTTATCATAGTTTTTGGTGTGAATTTTCCATCACTATAAATAGAATGTGTATGAAAATCAAAAAACATTACACATAACCCAATTCTCTCAGAACTTCTAATGTTAAAATTGTTATTCCGGCAGCACCTCGTATTAAATTATCACCTAATACTATTAAACGTAAAGTATTTCCCTCATGTTTTATTCTACCTACTGTAACAGCCATACCGTTATAGTATTGTAAGTCTCTAATTGGTTGAGGTCTATCTTCTTCATCAAGAACTATTATCGGCTTTTTGGGGGCTGTAGGAAGATCTTTAGTTTGAGGTAAAGACTTGTATTCAGCTAGGACTTTTTTTATTTCTCCTTCATTCAATTCACTCTCTGTAATTATATTCATCACTCCCATATGTCCTACCTTCGTCGGCACTCTGATGGTTGTAGCATGAAGTTCCAAATTAGCATGAGTTAATTTATTATTTTCAGTTTTACCTAGCATTTTATTGATTTCTTTTGGTATCTTCTCTTCTTCTCCTTTAATCCATGGTATAATGTTTCCATCAATTGCCATAAAAGGTAATCCATTATACCCAGCACCGCTTACCGCTTGTAATGTAGTAATGTAAATAGCCTTAATTTTTAATAATTTTTCCAATGGTTTAATAGGCATTGATAATATAGCTGCTGTACAATTTGGATTTTTAATCAGTAATCCTTTCCAATTTTTATTTATTTTTTGATATTTAAGTAATTCTAAATGATCCCAGTTTATCTCGGGGTTAATCAATGGGACGTCATTATCCATTCTAAACGGAGAAGCATTAGAAACTACTATTTTACCTTCTTTTACTAATTTTAACTCAATATCTTCTGCTAGCTCATTAGGCAATGCTGAAAGTACTACATCAACATCTTTGTGATCTTCTGGGTTAGTCGATACTACACGTAAATCCGCTACATTTTCTGGAATTTCACCGCTTTCTATCCATTTTACAATTTCCTTGTATTTCTTTCCTATTTTCTGTGGAGAAGCGCTAACTTTAACGAGTTCTATGTAAGGATGATTAGCTAGCATTCTTACCATTTTTTGACCTACCATCCCAGTAGAGCCAAGTAATGAAACTTTTATTTTATCAACCACTTACAATCACCTCGTGTAACTCTTTTGATAAATTTTCTCCATCTTCCTTATTAACTATAAAGGTTAAACTAACATTTGAAATTCCTCTTGATATAGATAAAGGATCGTATTTAGCAGCTATTGAAAGAACTTTTGAGGAGATCTCTCTCCTTTTTATTCCACAACCTACTATTCCAACTATACTAATATCCTTAATCTCTATATCCTTTACTAGGGTTCCTTTTAGTTCCTCTAATCTTGATATTAATCTATTAGCGGATGCCTGGTCAATAGTTAATTGTATAGTTGTTTCACTTGCAGGCTGAGAGATCGATACTATATTTACCCCAGCTTCCTTTGCCTCATTAGTTATCTTAGCAGCTGATCCTACTTTTCCTACTATTTTAGTACTCTCTACGGTAACTAGTTTCATATTATCTAAGAGTGATATTCCCTTAAGTCCATCAATACTTTCGCATTCACCATATATTGCTGTATACCCATCTTCATATAAGGACTCAACTAATACTTTCATATTAGTGTTAAAAACTGGATCAAATGTTCTAGGATGTAATCTTTTAGCTCCTAATTGTGATAACTCTATTGCTTCCTCTAATGATAATCTTGGAATAGTTTTAGCGCTGGGAAATTTTTTTGGATCTCCAGTCATTATTCCTGGTACTTCAGTTATTAATCTAACCTCCTTTGCACCAATTAGTTTACCCAATAGTGTTGAAGTGTAATCGCTTCCTCCTCTCCCTACTGTAGTATATCTCCCTTCTTTCGTCTTTCCAATAAATCCTGGAAGTACTATTACATCGGCTTTAGCGTTTCCTATCAGATTGTTAATTTCACTTTTTGATAGATCTTCAATTACGTTAGCCTCGCCGTAATTATCATCAGTAAAAAATGGTGGTACTGGTATACCTTCAGCTTCTATTCCATTACTCCTTAAGATTGCTGAAAGCAATATTGTGGCCATTCTTTCTCCAAATGATAATATATAATCTCTAACTCTAGGTGTAATTTCGCCTAATACTCTAATGGACCATGCTATTCTAAATAATTCGTCGCTTAGTCTAGATATTTCTCTGAAGGCATTTTCAAATTCTTTGCCATCTGTTAGTTTTGATAATGCCTTAACATGTCTTTCATAAATATCTGTTATAATATCCAGAGAACTTTCAGTATTAGTTGTAGCACTTATTAGACTATTAGTTACATTCTTTATAGCTGATGTAACTACAATTAATTTACCATATTTTTTATAATAAGTCTCAATCTTTTTAATTATATTTTCATAATCTTTCTCATCTTTTTGTATTGATCCACCTATTTTAACTATTAAATCCATTTATCTCACCTATAATAATTTTTTCTATATAGAGTGGATTAATTAAAATTCTTTTAGCATCAGCTTTTGTCATACTATCCGGATCTTTTAATGAATGCCCAGTTAATATTAGAACAGTTTTTTCATTACTATCTATAATCCCTTGATTTATTGCCTTAAAATATCCAGCTAATGCCGCTGCAGATGCAGGTTCTGCTCCTATGCCCTCTTTTCTAGCTAAAATTTTTTGAGCTTCTAATATTTCTGAGTCAGAAACTATAAGTGCTGTTCCTTTAGATTCTCTTATACTCCTTATTGCTCTCTGCCAATTCACTGGTTTACCTATCCTTATTGCAGTAGCAACAGTGTCTGGGTTTTCTACGAAATCTGGCTTATCTTTATTATTAATTATAGCCTGAGCTATTGGTGCTGCGCCTTCGGCCTGAACCCCAATCATCCTAGGAACTCTATCAATTGCTCCAATTTTTAACAATTCATTAAATCCCTTCCATATTGCAGATATATTGCCTGCATTACCTACTGGAACTATAACGTTATCTGGAACTCCTATATCTTCAGCTATTTCAAATGCTATAGTTTTTTGCCCCTCTAGTCTCCAAGAATTAAATGAGTTCAAAGGGTAAACTATTTTAAGATCCTTATATAATCTCATTACGGCTTCCATTGCTATATCAAAACTTCCGTCCACTTCTAAGATTGTAGCGCCATAAAGTATTGATTGTGCCAATTTTCCTAAGGCTACCTTACCTTTAGGTAAAACGATGAAGCTTTTTATCCCAGCCCTAGCAGCATAGGCTGCTGCTGAAGCTGCAGTATTCCCGGTTGAGGCAGCTATTACAGTTTTATAGTTTAAACTTACAGCCGAACTAACAGCTACGGTCATTCCCCTATCCTTGAAACTACCTGTTGGATTCTGTCCTTCAAATTTGAAATATAGATTTTTATTAATATTCATAGAATTTATTAGTGCCGTTCCTCCTTCATTTATACTTACTATAGTTTTGTAATTGCCTGGTATTAGATCTTTATAACGCCATACTCCTTTTCCTTTTAGTTTGCTAAAGGAAAAATCGTTTGGAGGTTCTATTATAATTTCCAATAAGCCCCCACATCTTGGGCATAATATTTGATGTTGGTCTATTTGACTTTCATATCCGCAATTTAGACATTTCATTACTCCCGTTAGTCTGTTTCCAACAACAATTCACCAACAGTTAAAGAGGTTAGCTTTACAAAATATAAGCTTTGTTGAGTAGATTATATACATGGCATTTAAAGATATTAGGGAATATATAGAATTTATGAAAAGAAGAAATAAATTAATCGAAATTGATGAGGAAGTTAGTGTAGATCTCGAGTTAGCTGAGATAAGTAGAAGAGCAACTTACAGAAATTTACCACCTCTTTTGTTTAAAAATATTATAGAATATCCTAATTGGAAAATAATATCTAATATCTTCTATTCAATTGAAAGTGTGTATGAGATACTTGGTACTAATAATTTAGAATATATTTCCGAAAAATTTCTTTCTAATCTATCGAATATTCCAATAATGGTTATTGATAAGTTGAAGTCATTAAAAGACCTTTTAGGGCTAGGAAAAATAATGCCCAAGTCCAAACCACCTAGCTTTAAAGAAGATTCAAAATTAGATCTGACTAAAATTCCTGCAATAAAAACATGGCCTAAAGATGCAAATAGATATTTAACTTTTTCAATTACAATAACGAAAGATCCAGAAACTGATGTCCACAATCTTAGTGTATACAGAATCCAAATATTAAACGAGAAAGAGGCTATAATCCATTGGCAAGCCTTCAAGAGAGGCGCTATAACTGCTAAGAAATATTTGGAAAAAAACATAACAAAAATGCCCGTAGCAATAGTAACTGGCGTAGAGCCTACAATAGCATTAACAGCAACATCCCCTGTTCCTCATGGTCTTGATAAATACATGTTCGCAGGAATTTTAAGAAATGAAGGAGTCGATGTTACTGAGATAGATAATGGAATTCTAGTTCCTAGCCATGCTGAAGTAGTGCTTAGTGGCTACGTAGATTTAAATGATATGAGATTAGAAGGTCCTTTCGGTGATCATTGGGGTTACTATTCCCCCCCAGATTATTATCCTACATTCAAATTAGAGAAAGTATATGTTAGAGAAAATCCAATATTTCACGTTACATCAGTTGGAAAGCCTCCTCTTGAAGACGCATGGATAGGTAAAGCAGTTGAGAGAATTTTCTTACCTTTTGCAAAAATGATAATACCAGAACTAGTTGACATGAATTTGCCAGAATATGGATTATTTAATGGGCTAGGAATATTTTCCATAAAGAAATATTATCCTGGACAAGCTAAAAGAGTTATGATGGCTATATGGGGAACTGGTCAATTAAGCTTTCTAAAGGAGATAATAATTGTTGATAAAGAAATAAATGTACACGATTTAAATCAGGTTATATATGCTGTGGCAGCTAATGTAGATCCTAAACGTGATGTGCTAATAATAGACAATGCGTTAACAGATTCCTTAGATCCTAGCGTACCCTTTCCTCCATTAGGTAGTAAGTTAGGTATAGATGCTACTAAGAAATTTAAGGAAGAGATGGGGAAAGAATGGCCAGAGGAAGTTAAATCTGATGAGGAAGTTTCTAAAAAAGCAGAGAAAATTCTTGAGAAGATTATAAAGAAATATCGACCCTCTTAACAATATCCCCTTGTTTGTAAACTATAGAAATCTCGCTTATATCTTCCAACTTAGTCGTAATTTCCAAAGTTTCATTATTTCCTATTTCTTTATCTACTTTTATACTTTCTGTTAACTTTCTAAGTCCTAGTTTTTCATCTATCATATTTACAGTAATATAATATTTTAAATTTATTTCAATTATTATCACTTTCTCATCTAGATTATTAGTTATTTTAAGCTTTTTCCCTTCTAACTTAACACTAAACGGTTCCATTAATAATATATTATAAGTCCTAAGTATTATGTGTTATGTTAGTTAAAAGCGATGTTCTAGAAAGATATAGTTTAGATCTTAAATGGCCTCAAGTAAAGTAGAAGATTTCGTTAAAAATTGGGGTGGAAAACAAGAGCCAAGTATTGGAGAAAGGATAAAGAGCGCTTTCAAACCTCAACAGCCATTAAGATATAGATTAGTGATGGCAAATTACAGATTAAGAACGATGGTAAGTCGTTTAGATGTTTATATTTCAAGATTACAAGAAAGGGATAGAACCTTATTTGAGAAAGTAGTGGAAGCTCAGATGGGTAAAGATACAGCAAGAGCAGCGATGTATGCCAATGAAATTGCAGAAATTAGAAAGATTTCCAAGCAATTGATAACTACGCAAATAGCATTAGAACAAGTTCAACTGAGGTTAGAAACTATAACTGAATTAGGCGATGTGTTTACAAATCTAATACCTGTTCTTGGCGTGATAAAAGAGTTAAGGAATGCTATGAGGGGTGTAATGCCAGAAATAAGCCTAGAACTTGCAGAATTAGAAGAAGGATTACAAGAAGTAGTAATAGAAGCAGGAGACTTTACGGGAGCTCCAGCCAATTATGCAGCTTCAAGTCCAGAAGCTAGAAAGATATTAGAAGAGGCATCAATAGTAGCAGAGCAAAGAATGAAAGAGAAATTCCCAGAATTACCTGGCTTTGTCACCTCTACTCAGAAAGCTGCAAATACGGAGCAGAAATAATATAATAAATGATATATAGTTTTTTTCCTAAGACTTATACTGTAAAATAATTTTTTAAGGTTTCGATAGAGAATAGATATGGGGAGCCTTATTTGGTTGAGGCGATTAGCAGTGAAGAAGACCTTATCTTAGATATTATAAAGGTAGGAAAAGATGCAGTTGGGATTGCAGGGGGTAAAGGAGCCAATTTAGGTGAGCTGGTTAGTATTGGGATTAGAGTACCTCCAGGTTTTATAATTACCTCTAAAGCTTTTAAATATTTTCTCGAATATAATAATCTTTTTGATAAGATAAGAGATATATTATTAACTTATACTAACTCTGAAGAGGCTAGTGAAAAGATAAAGCAATTGATTAAAACTGCTAAAATTCCCGAAGATTTATCACAAAAGATACTTAAATCTTATGACGAATTAAGTAAGAAAATAGGTAAAGAGCCCTTAGTAGCCGTTAGATCTTCTGCAACAGCGGAAGATATTGAACAAGCTAGTTTTGCAGGACAACAAGATACTTATCTTAACGTTAGTAGAAGTGAATTGTTAGATAAGGTTAAAGAAGTATGGGCTAGTTTATATAATGCTAGGGCAATAGAATATAGAAAGAGCAAGAACATAGATCAATTATCAGTTCTTATGGCTGTAGTAGTGCAAAAGATGGTTAATGCTAGATCTGCAGGTGTTATGTTTACACTACATCCAGTAACTGGTGATGATAAATATATATTAATAGAATCAAACTGGGGTTTAGGAGAGTCAGTTGTTGGGGGTAAGGTTACACCAGATGAAGTTTTGATAGAAAAAGCTACTTTACAAATTGTTGATAAAAAAATCTCTACTAAGAGTATTAAAATAGTCTATGATTTACGAACAAAAAAGAATATTGAAGTTAAGTTAACTGATGAAGAAGCTAATGCTATGAGTATAACTGATGAAGAAGCTAAAGAATTGGCTAAATTAGCTATGAAAATAGAAGAACATTATAAGACGCACATGGATATAGAGTGGGCTATTGATGCAGACCTAAGTTTTCCAGATAATATATTTATAGTACAAGCTAGGCCAGAAACTTTCTGGTCTACTAAAAAACGAGAAGAAACTAGTAAAACTAGTGTAGTTACGGAGGGTAAAGTACTAGTTAGAGGGTTACCAGCGTCTCCTGGTATCGTATATGGTAGAGCTAAGGTTATACTAGATATAAAAGACGCTAAGGTTAGTGAAATTGAGAAAGGAGATATTTTAGTTACTAGGATGACGGATCCGGATTGGGTACCTTTAATGAAGATGGCTTCAGCAATTGTAACTGATGAGGGAGGAATGACTAGTCATGCGGCAATTGTTTCAAGAGAATTAGGCATACCTGCAGTAGTTGGAACTAGAAACGCAACAAAAGTAATTAAGGATAATCAAATGATAACTGTAGATGCAATAAGAGGAATTGTGTATGAAGGCAAAGTAGAACAAAAAACTGAAGCTAAAAGTATCCCACAAACTACAATAGGCATACAAGGTGGACTATCTCGTGAGGTTCTACTTAGTCTTTATCCAGTAACTGCTACAAAGATATATATGAATCTAGGAGAACCTGATGTTATTGATAAATATTTAGATCTTCCATTTGATGGTATAGGCTTAATGAGGATTGAATTTATAGTAAGTGAATGGATAAAATACCACCCATTATACTTAATCAAAAATAATAATTCTAAACTATTTATAGATAAATTAGCAGAAGGAATAGCTAAAGTAGCAAGTGCAATATTTCCTAGACCAGTAGTGGTAAGATTTTCAGATTTCAAAACTAATGAATATAAAAAATTAATTGGAGGGGAAGAGTTTGAACCAGATGAGAGAAATCCAATGATAGGTTGGAGAGGGGTTTCTAGATACATAAGTAAAGAATATGAGCCAGCGTTTAGATTAGAAGTAAGAGCTATACTTAAAGCTAGAGAAGAAATGGGTCTTAAGAATATTTGGGTAATGTTTCCCTTCGTAAGAACTACCTGGGAATTAAAAAGGGCAATCTCGATAATGGAAGAAGAAGGGCTTAAGAGAAGCACTGATTTTAAAGTATGGATAATGGCTGAAGTGCCTTCAGTAGTAGTTTTAGCTGAGCAATTCGCAAAATTAATAGATGGATTTAGTGTGGGTAGTAATGATTTAGCGCAATTAACATTAGGCGTAGATAGGGATTCTGAATTGCTAGCGAGAATGGGATATTATGATGAAAGAGATCCTGCAGTTATGAAGTCTATAAAGAAATTAATCAATGCAGCTCATAAATACAATAAGACTGTATCAATATGTGGACAAGCTCCTAGTGTTTATCCAGAGGTTGTAGAATATCTAGTCAAGGCTGGGATAGATAGCATTAGTGTAAATCCAGACGCAGTGATTAATGTTAGAAGACATGTAGCTTCTATTGAACAGAAAATCATATTGCAAAAATTAAATAATCTGGTTAAATGATTTCCTATTTATTATTTCTATACATTTTTTACAAATTCTTCTTGCTCCGTCAAATGCTGCAGTACAATTTTCACATATTAATCTACCACAATTTTCACAAGATCCAATAGACAGATTCTCATTGCATATCTCGCATAAGCTCATCTCGCATATTTTACATATTTTTCTATTTTTTGAATAATCATTATGGCACACTTGTCTCTCACATTTAACACAAGTAAAAAATGCAATATTGTCTTTGCAAATCTCACATTTTAAGGAACTCTTTAAGCCACCTATACGCTTCTTCATCATCCTTAGCCTGTATTGGTGGATGCTTGAAATAGAATGCTGATACTTTGTCAAGTGGACCACCTATTTTTCTATCTAAAGCAATTTTCACTGCTCTTATTACATCAACTAATACTGCAGCACAATTAGCTTTATCATCAACTTCTAAAGACGCTTCTATTTTTACTGGCATTCCAGCAAATCCACTACCTTTTACGTAAATGTATGCAACCTTAGTATTCCCTAAAAACGGTACATAATCACTGGGACCAATTCTTATTTTTCCCTCACTTTTAATTATCTCGCCATATTCCAAAGTACTCGTCACTGCCTCAGTTTTACTTATCCTTTTGGATATTAACCTTTCCTCAGTCTTCATGTTTAGGAAATCAGTATTCCCTCCAACATTTAGTTGATATGTTTCTTCAACACTTACTCCTCTAAGTCTAAAAAGTGATGTTATAGCTCTATGAAATATAGTTGCTCCTAACTGACTTTTAATATCATCACCTGCTAATGGTAAATTTTTCTCTTTGAATTTTCTAGGAAATTCGCCAGTAGGATCACTAGCTATGAATACTGGAATTGCATTAATGAAAGCAGTATTGCTTAATAATGCGGCATTAGCGTAAGCTCTTGTAGCCTCTTCACTGCCTACTGGCAAAAGGTTTACTAGAATTTCTGCCTTACTATTTTTCAGTTCTTCTACCACGTTCTCCATCGAACCTTCATAAGAAGGATTAAACGTGTTGATCATATGTTGTGCTACCCCATCAAGTGTAGGACCTGCACAAACCTTAACTCCCTTTTTTTCCATATTAACTATTTTTGGTGTAATATTGGGTGGTTCGAATATGGCCTCTGAGATATCTTTTCCTATTTTATTTCTAGACACATCAAATGCGGCCACAATTTCTATGTCAGTAATTTTATAGTTACCAACTATTGGTGTTATTAAACCATCATAATAATCATCTCCCTTTAATTTATAATATTCTATTCCTTGTATTAACATTGAAGCACAATTACCTAGACCCGCTATTCCTACTCTAATCATCAACTTTAAGTTAAATAACTAGGTAAAATATATTGTGATGAAAGGCGTTACTCTGAGCAGTGAGGAAGTGGAGCGACTCTGAGGTGGTGAATAGGTGCTAAAAAGATTACAAGCAAGAGTGTATGGTTTTGTCCAAGGAGTAGGTTTTAGAAAGTTTGTTCAGATTCATGCACTAAGATTAGGGATAAAAGGTTATGCAAAAAATTTGCCCGATGGATCAGTAGAGGTTATTGCAGAAGGTCATGAGGAAGCATTAAACAAATTGTTACAATATTTAAGAAGTGGTCCTCCATTAGCGGATGTTGAGAAAGTAGAATACGTGTTTACTGAATATAAGGGAGAATTTGAGGATTTTGAGACATATTAAGCTAAAGTTTATAAGATAAAAAACATTTAAATGATTAGGTGCTTTTGATGAGCCAATGGTAAAAGTAGACGAGATCCTACCCAAGTATTGGTATAATATAATCCCAGATTTACCAAAACCTTTACCCCCTCCAAGAGACCCTCAAGAAGCAGAATTTTCGAGAATCGATTTATTAAGGCGTATATTGCCTAAAGAAGTATTAAGACAACAATTTACTATAGAAAGGTATATAAAAATTCCAGAAGAGGTAAGGGATAGATACATCTCTATAGGTAGACCTACTCCGCTATTTAGGGCTAAGAGATTAGAAGAAATGTTAGACACACCAGCGAGGATATACTTTAAGTTTGAAGGAGCTACTCCTACTGGGTCACATAAAATAAATACCGCAATACCCCAAGCGTATTTTGCTAAAGATGAAGGGATAGAGCATTTAGTTACAGAAACAGGGGCAGGGCAATGGGGTACTGCAGTAGCTTTAGCAGCTAGTATGTATAACATGAAAAGTACTATATTTATGGTTAAAGTAAGCTATGAACAAAAACCAATGAGAAGAAGTATAATGCAATTATATGGTGCAAATGTTTATCCAAGTCCTACCAATTTTACTGAATACGGAAGGAAAATACTAGAGGTTAACCCTAACCATCCTGGCTCTTTAGGCATAGCAATGAGTGAGGCTATAGAATACGCTCTTAAAAACGAATTTAGATATCTAGTTGGAAGTGTATTAGATGTAGTTATTTTGCATCAGAGCATAATAGGTCAAGAAACGATTGCACAATTGGACATGATAGGAGAGGAGGCAGACTTAGTAGTAGGTTGTGTTGGGGGTGGTAGCAATTTTGGAGGTTTCTCATATCCCTTCATAGGGCATAAAAGAGCTTCTAAATACATAGCAGTAGGTTCTGCTGAGATTCCAAAGTTTAGCAAAGGGGAATATAGATACGATTTTCCCGACTCTGCTGGACTATTACCATTAGTTAAAATGATAACGTTAGGTAAAGATTATGTACCTCCCCCAATATATGCTGGTGGGCTAAGATACCATGGTGTAGCTCCTACCTTAAGCTTATTGATGAAGGAAGGTATTGTAGAATGGAGGGAGTATAATGAAAAGGAAATATTTGAAGCTGCTAAACTATTCATGCAGGCTCAAGGTATCGTACCAGCCCCAGAATCAGCACATGCAATTAAAGCTGTTATAGACGAAGCCTTAGCTGCTAAGAAAATGAAGGAGAAAAAAGTTATAATCTTTAACTTAAGTGGGCACGGATTGCTTGACTTGTCAAATTATGAATCAATGATGAAAAGGTGGGTAAAAAATGGGCAATAAACTATTGGTAGTTTATATGACTTTAGGCTATCCTAATGTTGAACAGTTTATGGAATTTATTACTGAATCAGTTAGATATGCTGATGTATTTGAGTTAGGTATACCTTCTAAATACGCTAAGTATGATGGTCCAGTGATAAGAAAAAGTTATAATAGAGTAAAAGATATTCAGGTATGGAATATATTAGAGGAAATTAGGAAAAAGGTTGATATACCGATTATTGCTCTGACCTATTTAGACGACTGGATTTCACAACTAGACTTATTCTTGGATAATCTGAAGGGGATAGGAATAGATGGGGTCCTATTTCCAGACTTACTTATAGATTATGTGGACGATTTTGAAAAATATGATAAGATAATAAAGAGTAAGGGTATAAAAGATGTAATTTTCACTTCTCCTTCTGTTCCAGATAATTTAATACAAAAAGCCTCTAAAATTACAGATATATTCTTATACTATGGAATTAGGCCAACTACTGGTATACCAATACCAGTATCTACGAGACAATTAATTTCAAGAGTAAGGAATTTAGTTCAAAGTAGATTAATTGTTGGATTTGGTCTATCTAATGAACTTGATTTACGCGAAGCCTTATCTTCAAGGGCAGATGGTGTAGCAATAGGCACAATATTTATTGAAGAAATTGATAAAAATGGGATAAAATCCGCTTTAGAAGTAGTTAAAAAAATTAGGGGCATTTTAGATGAATATTAATGAACTGTTAAAAAAACTTTCAGATAAAAATGACTTAACTATAGAAGAAGCAGAATCACTAGCAAAATCTATAATCAAAGGAGAAATTTCTGAAGTATTAACATCAGCTATATTAATAGCTTTAAGAATGAAAGGTGAAAGCGTAGATGAAATAGTAGGATTTGCGAAAGCTATGAGAGAGCTAGCAGTAAAAATAGACTTTCCAAATGCAATAGACACTGCAGGCACTGGTGGTGATGGGTTAAGTACGGTAAATGTTAGTACTATTATAGCAATCTTACTTAGCTTAGTTAATCCAGTAGCTAAACATGGAAATAGGGCAGTAAGTGGTAAAAGTGGAAGTGCTGATGTATTAGAATCATTAGGTTATAATATTGTAATACCTCCAGAAAGGGCTAAGGAGATAATATCGAGGCATAATTTTGTGTTCCTATTTGCACCTCTTTATCATCCTGCGATGAAAAACGTTGCAAATGTTAGGAAATCACTTGGGATTAGAACAATATTTAATTTATTGGGCCCCTTAACTAATCCAGCAGGAACAAGATATCAGATAATTGGAGTGTTCTCTAAACACTATTTAGACGTATTAGCGCAAGCTGTAGTTAAGTTAGGATTTGATAAAGTAATTCTAGTTCATGGCGAGCCAGGTATAGATGAAGTAAGCCCTTCAAGTAAGACATTTCTGTATATTATATCGAAAAACGATATCGAGAAGATTACGATTGATGTAACAGACTTTAACATATCTCCTATTCCAATAGAGAGATTAATTGTAAATTCTCCAGAAGATTCAGCAATTAAGATTATTAGAGCTCTACTAGGCAAAGACGAGTACGTTGAAAAATTCATAAGAATTAACACTGCAATAGGACTTTATCTGTTAAACAAGGTTACAGAATTTAGGGATGGTTATGAGTACGCAGGGTATCTAATCAATAAATCAATAGAAAAACTTACTGAAATTATTTCGGCTAATGGTGATTTAGGTAAATTTAAATCAATAATGGGGAAAATAAATGGCAATTAAATTGAAAATATGCGGAAATTCAACGATTTCAGATATAATACAATTATCTAGCTTAGATATAGACTATATAGGAATAATTACTGATCCAATAAGTATAAGATATGTAAAACCAGAATTTTTATCAATTGTGAAGAAGTATACCAATAAACCTATAGTAAATGTTAAAGTTAATGTGAATATTCGAGAATTAGATATAGAGTTGGAAAATGTAGACTACCTTCAAATACATAGGGTTTTAAGTGATTATGAAATAGAATTGCTTAAATCTTATAATACACATAAAATTATCCTTTACGTTCCAGCTTCCATGGGATATAAGAAATATTTAGAAAAAGTAATTGGTCTTGCAGATATGATACTTGTGGACTCTGCTAAAAAAGGTGAAAGCGTTGATTTAAATGTGGTTAAGGAGTTTCTTAAAGATTATCCAAATTTAGGAGTTGCTGGGAAGATTGGTTTAGATAATATTAATGATTTCGTGAACTTAAATCCCAAATGGATAGATATTTCAAGTAGTATAGAAATTTTTCCGGGTAAAAAATCAATCGAAAAAGTAAATAAAATAATTAAGATGGTTAAACATGGAGATTTATTTAATAAGTGAATTTGCATCTCCTATTGAAGTATTTAAGTGTATAGAAAAGGAATTCAATATAGCATCACTATTGGAGAGTATTGAGGGCCCTCAGTATAAGGCGAGATACAGCATTATTGCTTGGGGAAGTAAAGATCACATTATATCCTATGAAGATCCAGTAGAAACACTTTCTCAGCATCTTAAAAAAATGGAAAATTTACAAATTCCTGGTTTATTCAAAGGAGGGATGATAGGGTACATTAGTTATGATGCGGTAAGATTTTGGGAAAACATTAAAGATATAAGACCTAAAGCTGAGGAATGGCCTTATGCTGAATTCTTCATTCCTAATAATATTATAGTTTATGATCACAATGAAGGAAAGGTTTATGTTAATGCAGATTTAAGCGGTATAAGCAACTGTTTTGGTGAAGATGATTTTAAGGTTAACCTTTATGACGAATCTCTAAATAAAGAGGGATATATGAGAATTGTCTCCAATTCATTAGAATATATAAGATCTGGATATGTATTTCAAGTGGTTTTATCTAGATTTTACCGTTATACATTTAGGGGTAATCCTCTGCGAATTTATTACAATTTAAGAAAAATAAACCCATCACCTTATATGTTTTATCTTAAATTTAATGAAAGATACTTAATAGGAGCTAGCCCAGAATTGCTATTTAGAGTACAAGATAATATAGTAGAAAGTTATCCAATAGCAGGTACTAGACCTAGAGGATCTAACCAAGAAGATGATTTAAAATTGGAAATTGAGCTTCTAAATTCTGAGAAGGATAGAGCAGAACACTTAATGTTAGTTGATCTAGCTAGAAACGATTTAGGTAAGGTTTGCGTTCCAGGTACAGTAAGAGTACCAGAGTTTATGTATATAGAGAAGTATAGTCATGTACAACATATAGTCTCACGAGTATTAGGAACATTGAAGAAGAAATATAGTACATTAGATGTGTTAAAAGCTACTTTCCCAGCAGGTACAGTAAGTGGTGCACCAAAACCTATGGCTATGAATCTCATAGAGTCATTTGAGGAATATAAAAGAGGTCCTTATGCAGGAGCTGTTGGTTTTATCTCAGCTGATGGTAACTCAGAATTTGCTATCTCAATCAGAACAGCGTTTCTGAATAAGGATCTACTGAGAATTCAAGCTGGAGCTGGCATAGTTTATGATTCTAAACCAGAGTCTGAATATTATGAAACTGAACATAAGTTAAAGGCATTAAAATCCGCATTAGGGGTGAGTTAGATGGATATAACTCTAATAATAGATAATTATGATAGTTTTGTATATAATATAGCTCAAGCAATCGGTGAGTTAGGTAGTTATCCAATAGTAGTTAGGAACGATGAAATAAGTATAAAGGGAATAGAAAGACTAGGACCAGATAGGATAATTATATCTCCCGGACCTGGAACTCCAGAGAAAAAAGAAGATATAGGGATAACTTTAGATATTATAAGACATTTCGGTAAGAAGACTCCAATATTAGGAATATGTTTAGGTCATCAAGCAATAGGTTATGCTTTTGGAGCTAAAATAAGAAGGGCTAGAAAAGTTTTCCATGGAAAATTAAGTACTATACTTCTAACTAATCCTATACCTTCACTTTATTATGGTATTCCAAATGAGTTTAAAGCTACTAGATACCATAGTCTGGTTATAGACAATTTACCACAAAGTTTAGTAATAGATGGTATATCTTATGATGATAATGAGATTATGGCAATTCATCATTATGAATATCCTATATTTGGAGTACAATTTCATCCTGAGAGTATTGGTACCTCAGTGGGGCACAACATATTTTATAATTTTTTGAATAGAGTATAATATATGCCAAGATTCCTTAAAGGATGGCTTAAAGACGTGGTAGAAATTTCTATGCGAAGATCGCCAGTTAACATATCAAGGCAAAGACCATTAATCTCATTGTATGATAGAATTAAATATTTTAATAAAAATAATCTTAAGTCAATTATAGCAGAATATAAACCTAAATCTCCTTCTGGCTTAAATGTAGAAAGGGATCCCATAGAATATGCCAAATTCATGGAGAGATTTGCCGTAGGCCTTAGTATTCTTACTGAAGAAAAATATTTTGGAGGATCCTATGACATTTTAAGAAAAGTGGCTAGCTCAATCTCAATACCTATATTAATGAAAGATTTTATTGTAAAGGAATCTCAGATAGATGATGCTTTTAGCTTAGGCGCAGATACTGTGTTATTAATAGTAAAAATTCTTACTGAGAGAGAACTAGAAGGTTTACTCGATTATGCTAGAAGTTATAATATGGAACCTGTAGTAGAAGTTACTGATGAGAGAGAACTAGAAATAGCACTGAGAATAGGCGCAAAAATGATAGGGGTTAATGCGAGAAACTTAGATACACTAACCATTGATAAAGAAAAGCAAAAGAAACTTTTACTAATGATACCAGAAAATATTGTTAAAATAGCTGAAAGCGGTATAAGTGAAAAAAATGAAATTATAGAATTAAGTGATAAATTTAAGGTGGACGCGTTTTTAATAGGTACCTCTCTAATGAAGGATCCAGAGAAGATCAAAGAATTTATATGAGATTTTCTATGTAGTATTGTGTCGTCTTTATTTAATCTTAATTCCAGAATTTCTTATATGAGCGGTGAAAGTACATTATTATATAAAGAGATTGCAAGAAATGTAGAAAAAAACAAAAAAATTAAAATTATTGATTTTGGGATTGGGCAACCAGATATAGTTACATTTAAACGTATAAGAGATTCTGCAAAAAATGCGTTAGACCAAGGTTTCACTTTCTATACTTCTGCACTAGGTATTGAGGAATTAAGAGAAAAAATAGCGCAATATTTAAACAGTAAATATGGAAGCGATATAAAGAAAGATGAAGTTATTGTTACACCAGGGGCTAAGACAGCGCTTTTTCTAGCCTTCATTATGTATATAAACCCGGGAGATGAAGTCATACTATTTGATCCTTCATTTTACTCATATGCGGAAGTAGTTAGTTTATTAGGCGGTAAGCCAGTATACGTCAATTTAAAATGGAGTGAATCTGAGGGTTTTTCAGTAGATACTAAAGATCTTGAAGATAAATTAAGTAAGAAAACTAAAATGATAGTTTTAAATAATCCTCACAATCCTACAGGCACATTATTTTCTTATGCCGATATAAAGAAGATAGTAGATATAGCTAAAGAGAATAACATTATCTTATTATCAGATGAAATTTACGATAATTTCGTATATGAAGGTAAAATGTTTAGTACTTTAGAGGATAGTGATTGGAGAAATTATTTAATTTATATTAATGGATTTAGCAAAACTTTTTCAATGACTGGTTGGAGATTAGGGTATATTGTTTCAAGAAGGGAAGTTATACAAAAAATGGGTGTATTAGCAGCTAATATATATACATGTCCTACAAGCTTCGTCCAGAAAGCTGCATTAGAGGCATTTAATACGTTTGATGAGGTTAACGAGATGATTAAGCTATTTAAGAAGAGAAGAGATATAATGTATGAAGAACTTAGCAAAATTAAAGAAATAAAAGTTTCTAAACCTAATGGTGCATTCTATATTTTTCCAAATGTGAAAAGTTTGTTAGAAGCTAGTAAACTTGATATAAAATCATTAGCCATAAAGTTGATTGAAGAAAAGGGAGTAGTAACAATCCCTGGCGAAGTATTTCCACTAAACGTGGGTAAGAATTTCCTAAGAATGAGTTTTGCAGTTAACGAAAACGTTATTAGAGAAGGCGTGGAAAAGATTAGAGAATTCGTAGATGAGATAATGATGATTTCCCGATAAAACGATAGGTGAAGTAAACTCCCATGATCTGATTAACTTGGTTTTATTTCCACTTTTTCTTCTTTTGACTCTATGTATTCCAATGTAACTATTTTTAATGTACTTTTAATATCTTCTTCAACTTCATTAATATTCTTTATGAAGTCATTACTTGCATAAAGTTTCACAGATATGGGAGTGTTCATAGATAATCTATTTCTTATCTTCTCTGATCTTATCATTGAATTAAATTTCTTCACATAATAGCCTATCTTCTCTATTTTATCATCTTCATTAATATCACTAACATCCGGTAACTTCTCTAGTAATATACTCTTCTTATCTCCAAATAACCTTTGGTAGATCTCTTCAGTTATATGTGGTGCAATTGGGTGTAATAATATTATTATATCCTTAATGATTCGTTGTACCGTATATTTTGCAGAAATATCGTCTTGAAATAGTCTATGCTTAATCATTTCTAGATATTCATCAGCTACAATTTCCCAGAAGTAGTTATACATTTCTTGGATTACTATATAAAAGTCAAAATTTCTATAAGCTTCAATTGCCTTATTTACAAATTTCTTATGTTCTTGAAGAATCCATTTATCTATTATATGAAGTTTTTCTATTTTACTGTACTTTAGTCCTTTAATAAATGGGTAAACTAATCTGCTTGCATTCCACAGTTTTTGCAACAATGCCTTCTTAGCTCTTACAGTATCCCATTTAAATGGAAAATCGTCACCAATGTTAGCGTCAAGAAGAGCAATTCTAATAGCATCAGCACCAAATTCATCTATTCTATCCAAAGGAGAAACAACATTCCCTTTACTTTTACTCATTCTCGTTCCATCTGGCCCTAATATTTGACCATTTACCAAAACCATAGAAAATGGAATATTGTTAGTTATAATTAAAGTTCTGAAGAACGTGTAGAATAACCATGTTCTAATTATATCTGTACCTTGTAATCTTAACGAAGCAGGAAAGAGCTTGCTAAATTCCTTTTTATCCTCAAAGAATTTAGTTAGATAAAGTACGGTTACGCTAGAGTCTATCCACACATCAGCTACATCAGTGATAGGTTTTAATGGTAAGCCACATTTAGGGCATTTATCTATAGGTGGTTTATCTTTAACTGGATCAACTGGGAGATCTTCTTCCCTGGCTGGAATCAGATGGCCATTATCGCAGAACCAAAATGGCAATGGTGTACCATAAACTCTTTGTCTACTTATATTCCAATCCCATTCTAAACTATTAATCCAATCTTCAAGGTAATACGACATTCTACTAGGTTTAAATTTCATTTTCTTATATTCCTCTAGTAATTTTTGTTTATATGGTAAAATTTTTATATAAAGTTGTCTTTTTACTAAGAATTCTACAGGTGATAAACAATCACTTCTTTCTGTATGAGATAATACGTTATGTTCAATACGTTCTACTTTAACTAAATAACCATTTTTCTCCAGAATTTCTAACATTTTCTTTTTAGCTTGTTCAATATTTAATCCATCTAAACTACTATTGGTATTTATAATTTTTCCTTTGTCAGTAATTACAATTTTTACTGGTAGATTATATTTTAATTGCCATTTTATATCTTGCGGATCTCCGTAAGTACTTATCATAACTGCTCCAGTCCCAAACTCCTTCTCTACAGCTTCGTCAGCTATTATCTTTACCTCGTTATTAAAAATTGGAACTATTGCAGTTTTTCCTACAACATTTTTATACCTTTCATCAGAAGGATTTACTGCTACAGCTTGAGTAGCAGGTAATAATTCTGGTCTAGTTGTAGCAATTACTATTTCTCCTCCTTCTTTTAAAGGGAATCTTATATAAGCTAGAATTCCCTCTCTCTTCATGTATCCAACTTCACTTTGAGCTAGAGCAGTTTCACATTTAGGACACCATATAACTGGACCTTCTCTAAGTTCTATCATATCTGATATATCTAAAAGACTTTTCTGAATTATTTTTCTATATTTTGGCTCATAAGTTTTATATTCATATCTCTCCCATTCTGGCCTATATCCTAGTCTAATCATTGCTTCTTTCATTTTCTTAATCATGTTTTCTGTCCATTCTATACATTTTTCGAGAAATAATTGTCTATTTTCCTTTGGGATACCTAATTTATATTGAACCTTTAATTCAGTAGGTAATCCTTGTGTGTCCCACCCTTGAGGTAATAGTACATTATATCCTTCAAGTCTCTTGAATCTGGCTATTGTATCAGATATAGTAACCCAATACGCATGTCCCATATGCAATTCTCCGCTTGTAAATGGTGGAGGAGTATCTATTACATAAACTGGACTTTTATTATCTTCTTCCCTATATCTAAACACATCCCGCCAATAATCTTCTCTTAACCATATCTTTTGCCATTTTTCTTCTATCTCTTTAGGATTATAATGTTTAGGCCACTCTTCCATTCTCTTTAGTATTTCATCTTGACTTAACAATAAATTACCACCTTAGCTTTGTGCTTCTATATAAATATAAACTCGTACTACTTATAAAATTTCGGAATGAAAAAAGTCGCAATATTAGGTGGTGGTGTATCTGGATCACTTTTAGCTTACATGTTATCTAAAGTTAACTATGATGTAACAATTTTTGATATTAATGAAAAATATATAAAACCTTGCGGGGACATAGTTCCTAATATCTATACTCCACCTTTTAATTGGACTCATAAATTCAAAATAAAAAGATTCGCATTTTATATTGATGGAGAGAGAATATATGACATAGAATATAAGCATACCAAATGGATAGTAATAGACAAATGGGAATGGATAAATAAAATGCGTGAAAGCTCAAAAATACGAGTAGGTCACGACTTTAAGCTTAACGGTTTTGATTATTCGATAGATAGTAGAGGGCCATATCCTATGGATAGGGATGTCGTATATACTAGTAGAATAATCTTAGAAACTGATGATTTTGACGATGAGGCTATAATAGAGTTTGATACCAAGCTAACGGGATTTTATTGGATATTCCCGAGCAGTGATAACGAGTATAACATAGGTGCAGGATTTCTTGAGTATAAAAACTCTAAAGAAATGCTTTATAATTATTTAAATAGAAAGAAATTTACTAAATTTAAGATTAAGGATGTAAGAGGAGCGCCAATTAGCATTGGTAAAGTTTCAAAAAAACGTTTAAGAATAGGTGAGGCTAGGGGGTTAGTTTTTCCTTTAAGCGGTGAAGGGATAAGACCCTCAGCTATTTCAGCAGAATACGCTTTTGAAGCAATTTATAAAGAAAAAGATTTTGATACTTTCTTAGACGAAAAATTAAGTACTATAGAAAAGAGGATAGAAATACAGAGGATGCTATTAAATCTCTATAAATATTCTAATACTAACTTGAGAAGAACATTTATGAAGCTATTTTTTAAGAACGATGTGCTTATAGATGCTTATTTAGAAGATAAAATAGATATTAATGGTATATCAGAGGCTGTAAGAAGTGTGAGATTAGATGGAAGTATTATTAGAAAATTCTAGAAGTAAATCTAATAAACATGTAATAAGATCCTTATTATATAAGGTTGAGAATGATGAGCTAGTTCAGGCAGAACTATCTGGAAAAAAAGTTATGCCAATATACAAAGTAGGTGATGCAAAGATAGTCAATATTCCTAATAAGGGCATATATATTTATGTCTATTTATTAAGAAATATACAAGGTAAGGTGTATGGAAGAGCTACTGTTATTGATAATGGAAATCTTACTTTGGTAATGAAATATAGAAAGTTAAAGCTTAAATTAATAGACGGTGATCCACAATATTCAAAATATATTAAGAGACTTTTCGATAAACTTAAAATTCCAGTTAAAAAGATCAATGTAAAAAAAGTGAATAGAAATGTTTGAATTAAAGTTTCAGGTTCTCACGGAAGACCAGCTTAGGTTAAGGTATTTAACACAATCAATAGACGAAACATTTAAGGAAATTTGTGAACCAGTTAAAATTGGCGCTTCTTATATCTGCTCTCCCAATCAAGATACTCTAATTTTAATATACTTTAGTTCACAATCAATAAAAGATATGAATATATTACTTAAGATAATATCTAACAATGCAATGTATATAACACAGATTATGAGAGAACTAAATAATAGGCTAAAAATGCAAGGGTTTCATATTACACTATTAGAAACCTCAAGTATTTCATTATAGATTCTTCCTAAGTACTCTTCATCTATCTTTTCTCTTTTACTTTCTACAATAGCATTACAAATATATGAGGAGATTTTAGTATTACAAATTATAAGTTTTCTTAATATTCCATCATTCAATTCCTTATTTACATCTAAGTATATTATCCTTTTATCTGCGCTTATCTTCTTTTCTATCTCCTTATTTACATCTAAGTATATTATCCTTTTATCTTCGTTATATATTACGTAACATGTTATAGAATTTTTCATTATATTATATTTCATGATGGTCATAGTATTGGTACCAATTCAGCTCCACAATATGGGCATTTACCTTTTAGTCCTCTCTTATCAGCTTCGCAGAAATAAGCTGCATATTTCTTTTCACACTTAGGGCATTTATAAACAATGTCCGTGCCTATTATTAGTTTTCTATTACATATTCTACAATATACTCTTAACCATCCTAAATGTCCATATGCATTTGTACCCCTTATTCTTATGCTCAATTTAAATCACTAACATCTTAATGGGGATTAACTTAAATTTTTATTCATACCGTTATACCATTGTTCGCTTTAAAAGACTTTATAGTCTACAAAGGGGGTAAATATATTAAATGAGTTTAGCAGCATACAAGCTGACTATTTTAAAAGTGAGTGACATAGTTGAATTAGCAGTTATAAAAAAAGTAAAAGATGAACAGATCATTGATGGGGTCCATGATTTAGAATCTATAGTCCCTGATAATTCTAGTGATATAGTTATAATAGATAGTAAAGGCGAGAAATATATTAATGGAAAACTAAATTTAGAATTCCACTTTTCGGAACCCTTACATGTTATGGCTATTAGTATACCTCAACAAGTAAACGAGAATCAAGTAGTTATGCAAAAGATTGATCTAAATGTAGATAATGTTATCGGAGGAAATTTAGTTAAGAAAGATATACAGTTCATAATATTTTATACAACTAATGGTACGAAGATTATATCTTTATCAGATATTAACCCACCAACACCAGAAAGGAAACAGACTAAGGTTAAAAAGAAAAGGAGGAAAAGTAAAAAACGTGCTAAGAAATCTAATTCAAGATCAAAAAATAAGAGCAAAAGTTCTAGAAAGAGCTGAAGAGTTTAAATTAAATAACTTATCTTCAGAAGAGGTATGGTTTAGGGAATTAACTCTTTGCATATTAACAGCTAATTCGTCATTTTTATCTGCATATAAAGCGTTAGGTTGTTTAGGAGAAAGTATATATTATGCTAGTGAAAAGGAAATACGAGATCTACTTAAGAGTTGTAATTATAGATTTTATAACTTAAAGGCAAAATATATAACGATAGCAAGGGAAAAAATTTATGGAAAATTAAAGAATGAGATAAAACCGATAGCGGACTATGATCAATCATTAGCTAGGGAGAAGCTATTAAAAATAGATGGTCTAGGAATGAAAGAGTCAAGCCACTTTCTAAGAAATGTAGGCTATTTTGACTTAGCAATAATTGATAGGCATGTTATTAATTTTTTGAGAAAAATTGGTGCAGTAGGTGAAATAAAAAATTCACATTTAACTAAAAAACAATATATAATTTTTGAGAACATTTTAAGATCTGTTGCATTAAATTTAAATGTACCACTTGGTTTGTTTGATTTGTTTATATGGTTTAAAGAGACTAATACTATAGTTAAGTGATAATAAAATATATAAATGAGTAATAACATTTTTTTATGACACCAGATGCAAACGGTAAATAGGGTAAAAATAAGTTACAAGATATTTTGGACTTCCTATCTGTTTAATACTACTATTTTATCTATTTCCTCAAACTCACTCTCATCATCATGTTAAAATAAATTCTAAATTTTAGGTGATCGTATGGAGACTATTCAGCGTTCTAACTCTATAAGCAAAATAAATTTCAAAGTATTAATAACCGATCCAGTAGATCAATATATGTTGAAAACATTACAAGAAACTAAATTAATTGTGGACTATAAGCCAGAAATAACAAGAGAAGAACTACTAAAGATTATAGATAATTATGAAATTCTCATTGTGAGAAGTAGAACTAAAGTAGATAAGGAGATAATTGAGAGAGGTAAAAATCTCAGAATAATAGCTAGAGCTGGTATAGGCTTAGATAACATAGATACTGAGGAAGCTGTAAAAAGGAATATAAGAATAGTTTATGCCCCTGGAGCTTCTACAGATTCTGCTGCAGAGTTAACGATTGGTTTAATGTTAATTGCAGCAAGAAGGCTTTATGACTCGATGAATATGGCAAAAGGTGGAATTTTTAAGAAAATAGAAGGGATCGAGTTAGCGGGTAAGACTATAGGAATAATAGGATTTGGAAGGATAGGTACCAAAGTTGCTAAAGTATGTAAAGCTTTAGATATGAATGTATTAGCATATGATGTAATAGACATCTCGGAAAGAGCAAGAAGTGTTGGAGCAAAAGTCGTAAATAATATAGAAGAACTACTAGCCAATTCTGATATTGTATCTTTTCATGTAACTGTAGGTAAGAACGCCAAACCAATTCTTGATGATCATATGTTTAGATATGTTAAAACCAATTCAATAATAATCAACACTAGTAGGGCTGTAGTAGTCGATGGCAAAGCCTTGCTAAAATATATAGATATTAAGAACTTGACCTATGCTACTGATGTATTGTGGAATGAACCACCTAAGGAAGAATGGGAATTAAAATTACTAAAGCATGAGAGAGTAATAGTGACAACCCATATTGGAGCACAGACTAAAGAGGCTCAACGTAGAGTAGCAATGGTAACTACTGAGAATCTACTCAATACTTTGAAAGAACTTGGTGTATTATCTTGATGCTAATTCCTGGACCAGTAAATGTACCTTTAAGTGTTTTACGCGAATCCTTAACTTTGATTAATCACAGATCAGAAAAATTTAGGGAAACTGTAAAATCATTAGAATCCTTAATGAATAAGCACTTTGAATCAACTAGAGTAGCTCTTCTTAGTGGCTCTGGTACTTTAGCTGTAGAGGCTATGGTTTTTTCATTAGTTAAAAGAGAGGAAAAAGTTTTAACATTTCCTTATGGTGAGTTTGGGCAAAGGCTAAAGGAGTCATTAATCAGAAGAGGAGCTAAAGTAATAAGTTATGAAAAGAGACAAGGCAATTTTTTCCAGATAGACGAGGTTAAAAAAGCTATTGAAGAAAATAAAGATGCCACTACAGTAGCTATAGTTCATAATGAGACTAGTGTGGGAATAGCATTCAGAAATTTACAAAAGGTTAGTGAAATCGTAAAAAAGAATGGGTTAAAGTTATTAGTTGATTCAGTTTCAGGCTTTGCTGCATACCCTTTATATGTAAATAGTTGGAAAATAGATGCCGTAGCTACTGGTAGTCAGAAAGCTCTTGCAAGCATTCCAGGAGTAGGGTTTGTAGCATTATCTGACGAGGGTGTAAGTAACTTACATAATAATGATTTACCTAGCTATCTAGACATTTCCTTACATCTTAAATTTCAGGATAAAGGAGAGACTCCATTTACACCAACAGTAGGAGCATTTTTCGCTTCTAGAAGAGCTGCAGAACTATTAGAATTAGAAGGTATACAAAATAGATGGAAGAGGCATGAAGCTTGTTCAATATATTTGCGAGATGTTTTAAAAAGAATGAATTTCGAACTATTAGGTAATCCTGAAAATTTCTCTAACACTGTCGTGGTAGCAACACCTCCAATAGCAGTAGATCAATTAATTAAGGAATTAAAATCTAGAAATATAGAGATTAGTAGAGGCATGGGGGAATTAAGAGATAAGGTAGTTAGAATAGGAGTTTTAGGCGTTGTTGATGATAGGGCAATTAATAAACTTATAACTACTTTGAATGATATTTTGAATTCAAGTCTTATAACTAAAGCTCCTAAAGAATGTAGTTTACCAGAAGAGTTAAAAAGTGAAGTTTCGTGGGATTAAAAGGGGGAAATTTTGTCACAAGATTTACATTTTAATGAGGTTTTCGTTTCTTTATGGCAGAATAAGCTTACTAAATATGAAATTGCCAGGGTAATTAGTGCTAGAGCATTACAATTAGCTATGGGCGCCCCCCCATTTATTGATATAAATGATACAAATATTGATATTGTAACTATAGCTGAGGAGGAATTTAAGAGAAATATTCTTCCAATAACTATAAGGAGAAGATTACCTAACGGCAAAGTGATTTTAATATCCCTTAAAAAGAGTTAAACATGATGGATTTATGTAATGCAAACAATTTTTTCCTTATAATTGCAGAGAAACCCAAAGCAGCTAAGAAAATTTCTGAGGCTTTATCTAATAATCCAGTTTTTTGTAAAAAATATGTTGGTTATTGGGCATTAAAGTATGGGAATAACGTATATCTGGTAACATCTGCTGCTGGACATTTATTTGGCTTGCAAGGAGATAATAAATTTCCAGTTTACGATGCAGTATGGAAACCTTTATGGACAATTGATAAAACTGCATATTACACTAGGAAATATTATGAATTACTTTCCTCATTAAGTAAGCGTGCTATAGGTTTTATTAACGCATGTGACTACGATATAGAAGGCTCCGTTATAGGCTATCTTATAATTAAATATTTGGGCGATTTAAAAAGAGCTAAGAGAATGAAATTTTCAGCTTTAACTAAGAGTGATATAATTAATGCTTTTTTAAATTTATCAGAATTAGATTATAATATGATAGAGGCAGGAATCACTCGGCATAAGATAGACTGGTTATGGGGTATAAATATAAGTAGGGCACTGATGTTAGCCGTTAAGGAAGTTGTAGGGAAAAAAATAATTTTAAGCGCTGGCCGAGTTCAAAGCCCTACTCTAGTTAGCATAGTTAATTCGGAGATTGAAAGAAATTTATTTATTCCATTACCCACATTTAACGTATCTATTACAATTAAAATTGGTACTCACACTATAAACATAAAGTTAGATAAAGAATTTGATAGGATTGATAAAGCTCAAGAATTTTTAAAAAATATTAAAAATAAAAGAGTGGTTATTGAGTATATAGATCAAAAAATAAAAAATTTGGAAAGACCACATCCATTTAACCTTACAGATCTTCAAGTTGAAGCGGGAAGGTTGTATGGCATTTCACCATATAATGTAGAGAGGTTAGCAGAGGAGTTATATCTAGACGGCCTTATAAGCTATCCTAGGACTAATAGTCAGAAAATACCCTCTACTATTAATATATATAATATAGTTAGAAATCTGGAAAAAAGTTCATATAAAAATCTAGTTTATAGTTTAGATAAAATCACCAGCGGTAAGTATATAGTTAATCAAGGAGATAAAGATGATCCAGCACATCCAGCAATTCATCCTACTGGAGAAGCTCCTAAAGAATTGTCTGGAAATTTATTCAAAATTTATGATTTAATAGTTAGGAGATTTCTCGCTTCCATATCACGTGATGCTAAAATATCCATAACGACATATGGGATTAAGGTTATTGATTTTCCTTTACAATTTTCAATATCATATAGTAGAGTAGTAGAAAGAAATTGGCTAGAATTATATCCTTTTCATCAAATAAAAGAAGATAGTATACCCTTTTTCTCAAAAGGTTCTGAAGGCATTATAACTGGTGGTAAAGTACGCATAAGCCTATCTAGACCTAATTCTAGATTTACAAAGGTTTCATTGTTGAAGTGGATGGAAGCCTCAGGATTAGGAACCAAGGCTACAAGAGGAAGGATAATTGAGGTTCTAATTAAAAGAAGATATTTAACAACCAGTAGCAAATATTTGGTTCCTACAAAATTAGGTTTTTATATTGCGGAGATTTTAAGCAAATTCTTTCCAGAGATAACTGATGTTAAGATGACTGCTGATATGGAGTCTAAATTGGAATTAATAGAAGCGGGTAAACTTACACAAGAAGTGGTAATTAAGAATAATATAAAACGTCTCAACGAATTTATAGAAGAATATAAGATAAATAAAAATAATATAGGTATATCTTTAGGTAAGGCTTTGGGTTTAATAAAATATAATAAATGTAAACTATGTGACATAGAGGTATATGAAGAAGGATTATGTAAATATCATTATGAAGCAAAACAAAAATTAAAAGATGGTATAAGTGTATGGAAAGAAAGGACAAATTATGATGAGAAAAAGATTTTAAAAATTATAAAAAGTAGTAAGGTAACAGGTAAGTATGTTAAAGATATAATAGCAAGATTATATGATGAAAGTCATGCCAAACTGAAAAGATGAGGTAAACTCTGGGGTATCTGAGAACTCATAATGCTTTAAACTTCTCAGTCCATACTTCATATGCTTTTATTAGTTCTGGATTAACGCTTGGCATTCTAACCTTTAATATCTCCTTAAAATCTTGCATAGTAATTGCTCTAGGTTCCGCTAAATTATCTTTAAACATTTCCTTAACTACCTTTATATGAACTGATTGTACTATATCTCTAATATCACTAGCAGTGTATCCCTCGGTGAGTTTAGCTAATTCATTAATGTTTACATCATCTGCTAATTTAACTTTAGATAGATAATATTTAAACAATGAAATTCGTTGTTCATAATCCGGTAAAGTTACGTAAATTCTCTTCTGAAATCTCCTTAAAAAGGCCTCATCTAGTCTCCAAGGCTTATTAGTTGCACCTATAACGTACACTTTATAGTTTTCTGACTTATCTAAGAGACCATCCATTTCTTTTAAGAACTGATTTCTTACTCTAGCTTCTCCTCCCACTTCTGTAGAATAAACACCTAATAATGCATCAAGTTCATCTATGAATATTATTGCAGGTTTATTTTGCTTCTTAGACTCCTCTCTAGCAGTTTTGAATACATTTGCTACATTTTTTTCTGCTTCTCCAAGCCATTTAGACATTACTGATGCTGCATCCAGTTGTATAAAAATTGAATCTATTTCATTTGCTACAGCTGCAGCTATCATAGTCTTTCCACAGCCTGGCGGGCCATATAATAAAATTCCTCTAGGCCATCCCAAAGGGAATAAGTCTGGCCTCTTGGTTGGATATATTATAGCTTCTTTCAATGCCTCCTTTACGTCTTCAAGACCTACTATATCACTGAATTTAACTTTTGGTTTTTCAGTTATGATTATATCTTCATTATCATCTTTATTCTCAGAATCAGTTGCTGGTAAGATTTTTTCTAAATAGCTTATTCTTTTCTTATATTCATTTATCATCTGCTCATACGCAGTTCTAGCTACAGATTCTGGATATAAAACTATAATTTGGCTTAATACTTCTATAGCTTTTTTATAATACGTTATAGCATCTTCTACCTTACCCTCTTTATCAGCTTTCACGGCCAATATAGCATATTTTCTTGCCATATCCTCAAGCATTATTTGTGCACTCATCAGTCTTCACCTATCAGCTCTTAACGTCTATTAGACCTTTATTTTGCATCTCTTCAAGCAGCCTAATCACATCTTGCTTTTCTACCCCATGCAATCTGCTAAAATGTTCTAGGTCTAGAAATCCACCATTATTTACTATGTAGTCTAGTAAATCCTTCTCTGTTATTCTTTTTACTGTTTGCTTAGATTGAGGCAATCTTATCTTATCAGCTGGTGGATGAGGCAAATCTGGCAATAGTTCCTTTACCTTTATTTCAGCCATTTTTTGTGCTTCATCTAAAATTTGCCTAGCTTGTTCATCTACTGCAGATGGGATTATCCCCCTCTCATTTATACCCCCTGTTTCTACGGCTATTCCGTTAACACTACTTATAATAGAATCTAATGCGATTGCAACCTCTGGAGCTATTCCCTTTATTTGATCTTTTAGATCTCCTAAAATTTTAGCTACTGGATATAGTACTAGCGAAACTCCTTGTAGCTCTTGTACTGTATCTAATTTTAATCTTACTTTTTCTATAGCTAAAAATGCTGTGTAAATAACCTTAATTATTCTTCTAATATCTGCTATCTCTTGCGCATATATTTTAGCCTTTGCATCATCACCTTCTACCTGAGCTCTAACTACCTTTTCAAATAATTCTTTATCCCTATCTTTTAATCTTCTTATCGCTTCTTCTAATCTAGTTTGTTGATCTTTTAGTTTAAGTGAAATTTCAGTAAGTATCTTACCTAGTTGAGCCTTCCGCCTTTTCTCTGAGTTAAAAATAAATGGTAACTTTTCTATCATTCTAACTCACTAATTTAGTTAGAGAGTATTTATTACCTTTACCGGTATTGGTAATGGTATTTCCGATTTAGGTTGTTCGGTCTTTGTCTCACCTTGCTGTTGTGTAGTTAAGGAGCCTAAAGGCTTAAGTTCTATACTCTCTTTGTCTAGCGAGTCTAACTTATCTAAAGTCTTTTTTATATCATCTCTTTCTAAAGTATAACTTTCTCTTGACTGCCTTAATACTTCCATAGAGTTTTTATATGCACTCTCTGGAATTTCTGAAGAAATATAGCTCATTTTTAATGAGATTATAGCTTTGTCTATATGGGATAATTGATCCTCTATCTCATTAAGTCTAGACTTCAATCTACTCTTTAGTTTACTTTGATCATCTTTCAACTTTATCATTTCACTATCCAATTTCCTTTTCATTTCATCGTACTCACTCTTTGGAATCTCTTGCTTATTATATAATTCTTCTAGAGCTTTTTGTCTCCTTCTAATTTTTTCCATGAGGCTTAGTATTCTTATAGCCTCCGATTTCCAATCTGGCAAAATCAATATTGATTCCCCATCAATCTTAACCCTATCCGGACCTATTGTAGTAAAAGAAAATCCTTGGGAGATTTCTATACCCGTGATACTTCCATCAATTTCACTATATATATGGACCAAGTACCCTGCCTCCCTTCCATATACATCCTTAATTTTTTGGCCGATAAATTTCGTTAGTGTCTCATACGATATGGGCATGGTAATACTCCTCAAAAATATTTGGTCTTTAAATAACATTTATAAGGATTAGGGCTCCTCAGCAAGTGGATACTCATCATTCAATAAGCGCTTTTAACCTTCATCATCTTATCGTACATATTATGTGAACAAGCTTAAAAAGTATATTAAGAGATATCTATTAATTTGATATGAGTTTTCAAGCACTCAGTAATATAACTTCGCAGTTATCACATGTGTTTAGTGGAATTAACACAGAGCCTATAAGTTATATACTAATAGGGATAGGTTTTACATTACTGCTTATTATAATAATAGGTGGGATAATTTATGGTTTAGTAAAAACAGCTAAAGCGATACCTTCAATGTCTACAAAAGAGTTTATATTATTCTTATTAGCTATAGCAGTATTCTTAATAATCTTAGGGTTATTATTACCTTAAAAGGTATATAGGTATTTTCCCTTGTATTCTAATTCAAATTTGTTTTCTATTTCTAATAATTTGTTATACTTGCTAATTCTTTCCCCTCTAGCAGGAGCACCAGTTTTTATAAAGTCCGAAGAAATACCCACTGCAAATTCCGCTATAAAATTATCTTCAGTCTCACCACTTCTATGGCTAGCCACTGTTTTAATTGAATTACTTTTTGCTAAATCCACAAACTCAAACGTCTCTGTAATTGTACCAATTTGATTTGGCTTTACTATAACACCTTTTGTAGATTTTTTCTCAATGCCTTTTCTCAAGTATTTAGTATTTGTTGTATAGATATCATCTCCTACTATAATTACATTCTTTAACTCGTCTTGTAAAATAGCAAACTTATCAAAGGAATTTTCCTCAAAAGGATCCTCTAAATACACTATTGGATACTCCTTAACTAGTTCCGAATAATACTCTAATAATTTATCTGCATTAATCTCCATATCATCAATTATATATTTGCCCTTTGAACTATCGTAAAAGTCGGTTGCTGCTGAATCCATGCCTAAAAATATTTGTCCTTCATAACCAGTGTTTTTAATAGCCGTGTATATTAAGTCTAAAGCATCCCTAGTTTTCTCTAAGGGAGGAGAGAATCCACCCTCGTCACCTACTGCAGTATACAGTTTTCCATATCTTTCAGTTATTAACCCTTTCAGATTTCTATATACATCTATCGATGCAAAAAGTGCTTCCTTAAATGTATTGAACTTTATCGGAATTATTATAAATTCTTGTACTTTTAGCTTATTTCCAGCATGTAATCCGCCATTTATAATATTTAGGAGGGGTACTGGAATTTGTGCTTCCTTAGGTCCGGAAATATATCTGAATACTTCCAAATTTAATGCTTTAGAAGCAGTTCTTAATACAGCAATGGATGTAGCTATCATAGAATTAGCACCTAACCTAGATTTATTTTCTGTAGAATCCATATTTATCATTGTTTTATCAATTTTAGCTTGATCCCTTACGTCAAATCCGTGTAATGCAGGATCTATAATGTAATTTACAATATCTACTGCCTTTTTTACTGTAATATTATTGGGATCTCTAACCTCTATAGCCTCTCTAGAACCTTTAGATGCTCCTGCTGGAGCATCACCAAAAGCTTCAGTTCCATTACTAGTTTTAACAAAGACTCTTATAGTAGGATTTCCTCTAGAATCTAAGATTTCCAATCCCTTAATCCTTTCTATCGAAAATTGATTAATCATATTAAACCCCATGTTTATTGTGTAATCAAAGATAATTAATGTTATCTAGCCATCTTACTATATCATCGCTGATATTTTTAATTTACGGAATTTTATCCCCTATCTATTTTAGTATACTAAAGAATAAAATAAGTAATGAAAAATTATTTCTATTAGCATGGGTACTTGCACCGCATCTAGTAAGTATAGCATATTCTCCTTCATTATTAATACTTTTTTTAATTTTATTATCATTGTTTAGTAATATACTTTTAATTCATGAAAATAAGTTTAAAATAATATACTCTGGTTCAACGTTTTTAATAATGGCAGTAATTATACAGATATTTATTAATCCTTATAGTGGACTATAAAGATGATATGCCAAAGAAGAAACAATCCGATCCTTACGTTTGTCCTAATTGTGGTACAAGAGTAGAAAAGCCTCAAAAGACATGGCAACTAATCTCTCCACTTCCAGATTCTTATGGTAGAATAACAATAACGATTATGGGGTCATTTCAATGTACATCATGCAAGCACACATGGAGAGCTGTAGTATCTAAGGTTAAAGCAGGAGGATCTTCAATAGAAATTGAGGGTAAGAATAAAGTAAAGAAACTTGAAGCTAAAGATTCTAATGAAAAAGTTGATCAAGGAGAAGTAATAGAATTAGACTTAAGTGATATAGATGAAGATGAAGAAGAGTGATATAGGAATAATTTTACTTATAGCCTTGATATATATTCTTATGTTTTCTAATATAGTCCAAAGTGCAAGCGTGGAAGGAGTATCTATGTATCCTATATTCCAGAACGGAGCACTAACATTTTACACTAAACCAAATAATATTCAGACCAATAATGTGATAATATACAAATCACCATATTTTAATAATTATGTTATACATAGGGTAATTCAAATAAATGGAGATAATTATGTAACACAAGGTGTGGATAAGATAACAAATCCATTACCAGATAATAGAATAGGATTAGAACCAGCTAATGGTATACCAAACACTCTAGTAGTAGGGAAAGTAATAGATGTTGACAATGTTACTTTTTCAATACCCTACTTAGGTTATATCTCTATACTCTTTTCCTCGATTATTTAAGGTAATTAATTTTACCTAACTTTCTTAATTTCATAACTCTATATGACGGGGTTATGGTAGATGGGTGATTAGCATAAGCTTGATCTAATCTCTTCACACTAGTATTAGTAGGTGTTTTTAGAATTTTTTCTGGATCGCTTTTACCTAGTTCAATTATTTTTTTAAGAGTATCAGCGAATTTATCTAAGACCTCTTTAGGTTCAGTCTCAGTAGGTTCTATCATTATTGCCTCTTCAACAATAGGTGGAAAATATATTGTAGGAGCATAGAATCCATTATCCAATAAGGCCTTTGCAATGTCATTAGCAGTTATACCATAAGTATCAGCTAACTCTTTTGAACTAAATACTACCTCATGTTTTCTGGGTCTATACGGCGCTATGAGCTTTAACTCTTTAACCTGTCTAAGCCTAGATATTAAATAGTTTGTAGCTAATGTACTCATTTTTCCTACTAGTTGAATACCTTGAGGTCCTAATCCTAATAAATATGCGTAACTGCGTGCTAAATTTCCAATATTTCCATAAAAAGTGGCTATCTTGCCTATAGAATGCCTAGGTATCTTACTTAATTTATACTTTCCATTAACTTTCTCTACTAGCGGATATGGGAGATAATCTACAAGCTCACCTTTAGCACAAATTGCTCCTGCACCTGGTCCTCCTCCGCCATGAGGTACTGCAAAAGTTTTATGCAGATTTAGATGTACTATATCAAACCCCATATCGCCTGGTCTTGCAATTCCTAATATTCCATTTAAATTAGCCCCATCATAATATAATAGTGCATCAACTGAATGAATTAACTTAGAAATTTCTAGAATTTTCTCCTCGAACAACCCTAATGTGTTAGGATTAGTTAGCATAAAACCAGCTGTTTTTTGTGTAACGATTTCTTTCAAAATATCAGTATCTACTAAACCCTCAGCATTAGATTTAACATAAACCACCTTATATCCAGCCATTGAAGCACTGGCTGGATTCGTACCATGCGCAGTATCTGCTACTAGTATTTCATCTTTATATCCCCTATTTTTGTTAGCATGATAGCTTTTGATCATTAATACACCTGCAAACTCCCCAGCGGACCCGGCAGGTACTTGAAGACTACATTCATCCATTCCAGTTATTTCACTAAACCATTTTTGTAATTCATAAATCATTTCAAGTATGCCCTGCACGTAATCCTCGTCTTCTAATGGATGATGCTCTTCAGTTATTTCAGAGCTTTTTTCTTCGATTTTCGGATTATATTTCATAGTACATGATCCTAATGGCATCATTCCTAAGTCTACACCAAAACTCATTTGGGATAATCTAAGAAAGTGTCTAACTACTTCTAATTCTGTTAGATTAGGCAATTCTGGCGGATTTTCCCTTAAAATACTAGGAGGTATATTAGTTTTTCCCACATATTCTCTAATTTCTTTATCTTTATCGATTAAGATTCCTTGTTTAATCCTATCTTTATTTCCTATTTCAAATATTAATGGTTCATCCCATTTAGCTTGATTCCACATTTTTAATCGCCTCTTCTACAGTGGAAATTAATGAATCTATTGCCTTCTTATCATGAACTTCAGTTACGCAGAATAACGCTTCATAATCCGATAATTTATATCCTCCTTGAATTTGTCTTTCTTTTAACTTTTTATGTATTAAATCGTATTTTATTGTAAATGATAAAACGAACTCCTCAAAGAAATCCGATGGGAAAGTTCTTCTAACATTTATTTCAGAAAATTTCTTTGCTGCATAATGACTTCTGAAATATATCTCTTCTGCTAATTCCCTTATTCCCTCTCTTCCTAGCAAGCTTAAATACACTGCATTTGCTATAGCCATCAATGCTTCATTAGTAGTTATATTTGACGTAGCCTTTTCTCTTTTGATAAATTGTTCTCTAGTTTGTAAAATGAGCGTGAAACCTAATCTATTATCATTATCTCTTGTTAGCCCAACAATTCTACCTGGCATTTGTCTTACTAGAGACATATCCCATCTTACAGCGAATATTCCCATTAAAGGTCCTCCAAAGTTCAGAGGAAGCCCTAATTCTTGCCCATCTCCTACTGCTATATCTATGCCATACTCGCCTGGTGGTTTTATTAGGCCTAAAGAAAGAGGATTAATGCCCATAATAGTTAACGCTTTTTTATGTTTAGCAGCATCAACAAAATATTCAATATTTTCCTCAAAAATTCCAAAGAAATTTGGTTGTTGTATATATATAGCAGCAATATCATTATTACTACTAATCTTTTTGTCAAAATCTTCTATATCTATTTTTCCAGTTTCTCTACTATATTTTACTTCTTCTATTTTAATTCCTTTACCTCTAATCCAAGTTGCTAAAACCTCTTTATGGAAAGGGTTAGAATTTTCTGGTACTATTACAGTTTTCTTACCATTAATTCTATTAGCCATCAAAACAGCTTCGGCTAATGCTGATCCCCAATCATACATTGACGCATTTACTATATCCATTTCTAATAGTTCTGCTAGAAGGCTTTGATACTCAAATAACGCTTGCAAAAGACCTTGAGAAATCTCAGGTTGATAAGGAGTATAAGCAGTATAAAATTCTGACCTACTTATAATAAATTTCACAGCAGATGGAATATAATGGGGACAAACACCAGCTCCTATAAAAGGTGGAGCTGATAACTGTACATTTTTCTTAACCTTATCTTTAACCTCTTTAACTATTTCGTATTCAGACAACGGTTTACCTTTTCCTACGTCTAATAGTCTCTTTAACTTAATCTCATCTGGGACATCTTTAAAGAGTTCATTTATATCACTAATTCCTATTTCTTTTAGCATTTCATCTATTGAACTTAGGTTAGGAAACCAAGGATGCTTATCCATAAGCCTTAATACATTTTAGTATAGTTTTAATATATGTTTGTCTCACCCCTTCATGAAATTGAGGAAAAATTAGGAGCTAACTTTGGGGAATTCGCAAATTGGGAGATGCCCATGAGTTATACTAGTTATATAGAAGAACACATTGCCGTGAGATCACATGCAGCTTTTTTTGATTTATCTCATATGGGAAGGCTAAGAGTTAGTGGAAATCCCAATGAATTTGAAATGCTTGTAACCAAAGAAATAAATAAGGCAAGTATAGGCAATATGATAGGACCTACAGCGTTCTTAAATGATAAAGGTGGATTTCTAGATGATGTAATGGTTTATAAAGTTAAAGATAATGAATGGTTGATAGTTACTAATGCTATAAATAGAGAAAAAATAATGAAGTGGATAAAAGCTAATTCAAATCTTGACGTTGAGGATCTCACTTTTAAATACGTTATGATTGCAGTTCAAGGTAGAGAAATAGAGAATATTTTAGGTAAAATTGAACTAAAACCATTGGAATTTAGGCTTAATGATAGATTTATGAATATGGACGTTTATTTAATCAGTAGGTCTGGTTGGACTGGAGAAAATGGTTTAGAAATTTGGGCTACTACAGATGTAGGTAAGCAAATAATACAGAGCCTATTTAATCTTGGAATAAAACCTGCAGGGCTCATAGCAAGGGATAGTCTTAGGCAGGAAATGGGATTCCTATTATATGGTCAGGATATTGATGAAAATATAACGCCTATAGAAGCTAGATATTGGATTTTCTCATTAAATAAAGAGTTTATAGGAAGACAATCTTTAATTGATAATATAAAAAATGGAGTAAATAAAATAAGAATAGGATTTAAAATGAAAAAAAATGATAGAATGATCCCTAGACATTCATCAAAAATCTACTCATTAGAAAACGAGATAGGGTATGTTACTAGTAGTACTTTTTCTCCGTATCTAAATAGAGTAATAGGCATGGGTTATGTAAATCCAAAGTATTTCTTTCTTGGTTATACTCTATCTGTAGATATTAGGGGTAAACTATATGATATAAAAATAGACGAATTCCCATTTATTTAGGGGCTTTAATTATGAGCGAAGTTAAAGTGGGAAAATATATAGTTTTAACTGATAGATTATATACTGAAACAGACGAATGGGTAAAGATTATTGGGAATATAGCAATTATTGGGATAACTGATTATGCTCAAAAGAAATTAAGGGATATTGTTGGTATAGAGTTACCTCAATTGGAAAAAGAGGTTAAATCTGGAGAATCCGTAGGAGTTATTGAGTCTGTCAAAGCTGCAGCTGATATTTTCACTCCTCTAAGTGGAATAATAATTGAAGTAAATCAGAAACTTCTCGAGCATCCAGAGATATTAAACAAAGATCCTTATGGAGAAGGTTGGATTTTCAAATTGAAAATAGCGGATTTAAGTGAGAAAGATAAATTACTTAGTCCTGAAAAGTATATTGATAAGATTAGAGGTGGATAAATTGCAAGATGAAGAATTTGAAGTTAGAGAGAAGCAACCATTACCTATTTCACGGCCAATGTATTTAATAGTAAGTTTACCTGATGCAGGTTTAGTAGGTAGTATTTTTGGAGAATATTTAATTAATTATTTCAATTTAAAAGAGTATGCAGAGATTTATTCAAAGAGATATTTGCCTCCAATCTCTCATATAATAGATGGAGTAGCGAAGTCTCCTTTACGCCTATATTATTTTAATAATTTTATTTTATTACATTCTTGGGTTGCAATCCCTGCTAATACTTTATACCCTTTAGCTAAATTTATTGTAGATTATGCTAAAAAACAAGGTATTAATACTATTATCTCAGTAACAGGGTTACCAGTTACTAATAGATTAGAATTAGACAAACCATCTCCGTATTGGATAGCTAATTCTGAGGAATTCGCTAATGAACTAGAAAGCCTTAATTTGATGAAAAAATTTTCTGAAGGATATATAGCTGGCCCCTATTCACCCATATTGATGGAATCTGCTAAAAAATCTATAAGAAATTTCATAATAGTTGTAGAGTCTTTTTTAGACCTACCTGATCCAGAGGCTTCTGCAGTAGCCCTAGAAATATTTTCTAAAATACTAGGAATTAAGATAGATACATCATCATTGTTGAAAGAAGCTGAAGAAATAAGGCAGAGAATAAAAGGTTTAATGCAACAAACGAAACAAGAAATTCCAAGCTATGCAGGATTTAGACCATCTACTTATACGTGAGTGGTATGCCTGCATATAAGGATCTTTATGATTTAGTAAAATCTATCGTGGAAAAGGAAATAAGAAGAGTTGAGGACGAGTTCAAAAAAATTAGACAAGAAATTGAGGAAGAAGTTGAAGGGGCTGCTTCTCCGCTTTATTCTTTCTACCAATCTGACGACACATATTATTATTTGATTGATATTCCTAATTTGGATATTAGCACTTTATATGTTAAGATAGAAAAACGTAATCTGAAAGTAAGGTGTAAAGATAAGATGAATAGGGATTATATACTAAACATAAGATTGCCAGAAGACATAGACGAAAATTCATTAAATATTACCAGAGCAAAATGGCTTCTTAAAATAGGGATTAAACGTAAAATAACTTAAAAAAGGCTTTTGCTAATAGTTTGAAAGATTTTTATAAACATTGTTTAAGAAAGTATATTGAGTGACTTATTTTGAGTGAAGACAAGATTTCTAGAGATATTGAAACAAGAAAAGTGCAGAGGCTAGGATCCTCTTCCTTATTTATAACTTTGCCAAAAAAATGGATAAATAAGTGGGGTATTAAACCGGGGGATAAGGTTATTTTAGAGGCGTTAGACGACGGAAGTTTAAGATTAGTAGCAGAAAAAGCTAAAAACAATGGAGGTAAAAAATCTATACTCATAGATATAGATTCCTTAAAACAATCTCTTAGTAATATTATTCCTTGTTTGTATTCTCTAGGATATGATGAAATAGTACTAGAAACTAGAAAAGAATTTAGCAAAAAAGATGTTGAAGACGCCTTGTATATATCTAAACATTTAGTAGGAGCGGAGATAGTAGAAAATTCTTCAAAAAGAATAAAATTGGAATGTCTACTTGATACTGAAAAAATAGGAGTAGAATCATTATTAAGGCGTATATTAAATATCATATCTAAAAAAATCGATGATTTAATAAAACTTTTATCCAATGAGAGTTCCAATGAAAATCTTACAATTACGAGTGTTGACGATTTAAGGAAGATATATTTCATGTTACTCAGAAGGATAGTAGGTAATAAATATCAATCCAATGCTGAATATTATAGGAATTCTTTTATTTTATTGAATATATCTATTTTGCTAAATATTGATTATATTGTTTTAAAAATCTTTAAATCAATTAAGGTAAAAGAGATTAACTCAAATGTGCTTGATAGGTTAAGAATTGTTTTAGGAAATACGAATGATTTATTAGATGAAATTATAATGAGTATTTTGCTTCCAAGTACAAAAAGAATATCAAATGGGTTTAATTTATTATCTCAGATAAAACAAAATATATTTGCTATTAAGGATAATTTACCACAAATCATTAATTTGTATTTAGAAGATTTAGTAAATTTATTGGAAAATGCTCTTAATAACTCCATGTGCGGTATTTTTTTAGAGAATTTACCTTGGATAGAAAAAGATTTAACATCGTAGAGAGAGAAGATAGAATATGACTATATTAAAACTAGAAGATCTACATGTAGAGGTTGAAAGTAAAGAAATTTTAAAGGGAATAAATTTAGAAGTAAAAAGCGGAGAACTTCATGTCTTAATGGGACCAAACGGAAGTGGAAAAACTTCACTATCACTATCAATAATGGGACATCCAAAATATAAAATTACTAAAGGTCGAATATTATTGGATAATGAAGATATTACAAATCTAGAACCACATGAGAAAGCAAAAAAGGGATTATTCTTAGCTTTTCAAAATCCGATAGAAATAGGTGGTATTAGATTATCTACACTTTTAACTACCGAATATAACAAGGTAAACGGGCTAAGTTCCTCTGTAATGGAGGTAATAACAAAGATTAGGGATTTAAGTAAAGAAGTAGGAATTGCCGAATCTTTACTTAATAGAGGAGTATTTGAAGGATTTAGTGGTGGAGAGAAAAAAAGAGTAGAAATTCTACAGATGCTATTATTAAAGCCTAAAATTGCAGTGCTAGACGAGCCAGATTCTGGTGTAGACGTAGATGGACTTAGAATTATTGCACATTTCATAAATAAACTAAGAACTGAGTTAAATGTGGGATACTTAATTATAACGCATTATAGAAGAATTCTTGATTATGTAAGCGCAGATAAGGTACATGTTTTATATAAGGGTAGAATAGTAGCGGAAGGTGGAATGGAATTAGCGAAACTAATTGATGAGAAAGGGTATGAGGCAGTAGTTAAACATAATTCATAAATAATTTTTATTTAAGAATAGACTTATATTTGTCTTTAACATAGTTAAAGAATAGGTTATGAGTTATGAAGGAAGATAAAATATCATTAGATTTGAATGAGATAATAAATGCTAGTATTGATGCTAAGTATAATAATTTAAGCCAATTAGAATTTCATAGGAGAATAGTTGAATCTGGTTTAAGCAGATCAACCATAGAAGAGATATCAAAAATAAAGAAAGAACCAGAATGGATGCTAAAATTAAGGCTAAAAAGTTTAGAATTATTTGAGAAGCTGCCTACTCCAAATTGGCTACCAGATGTTTTGGGTACTCTTAATATCTCTGATTTAGAGCTTTATGTAAAGCCCAGTGTTGAAAAAGCACAAAGCTGGGAAGAACTGCCTACAGAGATAAGAGACTATTATGATAAGTTAGGTATACCAGAAAGTGAGAGAAAATTCCTAGGCGGACTAGTTGCAGTTTTAGAATCTGAGCCAATATACTCAAGCGTTAAGACAGAATTACAAAAAAAAGGAGTTGTAATGTTACCAATAGATGAAGCTGTAACTAAATATCCAGATTTGATGAAGGAGTACTTCATGAAAATATTTCCAGCCTCTGATCACAAATTTGCTGCCCTTCATGGTGCATTATGGAGTGGTGGTGTCTTCGTTTATGTACCTAAGAATGTTAAAATAACAACACCAGTAGAAGGATTCTTTGTAGTGGGTTCTGAGCTTGAGGGCCAATTTGAGCATACATTACTCATAGCAGATGAAGGTTCTTACATACATTTCATTGAAGGCTGTTCATCACCACAATTCAAAAAATACTCTTTCCATGACGGAATGGTAGAGCTCTATGGCAAAAAGGACTCATACATAAAGTTTACTACAATTCAAAATTGGAGTAAGAATATGATCAATTTCAACAATAAGAGAGCGTGGGCTGATGAAAATGCTACAGTGGAATGGGTAGAAGGTTCATTAGGCTCTAAGTATAGTTTCGTTTATCCTTCAACAATACTTAGAGGGAAAGGTGCAACATCAACCAGTTTAGTTGTTACTATGACTAGCAGAGAAGGTGAGTGGAAAGATAGTGGCTCAAAGATGATACATGCAGCACCTTATACTAAAAGCAAGGTAGTTAATAAGAATATAGGATTTAATGGAGGAATAAATGTGTATAGGGGATTAGTTAGAGTAAATAAGGGTGCTATAGGATCTAAGGCCTTCGTTAAGTGTGACTCATTAATGCTAGACGATAAAACTAAAGCATATACTTATCCTCATAATCAAGTGCTAGAAGAAGATGCTGATGTAGCACACGAGGCTCATACGTTTAGGATGAGTGAGGATCAATTATTCTATTTAATGACAAGAGGAATTAACGATAAAGAAGCTACTTCAATGTTAGTATTAGGATTTATAGATGAGATAATGAAGGAATTACCATTTGAATATGCTACAATGCTAAATAAGGTTATAAAGTTAGAATTAGATAAGCTAGGTGCAGTGGCTTAAATTGGGAGTAGTTGACGTAGAATCTGCAAAAAAGATAATTTCTGAAAATTTTGATCGAGATGTAAGCAAGCGTGAAGAAGCTTTTTCTTCATATCTTTCAAAACCATATCAATTTATACATGACTCACCAACGTTAAAAACATATACTGAATGGAATTTATACGATTCTTTGAATATCTCCAATATTTCTTTACAAAAAGTGGTGAAAGGCAATCATGGAAATATAATTAATATTAAAGATGATCAAATACAAATTAATAATAATATCAGAGTTGACGATAATTTGAGAGATGATATAATTGATATTAATGAACATAAATTAGTAGCTTTAACATTTGCACTTTCTCGTAGAATAGTAATAGATCAAGAGGGAGAATATCATATTAAACATTCCATTAGTAAATCTAATTATTATTCGCCTATTCACATAATTATTGATATTCCTGAAAATTCCCAATCAAGGGTTGTCTATGAAATTTCTAATCTAGGTGAAAGTTCCTTAGGTAGTGCAATAATATCACTAAATGTACAAAGAAATTCCAGATTAGATTTTCAATTTATAAACTTTTCTGGAAATAACAGTTTTCTATTTTCATATATAAAAGCCAGCATAAAAGGTACGCTTAATTCATCGATATTTGTAAATGGTAATAAGATGGGACATGTAGAGTTTAATACAAGATTAGAGGAAAATAGTGTAAGTGAGTTTTCATCTAGGGCGTTAGGTACTTACAATAATAAAATAGATATTGTAAATAATGTGTATCATTTAGGAAAGAGAAGTACGAGTAATGGTGTCATGAAGGCAATATCTAATGATCAAGCTTTCACAGTAGTTAGAGGTATAGCAACTGTAACCGAAACTGCAACTGATTCCTCTACTTCAATTATTGGCAGATCCTTAATTTTAGGTAAAGAGGCTAAAGCAGTAGTGTCACCTATGCTTGAAGTAAAAACTGGGCGAGTAATTACGGCTAGACACTCGGCTTCAATATCTAGAATTGATGAAAATCAGATTTTCTATTTACAAACTCGAGGTTTAGATAGGAAAGAAGCTGAGGGGCTAATAATTAGAGGATTTATGATTGAGGATCAAGATTCAGAAGCATTAAGAAATAAAATAGATTCAATACTAACTTCCTTAGGATATTAGTTTCACTTTACTCTCTCACTAGTAGCTTATAATTTAAACTGTCTTATAATATACTACGCTTTCCTTAGTATTACTTAGTGATAAAAATATGGTAAGAGTAATAACGTTTAAGGCAGAGGAGGATTTATTGGTAAAACTTGATCTGTTCGCTGTTAATAAAAGGATGAGTAGAAGTGAAGTTATAAGAAAAGCTATCGAAAACTATTTAAAAGAAGCCGCCGGCGGGATTTGAACCCGCGACATCCGGCTCTCCAGTCTAAACTTACAAGGCCGGCGCTCTGACCAGGCTGAGCTACGGCGGCAATAAGAAATACTCTTATCAAGTTTTAAAACTTATCACTGTAAGAGCTTTTATTAATCAATTTTATATGTAACCTATCTGCTTTCAATTACACAATGCTATTAATACCTAAGGTAAAAGAGTTGTATAACTTGTCTCTAATTTTAAGTAGACTCAGATGAAGATTTTGTATATTTAGTCTTAATGATATCGATTTACTATATGGAATAGTTTAATTAAAGGAACCTTATTCCAAAGAACAAAACATGATGGACTAGGTAGCCGGGCAGGGATTCGAACCCTGGTCCCAGGGGCCAGAGCCCTGGATCCTTGACCGCTAGACTACCCGGCTAATATCTACATTTACGTTTTCGCTTAAAAATATTAG
>JAVYOH010000002.1:41433-94151 GCA_038734615.1 Saccharolobus sp. | reverse complement strand
AGCCTTTCTCTTTGGAGGTAAGTAATATAGGTTCTATTTCTTTGATTTTCATAAATTATATTTTTGCCTGTCAAATATAAGTGTTTGCAATGCGAATAACCGATAAGGATATAATAAAATTTGTTGGATATTTTATCAGAACTATATTACTATTGGGAATATTGTTTCAAATAATTATAACTATATATCAAATAATAGGTTATATATTAGAATTAAATTTTATTGATTTAATTACTGACACTATAGTTTCTTCTTTACTAATTTTAGTTCTTCTAGAACTATACATAGCTGCTAATAATTTTCTCTCTGGAAAGGAAAGAAGCATAGCTAATGTAATCGATGCGGGAATATCATTTGTCGTTAGAGAATTGATACTGGAATTGTTCTCAACGCACACAGCTTCTAGTAACTTATTATTATTATCTGGAGTAGTAGGAATTTTAGCTTTTTCTAGATTCATTGCAAATAGATAATTTCTAAAAATACGTACTACCTTACCTTCCATGGGATTAACTTTAAATAGCTAATTTTTATTCCTATAAAAAATGAAATATATAATTTCTATTACACCAGAAATTGCCTTAGATGAAATACCTATTTATGCTGGTGGACTAGGAATCCTTGAAGGAGATAAATCCATAGAATCTGGAAAGCTTAGTATTAACTACATAGTTCTAACACTTTTTTATCCTGATGGATATGTGCATTATAATGCTTCTAATGGAAAATTAGAAGAGCAAAAAATAAATTTAAATTTCCTTTTAAATTATCTTGAAAAAGAGCCAGAATTCAAAATCAATTTATTTAATAGAGAAGTGCAAATTACACCTTTAATACATAGGATAAACACTGTAAAAGTAGTATATTTCATAGTAAACGATATCCAGCTAAAAAAGGCAATAGAAAAACTATATATTGAGGAAACTCAAGATGATTATGAAGAAAAATATGTTATCTTATCTAAGGCCAGTTTAAAATATATTCAAGAAAGAATAGGATTTTCCAATATTATCGAAATACAAGCACAAGAATCTTTAGCAGGACTTATATTTCTCTTACTGAAAGGCGTTAATGTTAAAAAAAGGCTAATTATTCACACGCCAGGTGCTTGGGGTCATCCTTACTTTTCTGGAAATACACTAAAGAGAGAGTATGGAATAAATGCGGGTGATAGGGAAATGATAACTAGGCTACTATTTCCAAATGTAGATATTGTAACAACTGTTTCTGATAAACATGAGAAAATCACAAAAAATACTTTCCCCGAAATTAAGGATAAACTGACACATGTAACAAATGGTGTAAGTTTAGATAGATGGATGGACCCCGAAATAAAGAAACTTCTCTCTCTTAACGATTTTAATCCAAATGACTTCATTAAAGCCCACAATTTTATAAAATTTAAACTTTTAACGTTTATAAGGACTAGAAAACAAATTCCCATAAATATAGATACACAGATTGTGTTATGGGCTAGGAGAATTACAAGGTATAAGAGGCCTTATTTCATAACTAGGCTCATAAGAGAATTGGGTAATAATTTGAATGTAGTTTTCATATTAGCTGGTAAAGCTCACCCCAAGGATATAGAAGGTAGACAGTATATGAGTGAGTTCCTAGCTCTAGAAAGAGAAAACAGTAATATAGTATACTTTTTAGATTATGATATATCCTATGCACGATTGCTTTTGGCTGGATCTGATTTGTTATTATTTACACCATTTTCTGGTTGGGAAGCTTGCGGAACTAGTTATATGAAAGCTGGAGTAAATGGTGTACCTACTCTTGCTAGTAGGGATGGTGGTGTTATTGAGATAATTAAAGATGAATTTAATGGATGGTTATTTGGGAATAATCTGTATAATTTAGTTGATTTATATTCAGAGGAGGCTAGGAGAATAGATGAGGAGGATTATAGGGATTTTAAGAATAAATTCTTGAAAATTGTTGAACTTTATAATAAGGATAGGGAAAAATATACTCAAATAATGATAAATGCTTTAAACACTTTTTATAAATGGGCTGATGTAAAAAGAGTTATTAAAGAATTAATACCTTCACAATACTGGTCTTCTTCTTAAATGCTTTCCTCCCTGCCCCTTAAATCTCTCCTCATCCCATACGTTTCCTCTTTCATGATAGCCTCTTTCTTCCCAATATCCATCTACATAATCTTTCATGAATTCTATTTCTGTTAACCACTTTGCACTCTTCCATCCGTATAAGTGAGGAATTATAGGCCTAGCTGGAAATCCGTGCTTTAAGGGAATTTTTTCACCATTCATGAAAAGTGCTATTATAACATTGTCTTTTAGTAGATCTTCGTATGGAACTATTGAAGTATAACCATCTAAGCTATAAAACATAGTCCAATTAACTCCATCTTTCACCTTAGCCATTTCAATAATTGTTTTGAAAGGTATTCCCTCCCATTTTACGCTTTTTATAGACCAGCCAGTAACGCAATGAAAATCTTCAATTATCTCCTTTCTAGGCAGTTTTAAAAGATCTTCAAAAGTAAGAGAAATGGGATTTTCAACTTCACCACTAATCTTTAACCTGTAATTAGTTAGATCAACTTGAGGAATTCCGAATTCAGCATAAACGATGAAGTTCTTTATGTATTTTTGATTTGGAGGCTTTTGCACTTCTTGCATAACGTATAAATGTCATTAATATTTAAAAACTCATGTTAGAAAATTTCATACTAAACTGCTTCTCTTTCTTTTAATTTAAGCTTATAAGCTTCAAGAAGCGATTCAATTGTGAGCACTCCTAGGAATTTATCATTATCTACCACAGAAACCCATCTAGCCTTATTCCTACTCATTATTTCTAATGCTTGTTCTAGAGTAGAGGATGGGGTTACATAAGGAGAGCCTCTAGTTAGGTATTTTACTATCGTATCATTTGATCTTGCTTTTTCTAGATCCCTTAAGTAAACTATGCCTAGGAATTTATTGTTATAATCAACTACTGGTAAACTCATAAAATTATTTTCATTGAGTAATTCAATTGCTTTACTAACTTCATCGTCTATGTATACTTTAATGTCCCTCAATTTACACTCACTTACGCGTATTTTTTCCATTATAGGTATCTCATATTCTGACTTATGAGCTGGGGAATCCCTTCTAGTGGGCAATTGTGAAATGTAAATAGTATTATTTCCAGAAACTAGATAGGAAATTGCTACTGCAATCATTGCACCTGGTAATAATTGAAGGCTAGATGTCATTTCAGTAACCATAATTATTACTGATAGTGGGACTTTTCCTGCTCCTGCAAAAAAGCTCATCATCCCTATTATTACGAATGGTGCTATAGTAGGCACTAAGTTAGGGAAAAAATAATGAAATAATAAACCTACACTAGCTCCTACATATGCGCCTATAAACAAGCCTGGTGCAAAAACTCCTCCACTACCACCAGAGCCTATGGTAAAAGACGTTGCTATAATTTTTAAGAACGGTAATGCAACTATTAATACTAGAACTGGCAGTATTGGTGAATATAAAGCGTTAAACTTCTCGAATTCTACTAAATTTATCCATCCGTAACCGGTTGCAAGTATTTCTGGGGCTAATAGCGCTATTAGACCAGCTATTGCCCCACCTATGGCTGGTTTTACGTGATTTGGAATTGAAATCTTCTTAAATAATCTATTAATGCTATAGAATACTTTAGGATATAATATTGCGAATAAACCTGCTATTAAACCTAAAGCAGCATATAGGGGTAATCTTAATGGATTAAAAGTACCACTATAATATCCAAAGACTGGAGTAAAGCCGAAAATACTTCCAAAAATTGTATAGCCTATTGCAGACGCTATTATTGCCGGATATATTATCTCAGGTTCAATATCTCTCCTATAAAGGATTTCCGCTGCTAAGATAGCTCCCCCAATTGGGGTCTTAAATATCGTCCCTATGCCAGCACCTATACCTACTGCTACTGCTTTTCTTCTATCGTCTGGCGACAAGTGAAGAAGATCTGCTACTATGGATCCTATTCCTGCAGAAAATTGTGCAGTTGGTCCTTCTCTCCCTGCACTACCTCCAGAGCCTATGGTTATAGCTGAGGCTATAATTTTAACTGGAACAACTATCCATCGTATTTTGCCTTGAAAATAATGATATGCCTTTATTGCCGCATCAGTTCCATGACCTTCGGCTTCTGGAGCTAAAGTGTAAACTATAATCCCTGAAATTAATCCTCCAATAGTTGTGGAAACTGGGATTAAAAGGTAATTCCCTAGATGAAATACGAAGTCAAGAGTGCCTCCCTCTCCAAGCGGTCTGGGATAAGACATATTAATGAATCTGAAGATGAAAATATACTCAAATACGTGAAGAAGTTCATAAAAAACGGTAGCGGCTAAACCAGCTATAATTCCAAGAATAATTCCAAGAATAAACCATTTTTCAAAGTAAGAAAGTGAAGATATTAATCGCATAATAATAACTCCTTGATGAAAAATAAAATAATTATCCTTCTCATCTTTGAATAATATTTATGGATATTTTATTTGATATTTATATAAAAACAGATAATTTATATTATAATATTAAACTTCTGAATTTACTAGATTAGTTTATATTGAAAGAAATTCTAAGTTGAGAAGAAGATTAATCTTTCTAATTTACCTCAATATATAGAATGAATTTGATAATACATTATTCAATAATTGATAAAATTCTAAGTAAAGTTTTTTAGTAAGATACGAAAAAGTTCATATGGTATATAATGGGGCAGAGATTTCTGAACAAATTAAAGAAATAGAGGAAAAAGCAGATTATAATGTGAGAATATACAAGGAAATATATAAAGAGAGCGTTCAAAACCCAGCAGGTTTTTGGGGAAAACTTGCAAAAGAATTTATTGACTGGTATGAACCTTGGAAAGAAACATTTAGACAAGAAATATTAACCAAATGGTTCATTGGAGGGAAATTAAACGCAAGTTACAATGCAGTGGATAGACATTTAAATACTAATAGAAAGTTCAAGGCAGCTATAATTTGGGAATCAGAAAAGGGTGAGAAGAAAGTACTAACTTATCAAGATCTATTTTATGAAGTAAATAGGTGGGCAAACGCACTAAGAGAATTAGGAGTGGGAAAAGGGGGATAGAGTAACTATTTACATGCATTTAACTCCAGAAGGAGTTTTATCGATGCTAGCTTGTGCAAGAATAGGCGCTATACATAGTGCAGTTTTTGCAGGATTTGTTCACAAGCTTTAGCCGATAGAATTTAAGATGCGGAATCAAAAGTAGTTATAACTGCAGACGCTTATTATAGGAGAGGTAAACTAGTAGAATTGAAAAAGACAGTAGATGAGGCTTTAAATAAATTGGAAAAGAATACCGTTAAAAATGTTCTGATATACAGAAGGACTGGAGTTGAAATACCGTTTAAAGAAGGTAGGGATGTATATTTTGATGAAATAGGTAAATATAAGTATATTAAACCAGTAGAAATGGAAGCTACTGAACCACTCTTCATATTATACATTTCTGGTACTACTGGAAAGCCTAAGGGGGTTGCATTCTACTGGTGAGTATTTAGTTGGAACTTCAACAATGTTATTATGGAGTTATGGCTTAAGCTACGATAATGATGTAATCTTTAGTACCTCAGATATAGGATGGATAGTTGGCCATTTATACATAACATACTCTCCATTAGTAATGGGGAGGATTGCAGTAATATATGAGAGTGCTCCAGATTATCCTTATCCAGATAAATAGTCTGAAATGATTGAAAAATATAGAGTTACAACTTTTGGGACTTCTGCAACGTTTTTAAGATATCTAATGAAGTATGGTGAGAGTTATTTGAATAAATATGACTTATCTTCTCTTAGAATTATTGTAACTAATGGTGAGCCATTAAATTATGCTCCTTGGAAATTTGGATTGGAGGTTATAGGTAAGAACAGAGTTTACATGTCTCACCAATGGTGGCAAACTGAAACTGGAGCGCCTAATTTAGGATATATGCCGGGATATCCGATATTCTTAACCATGAAGTCTGGCCCAGCCTCTGGATTCCCATTACCGGGCAGTAAAATAAGGGTAGTTGATGAAAATGGTAAGGATACTAAGCCTAGAGAAAGAGGTTATTTAATAATAGAGCCTCCATTCCCACCAATGATGATGATAGGAATGTGGAATGATGCAAACAATGAAAGGCTAATAAAGACATATTTTAGCAAATTTAATGGAGCATATTACACTGGAGACTTCGCAATGATAGATGAGGATGGGTACGTATGGGTATCTGGAAGAGCTGATGAGACATTAAAAATAGCTGGACATAGAATAGGTGCAGGCGAGGTAGAATCCGCAATAACTTCACATCCAGCTGTTGCAGAAGCAGCTGTAATAGGACTTCAAGATCCAGTAAAGGGGGAGATAGCTCATGCGTTCATAGTATTAAAACAAGGTTATGAACCTTCCCCTCAACTAGCTAAAAGTATACAAGATCACATAAGGAAAGCGATGGGACCAATAGTAATATTAGAAGTTCACTTCGTGAATGCTTTGCCTAAGACTAGATCTGGGAAAATAATGAGGAGAGTTATTAAAGCCGTAATGTCAGGCTCTACACTTGGAGATTTATCTACTCTTGAAGATGAGGCTTCTATAGAGGAAATAAAGAATGCAGTAGAGGAATTCAAAAAACAATTAAGACCATGAAATTATAGTTTTTATTTCTCCCCTAATTTTAGTCATTAAAGCTGAAGTAGCCTCCTCTGGTTTTACGACTTTAGTTATCATCTTGTTTAGAATATCACCATACCTAGATTTCCAAATAGTTAAGAAATTCACTCCATCCTCATAATCCTTCTTACTAGCATTAACACTACCTATTACAAGAATGTTGTTCTCAACCATGAATGTAATTAAATCTGATGATATTGTAGTCTTTTCACCTTCAAGAGTACCAAATAATATCACAGCACTGTTTTTGTTTAACTTACTCATTAATGGGATAAAGGCTTCTGGATTACCAGAAGTATCAATTAGAACATCAATCTTTTCCGGTAACTTATCCTTTTTAATGTTTATGAAATTTGATCCAATCTTTTCAGATATATAAGCTTCAACTTGTGATGGATCTCTTCTATTTAATATTGAAACATTAAATCCTTGGGATGCAAATATCATTGAAAATAAATTACCTATAGGTCCAGAACCTATAATAGCAACGTTTCTACAATTATAACTACTGTCTCTACAATACCATACCATTCTTCTTTGAAGAAACATTAGCTCATTATAAGCTTTTACCACATTTGATAGTGGCTCTAAAAGTACTGCAATGTCTTTTATCTCATCTGGTATCACAACTAAATATTCTTCAGAATCTATGAATTTTTCTCTCATGAAACCATCTAAACCTCTAATGCCTGCTTCTACGAAATTCCCAGTCTCACAGAAATCTTGCCTACCTATTAGGCAATTACTACATTTCCCGCAGCCGCGTCTTACTATAGGCACTACATAATCACCTTTACGCAAACTACTTACATTACTTCCTACATCTAAGACTTGCCCAAATGCTTCATGACCTAATATTAATTCATTTTTACCATCTTCTGGTCTAGCAAAACTTAACAAACCATTTACAATACCTCTATCTGTCCCGCATATTCCAGTAGCTATTGTCTTTACTAATACTTCATTATTGACTAAGGAATCTTTAAGTAAAACCTCTTTTAATTCTACACCCTTATTTTTGGCCTTACGACTAATGCTTTCATTAAATATTAGGTAATATAATCCTCATTATTTAATTATTCTTTAACTGAGAATTTACAACTAAACGTATTAGGAAATGAAGATCAAAACATTTATACAGAGTGCTAATCATAAATTGTGTAAATAATAACAAATTGGAAAATAATCGTTTTAAAGACTTATGATAACAATTAACTATGTAATGATAATTTTTAAAAAGACAGATAGTAGATAATATACGTGAATGTAAAAACTTTAATGATACAGAATCCTCCAATAGTATCTAAAAATAGTAAAATGTTAGAGATCTTTAGAAAAATAAATGAAGGTGGTATAGGCAGGATAATCGTCAGTAATGAAAAAATAGAAGGATTACTTACCACTAGAGACATTTTAAATTTAGCAATAAATTATTGTAAAGATACGTGTAGCCAAGGTGATTTATATCGCATCTCTACATCATTAGTAGAGGAATATATGACACCTAATCCAATTACTGTTTATGAGGATGAGGATTTATTTAACGCATTAAACATCATGGTTACGAGAAACTTTGGTTCCTTGCCAGTAGTTAATATTACCCAAAAGCCTGTTGGAATTTTAACGGAAAGAGAATTTTTATTAGTTTATAAAGATATTAGAGAAATATATGCAGTTAAATCTTTCATGACAACAAAAGTTAAAACTATTTCTAAAGATGTTAGATTAGAACAGGCTACAAGGTTAATGGTAAGAAGAGGTTTTAGAAGATTACCGGTAGTAGATGAGAATAATAGAGTAATAGGTATAATAACTGCAGTAAACATACTTAGGCAAATAGCTAAGGCCATAGATAAATTAGACCCAGAATATTTTTACGGCAAGGCTGTAAAAGACATTATGACAAGTAGTTTAATAACAATAGATGAATTTTCATCATTGAATAAAGCTGCTATGGAAATGCTAGTAAAAAGGATAGGCTCTCTACTAATACTAAATAAAGATAATACGATTAAAGGCTTGATAACAGAGAGAGATCTCTTAATAGCACTACATCATATATTATTATCTGAGAGATTGAATGAAAATTTAAGCTAATTTTATGTAGTAAAGCGTATGAAAGAAATAATTTATACGGAGAACGCTCCCAAACCAATTGGTCCGTATTCTCAAGCTGTAAAAGTTGGAGATACCTTATATGTTTCTGGCCAACTACCAGTTGACCCAAAGACAAACGAAATAATAGGTAAGACTATAGAGGAACAAACGACAAGAGTTTTAGAAAATATAAAGGAGATTCTGAAAAGTGCTGGATATTCTCTAGAAGATGTTGCCATTGTGTTTGTATTTCTTAAAGATATAAAAGATTTTCAGAAATTCAATGAAATATATAGCAAGTATTTTAGCCAAAAAGCTCCAGCTAGGGTTACAGTAGAAGTGTCTAGATTACCTAGAGATGTTCTAATAGAAATAGCACTAATAGCTCAGAAGGCTTAAGAAAAAACCTTTTTTAATAGTTTTTCTACATGTGGACAGTTTAGGTCAAAGATCTCATGATTTCCATGTTCAATACAACTCGCTTGTATTGGCTTTCCCTCTAATAGAACTACACTGGCCTCGTTATCCTCTATAATAGTATACGCTAGTCCCTCAAATATTTTCCTATAACCTATCTCTGCCATCTATATACACCGGATTTATTTTATATAGGTGTCTTTAATAGCTTATAAGCTTTTCTGTACTTTGATTCAAATTATTTATGTCTATATTATATTCTTCAATCAAAATTTGTTCTAGTTGTTTATTTATTTCTAGCATAGTTATTTCACCTCTCAATCCTCTAGTAATAATATCTCTAAATTCAATCGGAACATAATCTAACCTAGGCATCGTATTATGGAAGTCTTCTAAAGCTTGTTTTCTCTCCTCAACGTTCTTCACGGCCTCCTCTATTTCATTCTCTAGCCATTCTGGGAATGGAAAGTTATTTGTAAGAGATACGTAAAGTGATACTGTAAATGAATAAACATCAAACATAGTTTCAGCCCTATTTCCAAATCTTTGTAATGGATGAGCGTAATATGGTGTATAATGCATTATTGGCATTCCTATTTTAACCGCTGATCCTAAATCAGATAATTTTGGAACGACTTCTCCATTAAGCAGAGAATTTAACGCATCTTCCCCATATCTTGGAAGTTTTTTATTAAACAATATGTTTGATGGCTTTATATCGCAATGCACATAACCTTCTTTATGAATTTCTATTATAGCTTTTGCTAATTTCGAGAAAATATATGCTACAACCTGATTCCACTTTATAGAGTGCCTTAAGGCAGAGTAGTCTTGATCTACTAATATAGACCTCAAATCGCCTCCTTCCATGTATTCCATGATTATTGCTGGAGGAGAACTAAAGTAGTCTGTCCAGTTCTCGTCTAGGAAGCTTGCAAATATTTTAACTAGATACTCTGATCTTTTAGATATTTCTTGCATTTTAGCTACTTCATAAAGCATTTCTATGAAAGTATATTCCTTCTTCATGACCTTCATAGCATATTTTCTACCATTCCTTTCCACCAATAGAACATAACCCATTCCCCCATTACCTAAAACTTGCTTTACTTCGTAACCATAAAGCACATAACCTAACCAAGAAGAGGGATCGAAAGGTTCTGGAATATATAGTTTATATGATAATATCTTCATACACGCGTCAATTATGCCTTCTCTGCAGGCATATAGAAACTCTCTCTCTGCGTTTGAAGGAGCGTTAAGTTTCTCTAGAGCTAAACCTTTTATATACGCTGAACCCGCATTACGCTTTACTCGTTCAGCCTTCTCAATTACTTCTAAGGCTTTCTTGTATTCCTTATTATTTATGAGGGACCAAGCATATAATAAAAGATTGTGGAAAGTTGGTACTCGCTTTACAGCCTCTTCAAAATATTTTACAGCCTCATCAAATCTCTTCTTATTAGTAAAATACCAGCCTAATTCAATTAATGGTGCGTCATAAGTAGGTAACATATTAATAGCCTCAGTAAGTGACTTTACGTTACCTTCTTTCCTATACTCGTTTATTATTAAATCTATCTTATTTCTTATCTTACTTTCCAATTCTCTATATTTCTCTTCAGATAAGAATGAGTATATCTTGAGTGCCTCAAGCTCGTAGCCTAACTTTTCCATGCATTGTGCTACAGCTAAAGAGACTTCAGGATCAGAAACTCTATAATCCTTATAATACTTTACTGCATCTTCACATTTACCAAATTTAACTAGTGAAATTATAGCATTATTGATAATCTTTGAATCATCTCTGAATTTATCTAAAGCAAACAATGCCACCCTATAATCTTTATTTAAAGCATCTAATAATTCACTCTTAGAACCAGAAGCTATAGGAATACCGTATATTATAGTATATGGGAAACCAAATTTAGGATTATTAATACTACCGAAGTAAATGTACACAGTATCATCATTTTCAAACAAGTATGCATTTAATTTTTCAATTTTTTCTTTTAATATAGCATTTATTATAGAATTAGAATTATTAACATTAATCACTTTGGATTCATTAATAATTTTAATTTTTCCTGCATCATATATTACTTTATAGCCTATTATATCATCTTTAACCTTAATTTTTCCATCAAATGGCCTTAATACGCCATCAACGTAAATATACCTATCATTATCTAACTGTAATACTAATTGCACAGTAATACAGCTTTGTTAAAAAGTTTAAGTAATCTAAAGCAGATAATACAGATTAGGAAAATACCTTAAAGGAGTGTTAAGTTAAGGTTTACAAAATGTCAGCATTACTGAACCCATGACTTTTAAGCCATTCAATAAACTCTTGTTTTCTTTCAATAGCAAAACGATAAGCTAATTCCTTAATTTCAAAATTAGTCTTAACATTCTCTATCATATCCTCTACTAGCACATTGAAGTTTCTAGGATTGAACCCCACATCATCTAACATAATTATGTTGCTTAATTCCTTTTTTATCTCATCATCAACCTTAACCCTACTTATCACTACACTCTTATCTGGATCATACACTTTTCTATACAATTCAATAATTTTATACTCCTTAATTCTTTGCCCCTTATCTTCTTTAAATTCTGGCAAATCTTTAGGCAATTCTCTTAAAACGTCTATTAATCCCCTATAAAGACCTTTTATCCATCTAGCTCTCCATTCATTACCATTTAATGGCTTATGACCTTTAAGATATCTCCACCTTTTCCACCAATTCTCCAATTCTTTAAATTCAACAATATAATTAGGCCTTTTTATTGGAATATTTTGATTATTATCTAAATCAACTATGTTCATCACAAGACCTTTATATATCATCATATCTGGTCTTAGAGTAGAATACAATTTCCACACTTTCTCAAGATCTGACCCATCTTCCCACGCTATAGGCCTTGGTGCTTCAAGAAAAAAGCTGAAAGAGGTACCTGTTATATTCTCTACAATAGCATTAGGAGGTATAATACCACTTTTCTGCTTTCCACTCCTATCAAAGTTTAGATAGTGATGTTCTGGATACACTATTTTAAAGCCGTAATCTGCTAAATTTAGAAGAATTGATACAAATCCCCATGTCTGATATATAGATCTCATATTTGAACCAAAAGAACTATTTACAGCTTGTCTACCTTTACTAATAAAAGTATTAATATCTATTCTTCCTCTAATTAGATCGTGAAAATAAATGAATAATTTCTTTACTAAATGTGCTAATGGATCTTTAGTAAAACTTGTCATTTCTTTACTAAATAGCCAACCTTTTATGTTTAATTTTTCCTTGGCCTCATTAAGTACCTCATTCATATTATTTATCCAAACCTTAGCCTCATGTAACCTTTCTCCTATTATTTCCTTAACGAAATCTATTTTAATACTATCAACCCACTCTGGTACATTAACTCCATACTTGTCAATTCCATAAACTTGCTTAAGTTTCTCTTCTAACACGGTAATACCATATTTATTTTAAGTATTATTTAAGTCTTCTATTATAGATTCCTAATCATTTCGTAATCTTCATCACTTAAACTCCAGCCAATAGCACCTAAGATTTCATCTACATGTTCTTTGCTCGAGGCCTTAGGTATAGGAATAGAGCGCCTAAGTAAGTAGTTTAACATTACTTGAATAGGAGTCTTATTATATTTACCTGTAATTTTCTCTATTATCTTAATATCCTTTAAGTTGCCTTTAGCTAGAGGCGAGTACGCTATTATCTTTATATTGTTTTTTTCGCAAAATGGTATTATATCTCTTTCAGCACTCTTATTTAATACATTATATTCTATTTCATTTGCTACAATTTCATACTTTCTAGTTAGTGACATTACCTCCTTTAATAGTGGCACATCAAAATTACTAACACCTATACATCTAGTAATTCCTTGATCTACTAAATACTCCATAGCCCTTATAGTCTCTTCCAATGGAACTGAAGTATTAGGCCAATGAATTAAGTATAAATCTATATAACCACTCTCAAGTCTTTTTAAACTAGCTTTAGCTGATTTGATTAAATCATCATATTTAAGATGATTAGGCCATACTTTGGTTATTATAAAAACCTTTTCTCTATCAAAATCTTTGATTGCTTTACCTACTAATTCTTCAGAATGCCCGCCACCATACATTTCTGCAGTATCAATAACGTTTATCCCTTTGCTTATCACGTATTTTAATAGTTCTACATAATATGAGTCCTTAGAGTAATCTGGTGTCCAATAACCACCTCCTATTTTCCACGTACCAAAACCTATTTGTGATATTTCCTTATCACAAAACCTCAATTACCTCACCTTATCCACTATAACTTGAATAACTGATATTCTTTTCTCCTTCTTAACCTTCTCTAATCCCCTTAATAACGCTGGTCTAATCTGATCTGGTTCCTCAACTAATTCATAATACCCATGAAAAGCTTCTACAGTCTTACCTATCTCAAATCGTGTAAATTCTGCCCCAGGATAATATTTCTTAGCCTTTGCTAACCCCTCTGGAAAAACTTCATCTACAGCTTCAGCAGATGCTAACCAACCCCCATTATCATAAATTACTACCATTACTGGATACTTGTAAGCTATATAGTAAAACGCTTCTGGCACACCAAAAATAAAGGAACCGTCACCAGTTGTAACTAAAACATCTTTTCCAGTAGCCATTTTATAACCTACTGAAGCTCCCAATGCAAAACCTAAATACCCTATAGATAAATCTGAATAATAAGTGCCAAAATCATTTAATTTAGCATATTTAGGATTGAATTGATACTCATTGAATACTACTAAATCATTTGAAGATACTATTTCCCCTATTTCATAAGATAAATACTTAGGATGAATTGGCTTCCTATCCCTTAACTTGTTTATCTCATTTCTCTTTTCCTCTTCTTGCCTAGCCTTTAGTTCTTTTATCTCCTCAGCATCTTTAGGCTTGATTTCGATGTAATCAAAGAAATTGGTAGGTGTTGATTGAATGCATAAGTCACACCTAAACCCATAATAAGGTATATAAGAATATGATGGTTCAACATCTATTTTTATTATAGGAATATCTATGTCTAATTTCTTTGGAAAGTAAGGAACTTCCGCTTCCACAACTAATAATAAATCAGACTTTCTGATGTCGTACTTGTCTAAAGCCATTATACCATTAGCTGGATAATTTAGAACCTCACCAACGTAATTTATTACTGGTATGTTAAATTTATTCGCAAAATTCTTTAAAGATTCAAACCACTCTCTCCTCCTTCCAGACCTCCAAGTAACTATAACTGGTCTTTCTGCATTTTCTAGCATATTTTTAGCCTTCTTTAACTTTTCTGGAGAAGGTGCAGGCTCATAATAATCCATTGGAATTCTTTTAACCTCATTAACCTCGCCTATGCTCACTTCTCTAGGCAAAATTAAATATACTGGACCTCTTGGTTCACTCAACATTATTTGAATTGACCTAGCTACTACTGCTGGTATTTGTTCAGGTAATCTAATTTCAAAATCATATTTAACATATTGTCTTACTAGTTCTCCTTGATCTCTAGCCTCTTGAGTCCAATGAATTCTTAAATTTCTACTCGCAGTACTGCCTTTTTCAGTATAGGGACTTCTACCAGCTATTACCATAAGAGGTATTCTTGAAGTGAAAGCACTCATTATACCGCCTAGAGCATTTGCAGTACCAGGTGTGGTATGAATAGCAACTACACCTAATTTATTCCCTAGAGAATAGCCTATTGCTGCAGATATAGCAGTTATTTCATGAGGTACTACTTCTAGCTCTGGTAATTTACTATCTTCTACTTCAGACTCTATTATTGACGCATAATCGGTTCCAGATACTATAAAGATCTTGTCTACTCCGTATTCTTTAAGAAGAGAAAGGAGAGCTTTACCGCTATTCATAATGAAGTATAGTTAACACAATATAAAATTTTAACTTTATCATGTAGAGAATTTGATAATATTTTATTTATAATATGAATAATCATCACATATACGAAATTTATACTATTACGAATAAGTAATTACGATTTAAGGAAAAGCTAATATACTTTAGATTCGATATTTAAACTATGGAAAAGCGTGTTTACGATATAATAAGAGAGGATGAAGAATATCTAATGCAGTCATTTAAAAGATGGTATCCATTAGTAATAGATCATGGAATAGGATCTCTAGTTTATGATGTTGAGGGAAGAGAGTATATAGACTTTAATGCGGGAATAGGAGTATTAGCTTTAGGTCATAGGAATCAAAAAATAATTAACGCTGTAAGGGAACAAATGGAGAAATTTTTCCACTACAGTTTAACTGATTTTTATTATGAACTTGCAGTAGAAGTTGCGAAAAAGTTAGCGTCTTTTATGCCATATTCTGCTAAAGTATTTTATACAAATAGTGGAACTGAAAGCGTAGAAGGTGCAATAAAAATAGCGAGAGCCCATACTGGTAGACAATGGATAATAGGCTTTATGAATTCATTTCATGGAAGAACTTTGGGCTCTTTAGCATTTACATCGAGCAAAGCTATTCAGAGAAAATCGTTCTCACCATTATTACCATCAACGTATTTAATTCCTTATCCAGATAAGAGAAATCCATTATGTAAAGAAGATTGTACAGAAAGTTTGTTAGGATTCATAGAGGATTGGCTATTCAAAAAGATTGTTGATCCAGGAGAGATAGCTGCGTTTATTGCAGAACCAATACAAGGAGAGGGAGGTGTTATAGTACCTCCGAAGGATTTCTTTTATAAATTAAATAACATACTTAAAAAATACGGTATATTATTAATTTTGGATGAAGTTCAGACTGGAATTGGTAGGACTGGAAAAATGTTTGCTTTTGAGCACTTTAATGTGACACCAGATCTTATCTGTTTGGCAAAAGCTATAGGAGGTGGAATACCGCTAGGTGCTGTAGTGGGTAGGAAAGAAATAATGAACCTACCACCTGGTTCTCATGCTAATACTTTTGGAGGAAACCCATTAGCTTTAGCTGCTTCTAAAGTAGTGTTAGAAGAGGTTCCTAAGTTATTAGACCATGTTAGTAGTTTAGGTAAAGAAATAGTTGAGGAGTTAAAGTCTACGAAGTCACAATATTTATATGATGTTAGAGGATTAGGCTTACTTATTTCTGCAGAATTAAGAAAAGATGGTAAACCATTTTATGAAGGTTTAGAAAAGGTTCTGTACAATTCTTTTAGAAGAGGAGTGTTAGCCATAGGTGCTGGAGAATCTGCTATTAGAATAGAACCACCATTAGTTATAGAAAGGGAATTAGCAATTAAGGGAGTAAAAATAATAAAGGAGGAAATAGAAAAACTTTAACTTTTTCTTTTTTCAATAAATATTAGGAGCAAGGTTAGAATTATTAGGATCACATCTAATATAAAGGAAGTGTAAACGTAAATATTGAAGGACAATTTTTTACCTATAAATAACGCTGGTCCAAATCTTGTCTCGCTTAGTAAGGCTAGATCAATAACATAGAATGCCGTTATCAATGGATATGAATATTTTAAACCGTTTATTATTAAAACAGAAGCTATTATTGCTAGTGCTGATGTAAATCCGAAGAATGTGTCGTATATCATAGTGGCAGTGGGATTAGGTAAGATTGCGTGAGTCAATACTAAATGTACTCCTGCCCATAAAGCTGATAATATAGCGGTTATCCATCTTATGGAGAGTTTTACTAAGCCTACTTTTTCTTCTGCCATCAATGAAAAATATTGAAATAGTATTAATAAATTTTCTCCCAAATCAACTATTTTTTGAATGTATAAATTTTAAGCATGGTAAAGTCCTCTTTATTAAACGAAAACCAAAAGACATTTTTAATCGTTCAAGACTAATTAAAAATTATGATAGTAACATATTTATCAGCACTCGAGGCCTTACTTGCAGCAACTGCAATAGTTTTTGGAGGAATAGTAGAAGGTTATGGATATGGTCTGTCTTTAGGCACTAACTGGCCTTACACAAACGATATCATGCAACTAGCCGCAAAAAAAGATCCAGAAGCCATACATAGAATATTAGCTACAATTGTTGGAATTCTTTCTATAGTAATACTAATTATCCATCCATCCATAATATCTGCAATTGGATTCATCGCCGTAATATTTACCGCTCTTTTAGGTATGGCAACACTTTACGTTTTATCTGGAAAATTGCCTTCTATCTTTCAAGGATTCCATAATATTGCAGCTTATACTACATTTGTAACCTATTTCCTCATAACCTTACAAGGCTTACAAATATTTAAGCTTAATATCGTTTCATTTTTAATTAGTGCAATAATTCCACCTCACTTCCTATATTTTGTTATATTCATGGGTGGTGTAGTAACTGGTACTAGAAGAATGAAGTTAAAAATTGGTACACCTTGGGCAAAAGAGAGTGAAAGGAATGTTTGGTTACAAATTGGTTGGATTATACATGGAATATCTGCTATCATATTTATTTTAGCTACTATACTTTTACATTATTGGCTTACACTCATTTTTACTATTTTAGAAATATTGATTGGATTATGGGTTTGGGAATCAACAAATAGAAACCCATTAAAGCCTGGGGCTTCAGTAGCTTTTCATCAATTATTTTCGATATTAACAGTAGTTGCTATAATAATAAACAGTATTGGATTATAAACACAAAGAACTCAGCTGAGGTGCATCATATCATCTATCATCATTTTTTGTTCATCACCTGATCTAATTCTAAACCAACTTTAGAATCAGCAGATAGGTTATAATATTTATTCATCAATAACGCAGTTGCGGTATATATCAACTCATAAACTTGAGATCTATTAATGCCTAGTATTTGCGAAACATAACTCCATGGTTTACCTTGTATTACCTTCCCTATCAATGCTATTTCTTCATCTCTAGTTAAACTCCAATCTCTTTCAGAATCCCAAAAATACTTTAAGGTAAGCATATGTATTCCGTCTGCAGCTGATTCATAAGGACTTGTGCCTTGGAGAAAGGATACTACCTTATCTACCAATATTGGACTTATGAATACATCCTTATTAGCCTTAGCCCCCTTTAATAATAATCTAGCTACTTCTGGACTCATATTATAGTAAACGTCGTGCAAAGTGTTAAGGAGTTTTTCCTTTAGGGCATATGCTGCTATATTAACTATTTTCTTACTCTTATCGCTTATTGGCATAATTACCGCTACCGGATAATCCCCAAGTTTTTCATTCTTCTTAGGAGATATATGAACTGGAATGAAATTATTCTTAATCCAGAAATTTAGTACTTTAGGATCAGCCATAAAGGAAGAACCTACCCAGTCAATACCCTTTTCCTTAGCCTCTTCATAGATCATTTTTAATATCTCACTTCCAAATCCTTTATCTTGCAATTCTGGAACAACAGCAATTCTAACTATTCTCCAACCTTTCAGTTTTCCAAAATCCTTGATTCTAACATGTTTTAAAATCCTATCTGGTATTAGGTCTCCATCAAAAGTCCCACCTTTTAACGCTAGCTCTATCATTTCATTACTCAATTCTCCTTCTTCAGCTATTTGACAAGCTGCTATGTATATATTATTTTCAGTATGCATAGCCTTTATAATATGATGTACACCATCCCCCATTATCATCAAATCATCGGGATTATTCTTATAATGAGCGGCTACCATTATTCCATATACAGACCTTAACTTATTATCATCCTCAAATAATTCACCCTTATCAACATCTTCATAAACAATTTTGTCTATTTCTTTTGATTGCAATTCTAATGGTTCTGCATCTAGTAATAAAGTATCATATAGCCATTTCTCTATAGGATCACCCACAGAATATCTTAAAGGTTGTTCCATGCTAATCCATTTTACCTTAATCCTTTTGCTTTCAATCATTCTTCGCAAATATCTGAGAAAAGCTTTGCTAGATCCTTCATAACCATGCACAGTAGTTACTAAAACTACCTTTCTCCAAATTTTCATAGCAATATCTAAATAGTTCACACCTAATGCTGCTGCCTCGTCTATAACTAATAGTTCACCTTCTTCTTCTAATGCTACGTCAGGTGGAATGTATTCTATCTTAAAGCCATCTCCTCTAATAGCCCTTATATGACCAATATCGCTTATTTTTACTGATATTTCTTCATCCAACGCCTCTAAACCCTTTTTTGCAAATAACATAACTTGAGACGAACTGGTTATTGAAGGTGCTGTAACAAAAATTTTAGTATTTTTCTTATTTTTATAATACTCTACTAAACCAGCTAAGGAAAGGCCAGTGACAGCGCTCTTACCTCTTCCCCTTGCCGCAGTTAATACAAGTGCCTTCCTTCCTCCACCAAATAGAAAACTAAATCCTTCTAATACTCTATTTTGATCTTCGCTTAATGAGAGCTCATGCAATTCTCTTGGCATTCTAGTAAACTTAGGAATTTTCTTTTCTGGCTTATTTTTAATATCAGAATGGAATGGTCTAGCTGTATAACCGTTATTATCTATTATGAAAATCCCTTCATGCTCATATAACTTCCTTTTAAACCTATTTTCATAAAAATCTTTAATTAGTCCGTTTCTAACTATTGATGACCTAAATACCTTATCCTTTAATAAATTATTTGTATATATTACTATTAATCCTCCTCCTCTAGCCAAGTCAACTAGCCTTCCAATATTTATTGGCTGAAAATTATCCACAGTATCTAAAATAACTAGATCATAAGTATTACCTAGATAATATTCTGCATTAGCGTAATCAATATCATCAAATTTTGAAAAATATTGTTTAATTTCTTTCATTCTATCTTTTGATTTATCAGCCCAAGGTATGAAACCATAAGCTACAGAAGGGTCCTTTTTAATACTGAGGAAAACGTTTAAAACTTCTTTCAATATATCGAAATAGTCTTCTCTTTCTATAAATACCAAATTCCTATAATATCTCGCCTCCCCATCTTCTAATGCTCTTTTAAGTTCATCATAAAATTGCTCTCTACCTAGCATAACTTACAATTTGTACTTCTTCTTTAAAGCTTCTTCTATATCAATGCCTTCTAGATTTGCAACAGATATTGTCCAAGCAATCACATCTGCTAATTCCTCTTCTATACTTTCCTTTTGCCCAGATAATAGGGCTTCGGCCAACTCACCAACTTCTTCAACTAACCAAGTGAATGTTGCATACAGCCCTCTCTCAGAATCTTTCTGAAAATATAATTCTTTAATCTTATTTTGCAATTCCTTAAGTTCCAAGACCTATCTCCTTCCTCATTATCTTTATTTCTTCATTAGAAAAAGTTATGCGAAACCTAGACTCTTCATTAAAATTGGTATCTACAAATAATATCATTAATTCTTTCTTATCTGATATTTGTTTCACAAAATCAACATCTACCCCATACTCTACAGTTAGTGGGTTATTAGGATCATCGATTATTATATGTCTAAATATTATATCTTTACCTTCCCTATCTATTTCGAACAAAGCACTAGCATTACTTAGTCTAGGATAGTCATTAGTCATACATACTACAAACTCGTTACAACATATAACACAAGTACCATCACTTAACTTATTTTTTATATCCTCTGGTATTTTCATAATAATGATAAGTATTTATGCTTAATAATATATTAAATATTTATGCCATCTGCATCAGGTAGGAAGATCGTCACAACACAAAATTATATTGCAAGTTATGTAGGAGCTAAAATACTAGAAAACGGTGGTAACGCATTTGATGCTGCTATAGGAATAAGTGCAGTATTATCTGTCGTCATACCTCATACTAGTGGGCTTGGCGGTGATGGTTTTCTATTAGCGAAAACATCTGAAGGATTAATTGCGTATAATGCTTCTGGATGGGCTCCTAAAGAATTGAGAGCTGAGAAAATAGACAATGATAGAAGCCCTTTAACAGTTATGGTACCGGGTTTAGTTGATTTATGGAATTTTATATATGAAAATTACGCTTCAAAACCTTTACAAGAACTATTAAGCCCTGCTATTTCCTTAGCTGTTAATGGATTTATGGTAGGTAGAGGACTTCATCACGCAATAGTAAGTTCTTTTAAATTATCTGAAGATTGGAACAAGGTTTACGGAAATAAGAGATTTGGGGATGAAATAAAATTAAAGAAAATGGGCAGAATTCTGAAGGAAATATCTAGAAATCCTAGAGATTTTTATGAGGGAAAAATATCTGAGGAACTAGTAAAGGGGTTAAGGGAAAGAGGGGTTCCAATGACTTTTGATGACTTTAAAGAATTTCATGGAGAGGTAGTTACGACAATAAAGACTTCTTATAGAGGATACACACTCTACGAAATACCACCTAATAGTCAAGGCGTAACCGGATTAGAGCTTTTGAAGATGATTGAATTAACTGATATTAATAAGATGCCATTTAATGATGTTAGGAGAGTTAATGAGCATGTAAGGTTAAGCGCTTTAGCATATGATGATAGGAATAAATACGTAGCAGATCCTAGGTTTGCCAATGTCCCAATAGATAAGTTATTATCTGAAAGCTATTTATCAAATAAATTAGCTGAATATGGATTTGAACCTAAGATAAGAGAATCTGGAGATACTACATTCTTTGCTGTAAGCGATGGTGAAAATGAGATAGGTTTTATACAAAGTTTATTCTATCCTTTTGGATCTGGTATAGTAGTAGAAGAAATTCCATTTAATAATAGAGGTGCTGGGTTCTCAGAAGGTAATAATAGACCAGAACCTAGAAAGAGGCCATTACACACCCTCTCTATATTAATGGCAGAAAAGGACAATGAAAGAGTAATAATTGGATGCGCTGGTGGAGATTTAAGACCACAAATTCATGCAGAAGTTCTAGAATATTATATAGATTATGGCATGGAAATTGATGAGGCGGTTTATGCACCTAGGTTTATGTTCGTAGGAAATAAGGTTATAGTAGAAAAAAGGCTTGGAGTTCCTGGTACATATACTGAGTATTACTCTCCAGAAGTAGGAATAGTTCAGGCTATGAAGTATAAAAACGGTAAATATATAGGAGTTGCTGATATTAGGAGTGAAGGTGTGGTATTACCTGTTTAAAAAATCTGGATTACAGCCAGCACATTTAAACGCCAAAAGTAATGCACCGTACTCTGACTCATGCTCTGCCATTATCCCTTTTATATTATTATTATCCAAATATTCTTTAAATATACTAAAATATATAGATGAGTTAAACATACCACCTTTAAGATAAATTTTGTCCACATTTATTTTAGTTGCTAATTGGACCGCATATGTTGCTAACTCTTCTGCAGCTCTTCTTAATATATCTAATGCAAACTCATCTCCTTCGTTAGCAGCTTCATGAACTATTGGAGCTAATGAAGCAATCTCCTTTACCTTATGTCCCTCATGATAAGCCCATTTTATCAGATCATCAAAATCATTAATGCCCAACTTTTTCATTATCTTATCACCAAGTAATGTTTTAGGAATTCGTGAATCTAACATCTTACCTAATATTCTTAAAGCTTCTCTTCCTACCCAATAAGCTGAGCCCTCATCAGCTAATAACCAGCCTAAACCCCCATATCTAAATCTTTTATTACCATCATATCCAACTATAACACTTCCAGTTCCTGCTATAACTATAATCCCAGCTTCCCCTCTAGTTTCCGCATATAATGCTACAAATCCATCATGATCAACGTACACCTTGTTAGCTAAATTCTTCAATGCTTCAGACATAATATTATAATCATATTTAGAATCTATACCCGCTAAACCAATATATGCTATATCTGGCTTCATACCTTTAGTTGCAGCGAAAATTGCTTTACTTACATTACTTACAGCCTCTTCTACTCCAACATTATGAAAATTTCCAGGACCAGCATAACCCTTGCCTATAAATTCCCCATTACAAGTATAAGCTATTGATACAGTCTTCGTTCCCCCTCCATCAACTCCAACGAGTATCATATATAGTATAATATTCTCAAAGCATTTTAAATGAATAGTTTAAAGCATCTAAGTAGCTTTTAGGATCCCCAACATTAAGCCATTGCTCATCCTCTTTCATCTCTAATGCATAAACTTCTTTACCATCTAATATCAAATTACGTATTCCATAAGTTAATTCTAACTCCTTATTCTGATCTACCTCAACCCTCTTAAGTCCATCAAATATAACTGGCTTAAATACGTATACTGCAACCAGTGCTAAATTAGATCTGGGATTTTGAGGTTTTTCTTCTGCGTTAACTACCTTATATAGTTTATGACCTTTATACTCCCCCTTATCTTGTACTTCAACTATACCGTATCTTTGGGGATTTTGAACACGCCTCAGGAATAAAACAGCGTCTGGAGATAGTTCTTCGAAAACTGCTTTAAGATACTCATAGCCTTTATTTAATACACCATCATCGGCATGAACTATGAAAGGTTCATTAGCTGAAAAATCCTCAGCCCTTAATACCGCATCACCAAAACCTCTAGGCAATTCCTGAAAGACAAAAGTAGGCGTTATATCAAATAAATATTGCATTAATAAAGAGCCATTCTTACCTACTACTATGCAAAATTTGTTAATTCCAATTTTAGATAATGAATCGATTATCAGATCTATAACTGGCCTGGTAACCTTATTTCCATTCTCTGTAACAAATAGTGGTAATAGTGCCTTAGGTAAAACGCTAGTTATATGCTTCATCCTACTTCCTTTTCCTGCTGACGTTATTACTGCCTTTCTTAACATCATTTAAAAATGTTTATGCCCATTTATAGGATTTTTCACTACAAATACAAGATCTATTAACTAAAGCTCCTAGTCTTCTTCGCTCCCTTCCTCTATCATATTGATTACTTCTATTACCAAAAACCCGATTATTATCCAACCCATGAAGATATAAACCTGTAGTGGGACTGAACTCATCATAGAATATATTAAATCATATATGCTAAATATAGCTGCAACAATTCCTAATACTAATTGAGGTACTCTTTTCCTAATTTTTCTTATTGAAATTCTTACTAATGAAAAGTTTGAAGCTATATGAACAAAAAGACTAGCAAGTAATGCAACAGAGCCCATAAAACCAAAGGCGATAAAAGGATTAGTTATAAAGTAAAGGCCAATAATCGTAGTTATAAAATAGAATGCTACTGAGAGAAATATAGCATTTATTGGACCTCTATAATTTTCAAACTTGCTAAAAATTTTAGGTAGAAAACCAGTAGCAGCCATAGCGAATATTGTTCTGGAAGTAGCTGTAAGGAAAGATAAACTACCTAAAATTCCATCGTTTAATGCAGCGAATATTACGAATATGAAAGTTACTAATCCTAGTCTATTTTTTATTAAAGATAAAATATCTACACTTTGAATGGGAATATGGAAAAATAATAGATGATCACCTATTGCATAAACATCAAAAGCTGCTAATAAGCCTCCTAGCAAGATAACAGTTATTATAGCACTACTAACTGTTCTTCTAGCATCTTTAGCTTCTCCAGAAATTGGCGTTATAGAGCCATAACCAGTTGGTATACCAGAGCCGAAGAGTATTGCTAAAGCTAAACCATCTAAATTAATATTATAGGAAAAGGGATTATAAAAATGAAATCCAGTAGATTGGATAAATAATGTTGCTAGTAAGGTCATTATGCCTATCTCAAGTAAGCTAGTTACTATTGCATATTTTGTACTAATCCTAATTCCCATAATACTAAATAAGGATGTTATAGAAAGTAAACCTAATCCAGATATCCATGGATTTATACCTAAAACGTGATAAAGTATAAAAGAAGCCCCATAAATGTAGGCTACACCATAAGTCGTTGAATAAAATAGATATAACCAACCCGTCTCAAAACCTAGCTTTTTAGTTAATGAATAGAAAACATAAGTATAATATCCCCCTTCTTTAGTAAATCGCTTTGAAAGCTCATAAACTACTAGCCCATTAATTAAAACTAATAGAGTTCCCAAAATTATTGCAATAGGAGCAAAAGCACCAACTAATAAAAATACTGTAATACCGTAGGTGAGAATACTAAGGAATGGTGATTGTCCACCCATTGAAAGAAATACTATATCAATAAAACTTAGATGTCTTTTAGGCTCTTGCTTTTCTTGTGTCTTACTAATTGATGAATTTGACATCCGAAAAATAGTTTTAGTCAATGAGTATTTAAGTTCTTCTAGTTATAATATAAAAAAATTACTTAAGAATATTTATCTTTTGAATAAGTCTAAATAGAGATACAACTACATAAGTATCCACAACTGGCATAAAGTCAGTAACGTAAAAACTAAATAAGGTATGATTACCAAGAATGTAAACTATAACAAACCCTATCCATTCAGTCCATGCCCACATAGTAACTGTGATCAACTTCTTATCTTTGAATATAAAAGCTAATGGAGTAGTTATAATCCAAAGTATCATTAAGTAAGGATTAGTTGAAGCATATAAATTATAGCCTAAATAAAATGGGTGAATATTCAAGAACCAATCCCAAGGTGTTGAAATCTGCGATGTTGCAGTCAATGTTATATGACCATTAGTAATATCCCATACTGCACGATGAAGTATAGTAGCATCTAGCCATGCGGTAATACTCCCATAATATACAATCAATGGGGTTGAGATCAGCACGTACACTAGTATTGGAATACCTAACCCATAGATAGTCCTATTTTTTACACTATTAGTTAATTCGCCTAAATAATAAAGAAATGGAAAGATGAGCACGTAAGCTGATTCCTTTGAAGCCATTGCTAAGGCTAGAGTTATAGCTGCCCATAATGGCTTATCTTTTATAAGGAAGTAAAGGGATAATAGGCTAAAGAAAGATACGTAGATATCAAGTATTGCTATACCATGAAGCGCCCATACGTTAGGATCTAATGCTATTAATAATGATGAAAGTAATCCAGATAAGTTACCTAATGTTCCATTTCCTATTAACCTTTTAGCTAAGAAAAATGCTACTATTAGGATTAAATCGCCTAAGATCCAACTAGGAAGTCTCCAGGCTATAGGGTAATAGCCCATAAAATATATGAATAAAGCCATTATGTATTTAGCTAAAGGAGGGTGTTCAGGGTTAAGATATGTTTGAATATTTTGTTCATTTGGATATCCTATTTGAGTCATGGGAATATTAACGTGAAATATTAGCTTTAGCATATTATATGCTGCAGTAGGATACCATACTTCATCCCCAATATATCCGTTAATTGGAGCAAAAGTAATTACGGTCTCATAAGTGTAAATTGAAATTAGAACTATTAACGCAATATAAAAGAAATAGTTTGTTAATCTATTTAACTGCATCAAGTAAAAATTATTTTAAAATTTTTAAAGCTTCTCCAATGTCTACATTTTCATGAACTATTTTTGAAATAGCCCTAGCTAATTTATCCGGCTCATTAGATTGCCATAAATTCCTTCCCACAGTAATACCCCTAGCTCCCGCATCTAATGCATCTTTTAGCATTTTCAAAAACTCCTCATTAGTATTAGTTTTTGGACCTCCTCTAATTAAAATAGGAGAGAAAGCAACTTTTACTATTTCTCTAAAATCCTCTTTATTTCCAGTATAATCAACTTTTAGTATATCAGCACCTATCTCAGAGGCTAATCTAGTAACATATTTGACTAAATTAATTTCTCTAACCGAATCTGAACTATCTTTAGTAACATATAATGGTTCAATAATAAATGGAATCCCATAATCATTAGCCTCCTTTCTTAATTCCGCTAATTTTGAAATGTTGTATCCTTCAACTCCATCATCACCATAACCAACAACTAAATATGTAACTACAGCATCCGCATAACAATTTATTGCATCCTTAATTGTATATACTGAAGAATAATAACCTTGGTTATAAGGCTTGTAGTCTTTTCTAAATGTGTTTGTAGTATCTAACCTAGCTATAAGTAAAGGGGAGTTCCTAGAAAAGAAATTCTCTTTAACTATTTTAGCCATTGAAGGAGTCATCTGCAATGCGTCTGGACCATTTTTTGCAATCTTAGATACTATTTCTATAGGATTTTCAATTCCCTTAAGTGGACCCATAACTAGACCATGATCTAAGGCTACAACAAACGCTCTACCCTTTTCAAATAATCTTGCCATTCGAATTTCGAATCCTATCATACCTATATACTAACATGTTTCTGCTTAAATTCTCTTATAGCCGTTATGATTATCTGTTTCCCATAAGGATTACCGAAATAATTAATCACACTAAATACTAAAATACCTAGAAGCGCGTAACTACCCATGCTTAAGAAACTTACGGGTTTGTATAACATAGAAAATGGAATTGCAATTATGCCTAATGCCAATGGTAGTAAAAATTCTCTCTTTGGAAAAGAGAAATTATATAAACTTTTAGAAGTTTTGTATGAGGTAAATAACATAGAAAACGAATTAGTTAAAATTCCTATACTCATAACTCCTGCTATTATGTAAGGAGGGTAAGAGGATAGAAGATAAATTAAAAGAGAGGATATTCCTAGGCCTATTAATGAAAGACCCATGTTCATAGTAGTCAATCGCGCTACATAACCCTTGAATTCTTCTTTAGACTCTACTGATAATGTTTTATCAACCATTGTAATACTCTGATAGAAAATTGTATAAATACCTCTTATAAAATTTGAAAATGTTAAAATATATAATGCAATAATAGCTGCAGTATAATCTGGTCTTAGTTTATGCAATAAACCATAACCATCTAAATATATGATCATGAGAAATAATGAACCAGCTAAAGAGTAAAGTTTTATCGCGTTTGAGATAGTTGAAGGATTCTTATCCTCAGCTAATTTAGCAATTAACCCAGTATATGCGGATTGAGACCATATTTGAATATTACTTATAATTACTGCAGATTCAAAATAAGCTACTATAAGATTGGACTCAGTTATAGCTAAGGCTATCCAAACAATTGACGCTTCTAAAATATACTGTAAATAACTAGCTATATACACTAATGATTTCCTTAATGCAGCAATAGCTATTTTAAAATCTATCTTAAGATTTGCTCTAATGAAGAATAAATTAAATAAAATTTGAGCTAGATATCCTATATCATAAGCTAAGATTACTGCCAAAATTGAAAAGTTATATATATACATAAAAATCAAGCCGGAAGCTAACCTCAAAATTTGGAAAATAGTAGCTGAAACACCGACTATTTTAGGTGTTCTGCCTTGTGCTATTGCATTAGTAATTTTCAATAGGTAAGTTAAGACTATTAACGATACTGCTGAATAGAAATAGAGAGGAATGTTGAGTTTAGTTAAAAACATATAATAAGGAACTAAGACTATGAAAATCATGCTTGCTAAAATACCAGATAAAAGATTTAGTAGTACTATTCCTCCAACACTTCTTTTTTCTGCTGAGTACCTAGAAGTTATTAAAGAGAAAAGATCAGCAGGGATTGTAAAATACCCAATAGTGAAAACGTAAAGCGTTTGCCATGCTGCAAAATAAGTCTCATTATATGGATAATTTGATAAATAATGTGCTACTAAAAATGTAAAAATAAATGAAATTGGTGCTATAAATAACCTTAATAGTAAATTAGAAATTCCTATTCTAGTAAATCTAACTCTCTCTTTCTCATCTTTTTCCACAACACTCACCTACAAAAAAGGAAATAACGTATTTTATTTTCGATATGAGAACTAGAGTAATAATTTTTTATAGAAACATTTAGTTCCTTATAATCGGATGGAGGAATGTAAGGTAAGTTTAAGCAAACATCATTTGAATTAACTATATTATTAACTAGCTCACTAATTGTTATCTTTCTATCTTCACTAATCTTCTTTAAGATGTCATACCAGCTTTTATCAATCTTTATTTTAGCCATTACTAATAACCATATAAAACAAAAAAGATGAAAAAATTATCCTTCTAACGCATCATCTATTGCCCTAGCTATATCTCTTATTGAAATAATACCTTTTAAATTCCCTTCATTATCTATAACTGGTAAATGCCTTATATTATACGATCTCATTAAACTTAAAGCACCAGTTATTGGTGAGTCCTCCTTAATAGTTATTAGTGATGATGTCATTATTTCCTCAGCCTTATTATTTAAGTCCTTATTTCTTCCTATAGCTCTTACTATATCCCGTTCAGTTATTATGCCAATGGGTTTTCCATTATCTACAACAATTACTGAGCCTACATTATTTTCTGTCATAATTTTTGCAACATCTCTCAAAGTAGTATTTTTATCAACAACTATAACATTATTTTTCATGTATTCCTTAACAAACTCTTCCTTCATCATTTATTAGATTTGCGAAAACTAATTTAAACCCTTTTATTATATATTAGCATGGTATGAATTGGGCAGTAGTAAAACTTAGATTAAACATGGTCTTAGCAACCATTGGAATTTTATTATTAGGCTTTGCACTAGCTTTAGCGGTAGCAGACTATGCGTTTGGAGCTACGTTTGGTTTAGGGTTAATAGTATCAATATTAATATTCCTATTCTTCTTCAATATAATACAATGGTTATTCGGTCCATACCTAATAAATATGGCTTATAGAACTGTAGAAGTGACTCCTAATGATCCTTCTTATGGTTGGTTATATAATATCGTATCTGAAGTTGCCCAATATAATGGATTCAGAGAAGTTCCGAAAGTTTATATAGCTGATGTACCTTTCCCTAATGCATTTGCATATGGAAGTCCAATTGCAGGAAAAAGGATTGCCTTTACACTACCTATTCTAAAATTACTGAATAAAGAAGAGATAAAAGCAGTTGCAGGACATGAGTTAGGACATCTTAAACATAGAGATGTTGAACTATTGATGGCAGTAGGCTTAATCCCAGCATTAATCTACTATTTAGGATTGTGGTTGTTCTGGGGAGGGATATTTAGTGGGAGCAATGAGAGGGGAAATAATGGAGGATTATTATTCCTCATAGGAATAGCGATGATGGCAGTGAGTTTCGTATTTCAATTATTCTTATTATTCCTAAATAGAATGAGAGAAGCTTATGCTGATGTTAATTCAGCTTTGACAGTACCAGGTGGAAGAGAAAACTTACAGTTAGCATTAGCAAAATTAACTCTATCCATGGATCCAAATGCCGTAGAGAAGTTTAAGAAAAAGAATTCAACAAATCAATTGGCTAGTATGCTATTCTTCACTAATGCTATCGAAGAAGTTCCCACATGGAATGCTAGAGAATTGGTAGAAGTTTGGAAGACAGCTAAAATACCATGGTATGCTGATATATTCATGGATCACCCACACCCCGCAAAGAGAATACAATTATTAGAGAAAATAAATAAATAATTTTTTAAGTCTATTCAAATTCAATTGTAGCTGGAGGTTTAGACGTAACATCATAAAGTACTTCTTTAATTTTAGGTATTTTTTCAAGAATTTCATCAGATATTTTATTTAATATATCTTGAGAAATTCTAGCATAATCTGCTGTCATAAAATCTTCTGTCGTAACTGCCCTTACTGCAATAGAATAGTCTCCAGTGTCTCTCTCTTTCACAGAACAGAGAACATGGGTAATATCGTATTTAACGAGAGTGTCTACTAATTGTTTTACATTATCTATAGAATTACAAGCTATCTTAGCCACACTCCCATAAGCCCTTACATCTCCTTTAACACCAGTAGCCTTAACATTGTATAAATACGCTCTAATTCCTTCTATTTCTCTCATTTCTCCACTACTCTCAAATGTTACAGCAAAATATTGAGAATAATTTAAATTGTAAAGATATTTCTCTACAATGTAATTTGCCTCTCTTTCTATTTCTAATTTCTCTCTAGTTACTTTTCCTAAAACCCTTACTAAAAGACCAGGGCCAGGAAAAGGTTGTCTTTCAGAAATTTCCTTGGGTAATTTTAAATATCTAGCTAGTTCCCTTACTTCATTCTTATATAAATCCGCTAAAGGCTCAATAAGTTTAAAACCCCATTGTTTTTGTGTATCTATACCTATCTGAACTAAAACATTATGTTGAGTTTTTATACCACCCTGCGTTTCTACCCAATCTGCAGCTATAGTACCTTGCATTAGATACGTCGTATTAAATTCTTCCATTAAAGAAGCTATTGTAGAGTAAAATAATTCTCTAAACTTCTTTCTCTTCTCTTCAGCATCAGATAAGCCTTCAAGTTCTGATATAAAATTCTCTTTTCTATCAACTATTATCAAATTTGGGAGAAAATCCTTAAGATAATTTTTTACCATCTCTACTTCATTCTTTCTTAAAAATCCAGTATCTATTAGAACTGGGATAATCCTATTTCCTAGTATTTTACTTGCGAGAACAGCAGCCGTAACACTATCTACTCCTCCACTTACTGCAGCTAATACTCTTTCATTCCCTACCTTCTCCCTAAGCTGTGGCGAAATTTCTTCTATAAATGAACGAGGATCAAACATGTTGTTTAAAAATAGAATTTTATCGCTTATAAATATCAGCTATTTCATCTATATACACATATTTCCTTAAAATCATCTCTACCTCTCTAGCCTGATTCTGAATTTCCTCTATCATAGATGAGGAATATACTTCAATACCCATTTCTTTCATAATCATTTTTCCTCCCTCAGAGAATAAACTGCCATGTATGCTTAATCCAATTGAATTACCATTATACGCTCCATCATCTATACTTACTTTTTCTCCATTTCTTTCTATGATTTTTAATAATGGTTTTTCTCCTTTATACTCTATAACACCCCTCCTTATCTCATAACCCTCTATTTGACCGAAATCTGAAATAGCTTTAGTTATAGAAACAGTTTTCTCTTTTCTATAGTAAACATCAAAATCGAATATTCCTAACCCATTAAACTCTGAAGGAAAACCAGCTTCGATTCCATATGGGTCTATTAGCTTTTTCCCTAAAATCTGAAATCCTCCACAAATTCCTAATATTTTTTTGTTTTTTAAATAAGGTATAAATCCCCTTTTTTCTAACCAAACTAAAGATTCCAAAGTGTTCTTACTTCCTGGCAAAATTACTAGATCTGCTCTAGAAATTTCTTTCGGATTCTTAGCAAAATATACTCTTGAATTTGACTTTTTTAATGCATAAAATTCGTTAAAATTGCTCATATAAGGATAAGCTATAATTGCTACTTCTACATCTCCCTCACCAAAATTATGAATATTCATAGAATCCTCTGGCATTATTGAAATATCTTCAAGAAAGGGAATATAGCCTAAATATTTCATCCCAGTTTTTTCCTCTAGCCACTTTATTGCATCGTATAGAAATTTTTCTTCCCCTCTAAATTTATTAATAATGAAGCCTTTCAGATTACTTCTTATGGATTCTGGCAATAACATATAAGTTCCATATGCTGATGCAAAAGCCCCACCTCTATCAATATCTAAAACTAAAATCACTGGTATGTTTTTCTCTTTTATCACCTTTATAGCTGTAAGATCCTTATCTATGAAATTGGGTTCACCTATTCCTCCAGCAGCTTCTATTATAAAATCGTCAGATAATAAAGGTCTTATTTCCTCCCATAATACTTTATTAGCCAAATCATAATACTCATCCCCCTTCATTACTCCTAAGGATCTCCCCATAAAGATCACTTCTACCCCTTTACCCATAGGCTTTAGTAATATGGGATTCATGTACCTCTCTGGCCTAAGACCGGCTCCTATAGCCTGATACGCTTGAATAAACGCTATTTCTCCACCATCCCATGTGGATATGCTATTAAGAGACATATTTTGAATCTTAAGCGGTTTCGAATTCAATATTCTAACTAAACCAGTAGTAAGAAATGATTTACCAGAATCGCTCATAGTCGAGGCTATTATTAATGACACTAAATCATATCAGTGAGCAATTAAATAAAATTATACATGATTAAGAAGATTATTATAGGACAGCTCTCTTTCTTCTCTGCAATACCAGTTAAGAGTAATTATAGTATAGATGAAATAGCCAAATACTCTTTCTTAGCCCCCATAATAGTTGGAGTATTGCTAGGCATAATAGAGTTCTTATCGTATTCAATATTATACATATTTTTTGCTAATTTGGCAAGTATCTTATTGCTAGGCATAATAGAATTATTAAGGGGATTTAATCATTTAGATGGTTTATTGGATTTAGGAGATGCACTAATGGTTAAGGGAGATAGGGAAAGAAAAATAAGAGCGTTAAAAGATACACAAGTGGGGTCTGGTGGAATAGGTTTACTTATACTCTACTTAAGTATTCAGATAGTTGCTCTAATTAAGTTAAATGGTATATCAATCTTAAGCTTATTAAGCATGATATCTGCAGATGTACTATCAAGATCGTTAAGCTTGTCTGCATTGGGCACAATAAAGCCCATGCCAGAGAGTTTTTTGGGAAAAATATTTCATGAGAGTTTAAAAGGAAGGACTAGTATAATAATTATAGAGAGTATAGTGTTTCTTTCACTATACAGTATTATAGCTTATATAATATTATACGTAATATTTTACAAAATATGTTCTTCACTTGGTGGGTCTTCTGGAGACATAACTGGTGCTTTCATAACCTTATCTTTTCCCTTATTCTTACTTATTAACGAAGTAACCAATTTAAACTACTCTATATTATCTCTTTTGTGCTTCTCGTTCTTGCACTTGCGATAATATGGGATCTAACCCTTTCTGAACCTCCAATATACATTCATCCAGTAGTATGGACTGGAAAGATATCTGAAAAGTTAATAAAAAATTATATGGGATATTTATATGGCATATTAATTTGGATAATCTCTGTTATACCAGTTTTATTAATATTTACGGTATTGCCTATTTTAATAAATATACCAATATATATAAAGATAATTATTCTAGCCTTCTCATTGAAAACTACTTTCTCTATAAAGATGCTTTATGATATAGTTAAAAGGGGTTCTAAGCTTGATGAAAATGCTAGATATTATGCACAACAAATAGTTAGGCGTGATTTGAGCAAAAGCGGTAAGGGTCATATAGCTTCAGCCCTAATTGAGTCATTATTTGAAAGTACAGTTGATGGAATAACTTCACCTCTTTTCTGGTTTCTAATCCTTGGACTTCCTGGAGCTATGTTACAGAGATTAGCGAATACTATGGATAGTATGGTTGGTTATAAGACTAAGGAGTTAATAAAAGAAGGATGGTTTTCTGCGAAAGTTGATACTATATTAAATTTCTTGCCTGCTAGACTAACTGGACTTTTAATGATAATAGCAGGAATATTATTAGGTTTTAACGCTAAACAAGCATTGAAAGTTCTAAAAGAGACGAAAATGGAGAGTATAAATGCTAAATACCCAATAAGCATTGCTTCAGGTTTGTTAAATGTGAAGTTAGAAAAAGTAGGAAGTTATACTGTGGGGTTTGGGGAATTGCCAGATGAAAAAGATGTTATTAACGCATTAAAATTATTTAGGCTAACGTTAATACTCTATCTGGTTATAATTTCAATCATATATTATTATCTTTATGGATTTGCCCTCATTAGCTACCCTTATGGCCTCATTGAACTGCTCTAAAGGAAACTTATTTGTGATCAATTTAGTTACATCAATTCGTTTAGATGCTATTATATTAAGTGCCTCCCTAGTATCCTCTTCTACTGCAGCATTACTAGATATTATCGAAATCTCATTATTAAGCAACTCACTTATATCATAATTAAGTATAGTACCTTTATATGGAACTCCAAATAGTAAAACCCTTCCTCCCTTTCTAGTTGAATATAACCCATCAAGTATAGCCCTCGGTGAACCAGATGCAACAATAGTCACATCAGCTCCTCTACCATCTGTTAATTTCTTAACCTCATCAACAACATTAACTTTCTTTGAATTTATAGAATAATTCACACCAACTTTATAACTAAAATCAACTCTAAAATCGCTTATATCTGATGTTATAATAGTTCCAGCTCTATTTACCTTAGCCATTGCTGCATGCAATAAACCCATTGGACCAGCTCCAACAATAAAAACTGTATCACCTTCGTCTATTCTAACTCTTCTTTGCGCTCTTACTACTGTAGCTAATGGTTCGATAAAAGCCCCTTCATCGAAACTAACATTATCTGGTAATTTTAGTATTCCACCTCTTTTCACATTCCATGCTGGAACTCTGAAATACTCTGCAAATCCTCCAGGGTCTAAATTAGTTTTCCTATAATATGGACACATAGTAGGACTCCCTTTTCTACAATAATAACATTCATAACAAGGAACATGATGATGAGCAAAAACTCTATCTCCTTTTTTTAACCAATCTACAGTAGATTCTTCAACAATTCCAGTAGGCTCATGGCCTAATATTGGTTGTGATGCTACGTATTGGCAAGAAATTTTCTCTAAATCAGTTCCACATAATCCACAAGCCTTCATTTTAACTAAAACATCACCTTCTTGAAGCTTAGGTACTTCTATATCTTTTATAACAACCTTGCAATCCTCAAGTAGTACAGCTTTCACATTTAGATTTTCCATGGCAAGCTTAAAAAAGATATATAGTATTACCTTCGTAATATAATATGTGAATTTGCTTATTACTTTCGCTTTAGTCCCACTGATTATTGTATTAGAGTTTATAGTATTACCGGCAATAATTCTTAAAAAGGTAATAAAGAGGTTATACATACTCGATAATTATCCAATTTTCGTATTAAATTCAAACTCAAATAATGCCTTTTCTTTTACATCTATTTGGGGAAAGTTTATAGTAATAACCAGTAGCTTACTAAATAAAGAGGATGATGAACACATAAATGCTGTAATAGCTCATGAGTTAGGCCATATAAAACTTAATCATCACATAAAGATGACAATATTCATTATATTGATGATTATAATGTTAAGTTCGGTTCTAAACTATCCTCTACTAGTACCCTTATTTGCAGTATTTGCCTTATTTTCACAAAGATATATCCAAAGAAGACTAGAATTAGAAGCTGACAAGTTTGCTATAATATATGTAAACAAAGACTTATTGAAAGATATAATAATAAAATATAATGATAATAAAACGTCTCTTCTTTCCACTCACCCTAGTACTCAAGTAAGGCTTAAAAATATATCTAATGTTAAATAATATTGTGTACGTTGGGCAACCGATTAAAAGGTTAGAGGATTATAAATTTTTAACTGGTGGTTCTACTTACGTTGATGATATTGAGATACCGGGAACATTATTTGTAGCATTTCTTAGATCAACAAAACCTCATGCAAAAATAACAGTAAAGACTAGTGGGAATAATATTTTTACTGGAAAAGACATAAACCCTAATAAAGATTTTCCAATACCAACTGAAGAGGTTACATACGTTGGACAGCCAATAGCTGCAGTAGTTGCAAGGGATAGATACGAGGCTTACGATTTGCTAGAAAGTATAGAAGTTGAATACAAAGATCTAGAATACGTTATAAATCCAGAAATAGCTATTGAAAACAAGATAAAAGTTTACACTAAGAAGGAGACAAATATTTATGAGTATAAAAAATGGGAAGCTGGAAACGTTGAGGAGAGTTTTAAAAATGCTGATAAGATTATTGAGGGAGAGTTATATAATCAAAGAGTTATCGCAAATCCATTGGAAACAAGGGGAATAATAGCATATTTTAATGGGAATACGCTTACCGTATGGTCTTCTACTCAGTCAGCCCATCATTTGAGGAGGAATTTAATTAAATTCTTAGGAATTAACAATATAAGAGTTATCCAGCCAGATGTTGGAGGAGCGTTTGGAAGTAAAATAATAACACATCCAGAGGAATATGCTGTTGCTAAATTAGCCTTAAAGTTAAGAAGACCATTAAAATGGATACCTACGAGATCTGAAGAAATGCAATCAGCAGGGCATGGAAGGGATAAGAAGCTGGAATTTAAAGTAGGTGTTAAGAAAGATGGTACTATATTAGGCATACAAGGTAGACTTATAGCAGATTTAGGCTCACCTTATCAAGATGCTAATGAGGATGAAATAGGAAACGTTCATAGTACTGTAAGAATGATGCTTGGTCCTTACAAGATTTTAAATGTTAGGATAGATCAGTATGCGGTAAATACTAATAAACCGCCTACTCAGTCTTATAGAGGAGCTGGAAGACCAGAGGCTACGTATTTTATTGAGAGAATAATCAACATAATCTCCCAAGAATTGGGAATTGATGAGTTTGAAGTAAGAGAAAGAAATATAGTTAGAGAACTTCCCTATAAAAACGCTTTAGGAATTACTTATGATTCTGGCGATTATGTTTCCATTTTGTATAAGGCAAGAGAATTATATAATAAGTTAAAGTCTGAAGCAGGGCCAAATGAATGTATCGGAACTACTATGTATGTTGAGATATCCGCATTTGGACCTTGGGAAACTGCTAGAATATTTGCAAAAAGTGATGGTAAGATTGTAATAATTACTGGTAGTGGTCCACATGGGCAAGGCGATGGTACTGCCTTTGCACAAATAGTCGCTGATATCTTACAAATACCTATAGAAAATATTGAAGTGAGATGGGGTGATACTGAGATCATAGAGGATGGAATAGGAACCTGGGGAAGTAGAACTGTAACAATAGGAGGTTCAGCAATGTATAAGGCTGCTGAGGAATTAAAGAGAAGATTTATAGAAATTGGGGCTAAGTTATTAAATGCGGACGTTGAAGAATTAGAATATAAAGATGGTTTGATTATTCACAAGAAGTCTGGGAAAAGTGTTGGGATTAAAGAGGTAATAGAGAAAGGATATTCTATGGGTTATTCCTTAGATGTTACTTATGTGTATACTGTTTCAAAACCACCATACACTTCACCTTACGGATTTCATATGGCATTAGTAAACGTTGATAGAGAGACTGGTCTAATTAAGGTGAGAAAGTATATAGCGATAGATGACGTTGGAAGAGTTATAAATCCACTATTAGCAGAAGGACAAGTAATAGGAGGTGTAATGCAAGGTATAGGACAAGCAATATATGAGGAAGCAATATTTAGTAATGAGGGGTATCTGTTAAATTCTAATCTGACAGATTATGGATTCCCTACTGCAGTAGAATCTCCTAGAGTCGAATGGTATTACGTCCAAAAGGGTTTCTCTCAACATCCAACTGGCAGTAAAGGTATAGGCGAGGCAGGGACTATAGCAAGTACTCCTGCAATAATAAATGCTATAGAAAAATGTATTGGAAATAGAATAAAAACGATGCCGGTCAAGAGAGAAGAGGTTGTAAAATAATGCAAAGACATGTGCTTTCTTCTAAAGATGCAAAAATTTTTATCAATAAGGTGAAGGAAAAGTATAATATTGATGTGTCGAATTCTAGGTTAGAGATTGGTAAGGAAAAGAAGCAGATTTGGTATTATGTTGATGGAATTTTAGCTTTTTTCAGTGAAGACTTAATACCTACTCTATGCGGAATTTTAAAACTAAAGATAAGCTTACCTTATGTTATTATAGACGAGGGTGCAGTAAAGGCTGTAAGCAATGGTGCTGACCTATTTACGCCTGGTATAGTAGAGTATAATTGTGAGTGTAAAGAAGGTGATATTATTTTAGCTAAGACTAAAACCAATTTGCCAGTTGCTGTTTTAAGGGTTATCTTACCTAAGGATAAGGTATTGCTTGAGAAAAAGGGAAAGTTCGCTGAGAATTTACATCACGTAGGAGATAAATTATGGGAGAAATGTAATGGTTAATTTTTATATTATTATACCAACTTATAATGAAAAGGAAAATGTTGTTAAACTAATTAAACAAATAGTTGAATTAATGCCATATGCAAAAATTATGGTAATAGATGATAATAGTCCAGATGGTACTGCTATAGAAGTTAAAAAATTGAATATGAAAAATGTAGAAATTTTCGTTAGAAATGAGAGGGGCTTAGGTTCTGCTTTAAGATTTGGAATGCGAAAGGCATTAGAACTTGAGTCAGATTTTATAGCAACAATTGATGCAGATTTAAGCCATGATCCAATATATTTGCCGGAAATGCTAAAGGTAGCAAGTGAAGGATATGACTTGGTTATTGGTTCTAGATATATTAAAAATGGAGGCATAGAAAACTGGCCTCTTAGTAGAAGGATAATAAGTAAGGGGGCTAATTTATTATTTAAGATAATAGCACATTCACCATTAAATGATAATACTTCAAATTATAGAATATATTCAAGGAGGGCATCTTTAGCGGCGCTTGAATGTGAAACAGCTAATGGCTATGAGTTTCAAATCTGTTCAGTATTTAAGATAATTAAGGCAAATTTTAAAGTAACTGAATACCCAATAATTTTCAAAGAAAGGGAATCTGGAAAAAGCAAGCTTAATTTCTATGAGATAATTAGATGGTTTATATATATTATTAAGCTTTCCTTTTATTCTTGAGTTTTTCTATCTCAGCTTTCAACAATTCAACTTCTTTTTTAAGTGAAGATATCTCGTTTTCATGATTTTCTAAGATTTTTAATAATTTATCATTATTCTCATTTTGTTGTTCTTTAAGCTTTAAATTACCTTCTTGATCCATTTCGATAAAGCCTAACCTTTGAAGTTCTCTAGCATACCCTTTAGCAGTTTTAGGTGAAACTTTAATCTCTAATGCCAAATCTTTAACATTTATACTACCCTTAGATTTTATTATTTCTATTATATCTTGAAGTCTAGGAGTAAGTTCCATATATAATACTTTAATATAGAATACCTTTTAAGTACAATTACATATTAAATAAGGAGAAACTTGACGCTAATAATAAAAGAGAAAGATGTAGTAAATTTATTAGATTACAAAGAAGTATACGATTCTCTAGTTAATGCATTTTTACTTCTTGAAAATAAAAGGGCTACAAACATTGAAAGGATTAGAATACCTTTTGGTGGGAACACGCTTTCAATTCAAGCCTCAGCAATGGAGGGCTACATAGGATATAAGGCATTCATAGGGGGAAATTTTTTAATATACATATATGATACTAACGGAAATTTATTGAGCATAATAGAATCTGATAGATTAACACAGATAAGGACTGCTATGTTACCAATTATAGCTTCAGACCTCATTTACGGAAATTATAATTCAGTAGGTGTTATTGGGTTAGGAAAGCATGGATTAGCGATTGTTGAAACATTAAATGAAGTTAGAAAGGGAATTAAGATATTCGTATTTACACCTTCTAAAGAGAGAATGGAAAAGTCATTATCAATACTAAAGGAGGAAGGAATAGATGTAGTACCTAAAGAGTCTATCAAAAAGGTATGTGAAGAAAGTGAAGTTATAATAACTATAACTAAGGCTAAAGACCCCTTTTTAAAACTAGACTACATTACAAATAAGAGAGTGCATATTAATGCTATGGGTTCTACTGTACCAGAGAAACTTGAAATATATCCAGAAGTAATAAAAGCTGCTAGTATTATAGCAGTTGAAGACATAAATCAAAGTTTAAAGGAAGCAGGAGAGCTAGTTATAGCTAATAAGCTTAATATGTTAGATCACAATAAGTTAGTCTCCATATCATCTATAATTTCTGGAAAAAATAATATAGTTAAAGAGGGAATAACTATATTTAAATCAGTGGGTATAGGATTGGAAGATTTGGCAGTAGGAAAATTAGTTTATGAAAAGGCTTTAAGGAAAGGTTTAGGTATTGAAATAGAGGTAAAGGGAACTTGGTATCGAGAATTGGGAAAGAAATAGAAATTTCTCCAGTAGAATTAGGATCACAAATTGGGAAAAGGGTTAAAATCAATTTAGCTAGTGGTTCACCAGACCCTAAAAAAATTCCCGTAAAGGAGATTTCTGAGGCTTATATGGATGTATTAAATGAGATAGGCCCTAAAGCCTTATTTTACCCAGGTGCAGGAGGTCAAGAGGAGCTAATAAAAGCAATAGATGATAAATTTTTGCCCTTATTAGGAGTAACTAGGAGAAAAAATGAAAAAATTGTTGTAACTAGTGGAGCTCAACACGCTATGGAACTATTAGGAAAGTATTTCTTAGAAAATGATACAATAGCAGTAGAAAATCCAACTTTCATAGAAACTTTTAATGCATTAAGACTGAGAAGTTCAGTAGTTCTTCCAATATCTTTAGATTCAAATGGAATAAATGTTGATGAATTAGAAACTTTACTAAAAATTGTAAAGATAAACCTAGTTTATGTAATACCTAATTGTCATAATCCAGCTGGGGTTAATATGCAGGAATGCAGGAGAAAAAGATTAGTAGAGTTAGCAGAGAAATATGATTTCTATATTATCGAAGATGATCCATATAGGCCAATAGCAGGATCGGTTCCACAACCCATAAAGAATTTTGATAATGATGGTAGGGTAATATACGTTAGTAGCTTTAGCAAAATAATAGCTCCAGGTTTAAGAATAGGATTTATAATAGCTAGAGAGGACATTGCTGAAAAAATAAGTTTAATGGAACAATTGGATTTCTCTACATCTACAATAAACCAATATGTAGTAGCTAGACTAATAAGGAAGGGAATAGTGGAAGAGAGGTCAAAGGAATTATATAACTATTATAAAGATAAGATGAAGATATTAATTGATTCTCTTAAGGATAAAGGGTTAACCAATTTTAATGAGCCAAAATGCGGATTCTTCTTACTTCTTGATCTAGGTAAGAATAGTTGGAATGTGTTTTATAAGGCAGTTGAAAAAGGCTTAAGCTTCGTACCTGCTAAACCTTTCTTCCTAAGGGGTGGAGATACAATGGCTAGGCTCAGTATTTCTTTATCATCGCCAGAGGAGATAATTGATGGAGTGCGTATATTGAGTGAAAGTGTTAAAAGTTTATAATTAGTCAAAAACAACCTCTTCAACCTTATTTATAAATTCCTTTACTTGATCGATATAGAAAGGTAGATCTTGCTCATCAACATTACCACTTAAATAGCAATCATAATGCAAGGTTATACCTAAATTCCAATAATGCTCAACCCAATCACCTAGTATAGAGGATAAATCTCTTATTGTATCACTTCTTGGCTTATCTTGAAGTGAGAAATAGTACGAAAGAAGTTTAATACCTGAATTTATGGCCTCATATAACATTTCACAAACTATTGGTGGAGATTGAACAGAATTGCTTAAATCATAATAAAATTTCGATGTTGAAAGAAAATATGAATAAAATTCTTTTTTACTAACATCTAGTGACTCCACGATAATATACTTATACAGTATTATTTTAAAAAGTAAGCGTAGAACTATTACTCTTAATAAAACTTTTTTGCTTAGACATACGATTTATCTCAATGAGACTTATAAACTTCTCGTTAATATTAACTATAATCGCATTAACTTTTGGTGGGTTTCTCTTAATAGGTAAGGTTCCCCTATTTCTTAGCATAGGCACGTTCTCCATTGTAATAATTCTTCTCATTTCTCTGTTTATAATGGATAGGTATAACGTTGTAAAATACGTTTTATTCGTATTAGCAATAGGAGCAATTATCTCTTCTTCAACTTCTATAGCTCATATAAGAGCTTTAGAAGAAATAGGACAATCTAATTATATAACTATTTTAGACATCTTAATGATACTGGGATTTTACGTAGGACCTATACTTTATATAGTAGGCTTAGTTAAGGAGAATTTTAAAAAGAGGAAGTATTAATATTATCTCTTATGGAAACAATAGATCCTCATGCAAGAGTTGCAGATTTAGTAGGATTATTATCCTTTCTGGAAAATACGTTTAATGGTAATACAGATTTATACATGCTTGAGAAAGAAATGGAAGTTGACTTAGACGATTTAATGCCAATAGTTTATACTGCTAATTCTTTGGGTTTTATAACTGTAGGTGAAGGAGATATTATAATAACTGATAAAGGAATGGAATTTCTTAAGGCAAACCTTAAAAAGAGAAAAGAGATCATTAAAGAGTCACTTAGAAGAATAGAGCCCTTTAGAACTGCGCTTGAACTTAAGGAATTTACAATACAAGAATTGAAAGATACTCTTGAAAAAAAGGGAATTCAGGTATATAATAGTCCAGAAGGAGTTTATGATTTACAAATAACTTTAGTAGAATGGGGGGTTTACTCTGGATTGTTAAAAAAAGAGGGAGACAAGTTTATAGCAATTACGACTTAGCGTAATGCTAGAGAGGTATATAAGAAAGAAATGAAAAACACTTATTAATGAAAAACGAGGAAAAAGAAGAATATACGCATTATATTCATGAGGCTGATGTATTTAGAACTAAAGTCTTCGGAATACAAGATGGCTTAATAGGAGTAGGTTCAATAGTTCTGGGAGCAGCTGGATTCTCTCATGACGCATTATTAGTATTAATAACTGGGTTAATAGCAACTATCGGTCAAGCGTTCTCTATGGGTATTGGAGAATACATTAGCACAAGAGTTAGGATGCAGATAATAGAAAATGAAATAAGAAAAGAGAGATATCAAATAGAAAAGTATCCAGAAAGAGAAAAGGAAGAATTAATAGAGTTTTACACCAAAAAGGGGTTTAGCAAAGAGATTTCTGAGAAGATTGCAGAATACTTGCTAAAAAACAAAGATGTTGTACTAGAGGAGATGCTAATGCATGAATTAAAAATATTTCCAGAAGAATTTGAAAGACCCATTAAACTAGGATTACTAATGTCCACTTACCTTATTATTGGCGGTATGATACCACTTATACCTTTCATTATAAGTGTTAATGTCAAACAATTTCAATTTGATTATGCAGTAGTTACAGCTTTATTATTAGTAATAATAACGCTTGGAATATTTGGTTATTTAGGAACAAAATACACTGGATTACCTAAGATGAGAGGGATATTTGAACAAGTAGGGACAGGGCTAATAGCTTTCATAGGAAGTTATTTTGCAGGTATGATAATAGCCCATTTTGTTCCAATATCTTTTTTACCTTAACTATCACTTTTTAATAACTGAGCTAAACCCCTAGGTATTTTAGCTGGTCTATTATCTTCTTTGAATAATTCTCTTCTTCTAGCTTCTAAAATCATCGGCTCAACGTTCAAATACTCTGCCGCTGTAATTACTTTAACCCCCAAATCTTTAGCAATATCATATACTGGCTTCAGAACCTGTAAGTAATTAATATCTCTTAGAACATGATGATCTATTATTGCAGTATCTAAACCATTTCTAACTATTTCCTCCATGTTTTTAATCGATTTTTCTAGATCTTCCTCTTTTAAGGCTCTACCTAAAAGATAACTTAATGGCCCATCTATTATAATAAGATTAGGCATCATTTCTTTGGTGAATTTAACATGAATATCTTTTGGTGCACCTTCTATATCAGAAGTGAATAATACCGAAGAATCTTTATCACGTATAAAAACTTGAACAACATAACCTAATCTTTCATCAGCTCCATGAGGAACTGCAGGGGAAAAAGAAATAGTAGTATCTCCAAATCTAAAAGATTTACCATCAGCTATTTCTATCCTTTTAGGCTTATCTTTTATACTTCTTAGAAATTTTGGAGCTCTTCTATATTTTTGGCTATTATTTATCATATTCTGAGGATCTTTAATAAACACTATTTTATCCTTATAGATTTCTGTAGGTATCACATATCCAGGGTCATGATGATCATAATGGTAATGAGATATTATTATTACATCAACGTCTTTAGAGCTTTCCAATATTATTTTTGCGAGCTCAGCTAGTCTATCAACTTCCTTTTGATGTGGAGGTAAACTATATCTCCTAGGTGCTAGAGAAACTGCTGGATCAACAAGTATTCTTAAATCTCTAGTTTCAACTAATGTTGCTTGTGATCTTACGCCTAAGCTCTCAAAAGCTAATGGTATAATTCTCATCAGCAATACCTTAAATGCTAAAATCTAAGGGTTGATAAATCTAGTGCTAATTCTTTAATACCTCTGCTTATGTTTTGTATATCCATTCTTGCCATTCTAATTCCGTAATTGGTTCTTTTCTTCTCTATATATTTCCCTATACCATACACGGTAAATCCAGTTATAGTAGTTATATGAAATGGGTCATCAAGCCCAAGCGCTATAAATCTTCCTATTCCTTGAATTACCGTACCCTTTGGTTCATAATCACCTAATACCTCTCTAAACATATAATATTTTTTGGTAAATCGAACTAAAAAAACCTATGATATTCAGAAGAGTATGACGACAAGGAAAAAATATATTAGTAACAAGCTTTATGAATATCAATGCTAGATATTATTATAGTAACACTGAGTGGTATAGTATCATCTTGGACAGCATATAATACGTTACTTGCAATATTTGGAGTTTCATGGAAACCAATAGAAACAAAGGATCATAGTGGGAAGACTTTTAGTATAATAATACCAGCAAAAAATGAGGAAAAGGTTCTAGGAAGGTTATTGGATAGGCTAGTAAATCTGGAGTACGATAGATCAAAGTATGAGGTGATAGTAGTTGAAGATGGCTCAACAGACAATACAATGAATATTTGTAAAGAATATGAATCTAAATATAATGTTGTAAAGTGTTACAGCCTTCCTAAATCTAATGTACCTAATGGTAAAAGTAGAGCATTGAATTTCGCATATAAAATAAGTAAAGGTGAGATAATAGGTATATTTGATGCTGATACTATACCAAGACTCGATATATTAGAATATGTAGAACCTAAGTTTAAGGATGAAAAAGTAGTTGCTGTACAAGGTAAATTGATTCCCATAAATGTTAAGGAGAGTATAATAAGTAGATTAGCTGCAATAGAAGAGTTAATGTATGAGTATTCGATAGCTGGAAGAGCTAAAATAGGCTTATTCGTTCCTCTTGAGGGTACGTGTACGTTTATTCGCAAAAACATTATAGAGGAATTAGGGGGTTGGAATGAGTATTCGTTAACTGAAGACTTAGATTTAAGTGTTAAAATTGCTGATAAGGGCTATAAAATAGTCTACTCCCCTGCTACTATAAGCTGGAGAGAAGTGCCTATCAGCTTAAGAGTTTTAATAAGACAAAGATTAAGATGGTATAGAGGCCATCTTGAAGTTTCTATTGGAAAAATAAGGAAAATAGATTGGAGAATAATTGATGGAGCACTGATTGTGTTCACACCAATTTTTATGGTTCTCAATATTATTAACTATTCTTTAGTCTTATTCTATACGTCTCCGCTTTATATCATTGCAGCAGGATTAGTTTCTACATCCTCCCTACTCTCCTTAATACTGTTAATTCTAATAGCTAGAAGACATATGATAGAATACTTTTACATGATACCATCATTCTTGTATATGAACTTAGTGGTAGCGTTAAACTTCATTGCTATACTTTTAGAGGTGACTAGAGCACAAAGAATATGGATAAAAACTGAAAGAAGTGGAAAAATACCGGGGGATGTAAATTACCTTGATTACTGAACTTCTGTTTAAAAAGAAATTAGAGGAATACTTAAGCCATACTAAAGAAGAGAACGTATTATATGTTACTGATCTAGTCAGATGCCCTAGAAAAATAAGGTATGAAAGCGAGTATAAGGAATTGACTATGAGTCAGATTTACGAACCATCTACAGTTTTAGGGGATCTTCTACATAGAGGATTAGAAAGCATATTAAAGGAAGCATATAATGCAGAAATAGAAGTGGAAAAAGAGAAAGAAATTCAAGCATTAGGAAAAACGTATAAAATTAAGGGGAAAGCTGATGCTATAATACCTGATAGTAAAACTGTAATTGAAATTAAATCTTCAAGAAGTGATAAGGGAATACCCCACCTTCACCATAAACTACAACTACAAATTTACCTCTGGCTATTTGAGGCTCATAATGGAATATTAATTTACATAACACCAGATAGGGTTACTGAATATGAGATAAATCAACCTTTAGACGATTCTACAATCATTAGACTAGTAGAAGATACAATAACATTAAAAAACTCTCCTAGATTTGAATGGGAGTGTAAGTATTGCATTTTTTCAGTATTATGCCCCATAAAAAAAGTTTAATTTTTATTTCAGAATTAGAACTGATATGCGTAAAAGACCAGTCGTAATGACTATTGCAGGAAGTGATAGCGGAGGAGGGGCTGGATTACAGGCTGATTTGAAAACCTTTACTAGCTTAGGCGTTTTTGGAACAACCATAATTACTGGTTTAACTGCACAAAATACTAAAGCTGTATTAAAGATTTACGAATTACCATTAGATTTTATAGAGGCCCAATTTGATGCAGTTTGTACAGATTTAAAGCCTAAATACGCAAAAACCGGAATGTTAGGATCTGGAAAAATAATTGACTTAGTTTTGAAGAAAATCAAAGAATACAATATTAATCTAGTCTTAGATCCAGTAATGGTAGCTAAATCGGGATCATTATTAGTTACAGAAGACATTTCGGAACATTTAAGGAGAGCTATGAAGGAAGCATTAATAACTACACCCAACAGGTATGAGGCTGAAATTCTAGCAAATTCTAAGATTAATAATAAAGAAGATGTAAAAAGAGTAGCAAAGGAATTATATTCTAAATATGGTAATATTGTAGTTAAAGGATTTAATGGGGTAGATTACGCGATAATTAATGGGGAAGAAATAGAATTAAAAGGAGAAAATATAATAACTAAAAATACGCATGGCAGTGGAGACGTATTTTCTGCCGCGTTGACCGCTTATCTAGCTTTAGGATATAAGATTAAAGATGCTGTCATTAAGGCTAAGGCATTTGTGACATTCGCTATTAAATACTCATTAGATTTAGGAGAGGGGTATGGACCAGTAGATCCCTATGCAAGCTCCGAAGCATTAATTCAAAGAGAAACTGGAATAGAGGCTATAGAAAAGGTTCTAGGGTACTTAGAAAGTAACTTAAATGTTACACTTGCTTTACTTACAGATACTTTTAAGGCTAACATAGCTTACGTAACAGACTATGGTGACGTATTAAGCTTAGCTGGCGGATTCATAAAGTATTTAAATAAGATTAAGATAGATGCTCCAATATTGGCTAATCTTAATAATCAAGTATCTACTTTAATTAAGAAAACTAATGGAAAAATAGGCATATTATTACCTTTTACCGAAAAGATCCTGAATGCAGGTGAAAAAGGAGTGATAAAACTTAATGAAAGTGGTATTAACGGTGATGCCTTAGTTTCTTCCAATATGGTACTAATTATAGCAAATAATGCAGAAGAAATGATAAGAAAACTTAATGAGGTAGCTAGAAGTTGATTACTATAGTAGGTAGTTATAACGTTGATATAATATTGAAAGTGAGGAAAATTCCAGAAATTGGCGAAACTGTAATAGCTGATGGACTGTATACTAGCCATGGAGGAAAGGGCTCTAACCAAGCAGTCTCAGCTGCTAGACTGGGTAGTAATGTGAAGCTTATAGCTGCAGTAGGAAATGATAATTATGGTAATAATGCTATAAACTTTTGGAAAAGCGAGAATGTAGATGTCTCCCATGTTAAAGTTAAAAACACACATACTGGAACTGCTTACATATTTGTAGACCAGAAGGGAAGAAATGTAATAGTAGTTAATAGAGGGGCTAACTACTACTTATCAGAAGAGGACTTAGATAATGGATTAGATGGTGATATAATATTAACACAACTTGAAATAAGAGAGCAAGTAGTAAAAAAGGCATTAAGCGAATCCAGCGGTATAAGAATTTTAAACCCAGCTCCTGCAATTCTTTCTGATTTAGAAATATTATCAGTAGTAGACATATTAACTCCAAACGAAATAGAATTTAAAGAATTAGTAAACACTGATGACCTAGAATACGGTCTTCACGTATTACTTAAAAGGGTAAAGAAAGCAGTAATAATAACACTAGGAGAAAAAGGAGCATTATTATATACAAAAAGTGGAAGAAAGATTATAATTCCAGCCCCTAAAGTAAACGTAGTAGATGAAACTGGAGCTGGTGATGTATTTAATGCAGCACTTGCAGTATATTTGGAAAAAGGGTATGACATGGAGACAGCAGTCGAATACGCTAATAAAATTGCAGCACTATCAGTTACTAAAATGGGAGCCTTAGGACCAAAATTAGAGGAGGTGAAAAAATTCCTTGAAGAAATTGAAAAAGAAGAAGATAAAGATTGAAGAGCATTGCGTAGGGGGATTTTGCGACCTAGAAGATATAACTGAGCGTGAAGACCTTTGATAATTAGATTCATAGGTACTGGTGCTGGAGGAACAATAGGCACTAAAAGAGTTAAGGCTAGTATATTAATTAATGATTCAATATTATTTGACTTAGGTCCGGGAGCAGATCTTAAGCTAGAGGATTTAAAATTATATGACAAACCTAACATAATATTCATAACACATTTACATATTGATCACTTTAATGGAATATTTGATTACATGGTTCAACGAAAAATAAGACAAATACCCGAATTACAAATTTATTCGCCAAAAGGATTAAGTGATATTATAAATAGCTATGTTAAAGCTGGCAATAATATATCAGCTAAAGTAATTGAAAGTGATTTGCCAGGCATAAACATAGATGATTTAGAAATATATTCAATACCAGCTTGTCATACAATCTACGCAGTAAGTTATGTAATAAGAGATAAGAAGAATAAGATAATATATACTGGCGATACTAGAGAACCTTGTACTAGTATACTTGAAGAGGCAAAAGACACTGACCTAATTATTCATGAATCAACGTGTATAGATAATTGTGATAAATGGGGACATACGTCAATTAAGCAATTATTAGAATTCTTTAAAGAGAAAAAGGTTATTATAACACATATTCCAATTGAAATACAAGAAAATATAATAAACTTAGCTAACAATGGAAAAATAATAGTAGCATCTGACGGGATGGTATTTAATGTGTAGATTTTTAGCCTTTCACACGAAAGGTCATATTTCAAAAAGTCATGTTAACGCATTAATTCAAGCTAGCAAAAATGATATTTTTTCTAAATATGGTAATCACCCAGATGGTTGGGGATTAGTAACGTTTATAAAAAATGGAAAGTGGAAGATAATATATCATAGATCTGAGAACCCAATTTATGAAGACCCCTATATATTCCAATTATTAGACACAATAAAAGGGGAGGAGATTATTGGAGTTATTCACGCTAGAAAGGCTAGGAGTAGGTTTTTGATTGGATTAAATCATAATCATCCTTACTCAATTAGGGCTGGTGTATATGACTTATATTTCGCTCATAATGGGTCTGTGAATAGAACTGCTTTTAAGTATTCAGATAAACCATATACTGATAGTTATCTTATTTTAGAGGAGATTAAAGATGAAATTGAAAGAAGAAATACAACACCGTATGATGCGTTTTCTAAAACTATAGATAAATTAAAAGATTATGCAAGTAGTCTAAATTCGACATTAATATCTTTTAATAGAAGCGAAGGGTCTTCAATTTTAGTTGCGTATTATTATAATAAAAACAGATTAGATAGAGAAAGCAAAGAAGAATACTATAAACTGTATACTGATAATAATGGATATATATTCTCTTCTACCGTTAAATATTATTTAAATATTAATAGTGAAGAACTAACATTTGGAAGTATTACGCACCTTTAAATAGATATAAATTCTTTAGCTAGTTAGTCGTAAAATTACTTTATGAAAGAGAGTTTAATCGAAGCAAAAATTATAGATTATGGAAAGTTAAAAGACATTCAAAAAGAGATAATTTACTATAAATTATATGTTGACGCGTTGAGAAAAAAAGGAATTAAGGAAAAAGTGAGCCCGCCACCTACGTTACCTAAGTCTGTAACTCTCAGCATACTTTCTGGCGGAGTACCAAGAGATGGCCCTTTACAAATTGATTTTATTGGAAATAATTTAATAAAAATAAAAGATTATAATGCTATAGTCAAATCACCAGAAACTGATAATTTAGCATTATATGCAATAGTAGAATATAGAGAGAATGATATAAAGGTATATCTAGCATTTCAAGATAAACCCGTAACTATAGGCATCGACATTGGATTAAGACACTTAATTACAATAGCCGCACTAAAAGGAAATAAGCTTTGGAAGGTGAGATTTTTCGATGAGCCTAAGATGATGAAACACTTCACTGATTTTATAGGAGACCAACAAGGAATTTTAAAGATGGAAGAAATAAAGAACATGACTAGAAAAATTGTATTAGATGCAACTAATTTTATAGAGGAGCTCAATCCTAAAATTGTTGCTATGGAAAATTTAGAATATTTTGATAGTAAAATTGGTAAAGGACTAAAAATATTACAGAATGTATTAGAATTAGAGATTAGGAAAAAAGGTATAAGATATGTCAAATTGGATCCTCATAATACATCTAAGATATGTGCAAAATGTGGATATAAGAAAGGGGAAGTATTAGGATCATTATTCGTTTGCCCAGCTTGTGGTTATAAATCTGATAGAGATTTTAACGCAGCATATAATTTAGCATTAAAGTGTTATTATACATGCTAAAAAATTATATGCTCCAATAATTTCTTAGTATACTCTTTTCCTCTGCAAGGTAATTATTAAACTTAGATCTTACAGCATCAGAAGACTTATATCCCTTATACTCTTTTTCTATTCCTAACAAACCCTCTATGAATGCTTTTAAACCATTTTCAAGCCCAACACTATATCCTCCTTCTAACACTCCAAATCTTCGTGGAAAACTATGGCTAAGTTTGCCTAAATTATAGAAAGTACGCTCAGTAACATTAAGTGCTGCTAGACCATCACCCTTATAAGCATCAAAACCTGCGGAAAATGCTAGAATAGAGGGCTTAAAATCATCAATAATTGACTGTATTATAGGAAACAATTCATCATATAAATCATCTCCACCTAAAGGTGGTATTAATAAATTCACCTTAGTACCTTCCGCATCACCTTTACCTATCATATCTGGATAACCAGTAGCTGGATAAAGAGTTCTAGGATCTTGATGAATATCAATATGCAAAACCTCTGGATCTTCATAAAATATTTCTTGAGTACCATTACCATAATGCACGTCAAAATCTATAATTGCAACCCTTTTTAACCCTAGCTTTTTAATAGGATATGCTATGTTATTGAAAATACAAAAACCTAAACTAGGAGCCCCAAAGGCATTACCATCTATTCCAGCATGATGCCCGGGAGGTCTTAATAAAGCAAACCCATTAACTTCAAAAGCCCTTAATGATCCACCTAAAGCGTATAATGCTACATCATATGTATGCTCATTAACATAAGTATCAGCATCTAAGTTTCTCATTAGTTTAGAGGACCTAGCTATTAATTCTACATACTCTTTTGAATGGACTACTTGAGGGTCGTCAACTCTTATAGGAGTTTCAGCTTTTATCTGAAAAGATTTAAGAGTTTTTAATGCTCTATCTAATCTACTAGGATTTTCCACATGGTAGCTATTACTACTATGAAGCTTGTATATATCATCATAGACTATACGAAGCTCCATAAGCAAT
>JAVYOH010000002.1:0-40622 GCA_038734615.1 Saccharolobus sp. | reverse complement strand
TTGATAAAATAGCTAGGGAAACAATTAATAATTATGGTTATGGGAATTATTTTATTCATAGAACTGGACATGGAATAGGAATAGATGTGCATGAGGAACCCTACATATCCTCGAATAGTAATGAAATATTAGTAAATAATATGGTATTTACTATAGAACCGGGTATATATTTACCTAATAAATTTGGGATAAGATTAGAAGATGAAGTAATGGTAAACAATGGAAGTTATAAAATACTAAACTCCTTAAATAAAGAGCTTATTATAATCTAAATAACTGTTAACAAGAATTTGTACTTTTAAGATTGAGTTTTTTGGTATTCGTATTTTCTAGATAAATTTAGTAAATTGTATTTAAAATCTTAAAAAGCGAAATAATCCGCAAGTCGATGAAAACACTTAAATATTTAGATATATCTATTTTAGGTGGTGTGAGAATGAGGAAAGTAGTAGCAATTTTAACATTAGTAATTTTCTCAATTCTAAGTTTGCTTAGTTTATCCTCAATGGCTGTGCCTTCATATTTCCAAGGTTATTCAACCTCAACGGAGCTCATAGCCCCAGGTGAAATAGGAGTACCTATAACTTTCCATCTAGTAAATCTGGGTCCTACAAACTTAACAAGCGTAACAATTATTCCTATAAATACGTATCCTTTTTACGTATACAATTATTACAATTCAACTAAACTTGTAAACATACCTTCCTGGAAAGTAGGGCAAATGATTAATGTCACATTCCTATTTAATATTTCTAATACAGCAAAGCAAGGTGTGTATAGTGAGGCAATAGCGATTCAAGCGGTTAACGAATATGAACAAACAGTAGATAATACAATTTTAGTATCTGTACCAGTATTAGGTTATGTTAACTTTTCCGCATCATCAGTATGGGGAACAACATCAAACCCAATAGTAGTAGGACCAGGAGAAAACAACGTACCACTAACAATAATACTACAAAATGTAGGAAATACTTTAGTTACTAATGTCACTTTAGAGCTTAATTCTCAGTTTCCAGTTAAGTTCTTGCAAAATAATGCTACAATTTCAGCAATTCCTGCTGGATATTATGGAGAAGCTACAGTAATGGCGTCCGTTTATCCTAATGTGACTGAAGGCTTATATTACATAAAATTAAAAGTTATATATTATCACAATGCAACAACATACGTTATTGTACCTATTGATATAGGAGCTAATAATCAAATTTCACTTGAAGATAACTGGGGCACTCCTTCAGATCCTATGGTTGCTGCTCCTGGTGAGACGTTAATACCATTGACTATTATTGTTGAGAATCTAGGCGAAAACACACTATCAAACGTAAGCCTAAAACTACAATCAACATACCCAATACAATTCCTACAAAACAACGCAACAGTAGGATTCGTACCAGCAGGACAATACAACTACGCAACAGTAATAGCAAACATCTATCCCAACGCAACACCAGGAGTATACTACATACCTGTAATTGTTAACGCGTATGATGGGTTTAGTCAGAAGTTAATGATGCCAGTATATATATTAGGTTATGTTAACTTTTCCGCATCATCAGTATGGGGAACAACATCAAACCCAATAGTAGTAGGACCAGGAGAAAACAACGTACCACTAACAATAATACTACAAAATACTGGAATATCTACTGTAACTAATGCTACTTTATTGCTTAATTCCCAATATCCAGTAGAATTTTTGCAGAAGAATATAAGTGTAGGGAATATACCAGTGGGTCAACCTATACCAGTTACTGTATTAGCTAACGTATATCCAAATATAAGCCATACTGGTGTATATTATGTAACAATTAAAATAATATACTATAAGGGTGTATCACAATATATTAAATTACCAATATATATTCAATCAGTAAACGAGGTAGCGTTAGAAGGTGTCTGGGGTTCTATTTCAAATCCAATTATTGTTGCACCAGGAGAAAATAATGTACCATTGACTATTATTGTTGAGAATCTAGGCGAAAACACACTATCAAACGTAAGCCTAAAACTACAATCAACATACCCAATACAATTCCTACAAAACAACGCAACAGTAGGATTCGTACCAGCAGGACAATACAACTACGCAACAGTAATAGCAAACATCTATCCCAACGCAACACCAGGAGTATACTACGTGCCAGTTACTCTAAAAATATACAATGACGTTGAAGAAACTGTAATGTTGACAGTTAGTATATTAGGTTATATAACGATACAACCACAGAGCTTATGGGGAAGTATAAGTTCTCCTATAACCGTATCCCCCGGACAAACACAAGTTCCCCTAACTTTATTGCTTAAGAATACGGGCGATGTAAATGTAATTAACGCAACTTTACAGTTTCAGACTTTTGAATATCCACTAATTTTCTATCAAACTAATGCACACATAGGTATAATACCAGCAGGCCAAGAGAATTATGCGACAGTTACAGTAAGCGTATTCCCTAACGCTACACCCGGACTTTATTATATCCCTGCTTCACTTTACTACTTCAACCATAAGACTACAATAGAGATTCCAGTTACAATATACTCTCCTAATATTTCAATAAATGTAGTTACGATTCCACCTCAAGCATTCCCTAGCTATTACGATGTAAGACTTTTAGCCATATTAACGAATTATGGAAGTGGAATTGCCGAAAACGCTAATATTTCAATACAGTCTCCCTTTGAAGTAGTTTCATCTACAAGTATCCATTTAGGAGCATTGCCTCCAGGAGTTCCAATCAATGCTACTTTCTTGTTAAACATTCCCAATTCTACCATACCTAAAGTGTATTTTGTGAATTTCACTATAACTTATGATGGCGGAAGTGAAACGTATCATTATCCCTTAACAATATATCCTAAAGCGAATTTAATAGTTGCAGGAGTATATTACCCTACATTAAATTCTGGTTACACTAGCGTTCCAATAACAATACTACTTAAAAATACTGGAAATGCGACTGCTAAGAATGTTATAGTTAGATTAGGTACTTCTAACGTAATATATCCTCATGTCAGTTCATCTAACCCATTACAAGCTTTAACAGCTTCAGAAGTATTTATAGGTGATATACAACCAGGGCAGATAACAAATGTAACTTTCGTAGTTGATGTTAGCAGTGGTGCCTCTCCAGGAACTTATCCTTTAGCAATAGCGTTAGTATGGAATCAAACCGGAGCATTATTCCCATTCGAACAATCTGATACATTTTACGTTACAATATCACAGCCATTTTATGCCAAATTGTTCGAATCACCAATAGGAATTGCACTCATAGTAATCATAGTTATTATAATAATAGTAGCCATAGTGGTATTTTTAAGAGTAAGACATAAAAGAACATGAAACATTTTTTAAGTAATGTTAAAATCTCTTTTATTACTCACGTTATTTTTTAAACCAATATATTCTGAACTAGCTATAGTCTTCTCAGTATTAATTATTTTGTTAATCTCGCTTTCAGTATTCATATCTATATTAGTGAAGTTCTTTGAGACGGTGAAAAAATGGAAGATATAATAAAGTTAATCTCAGAATTGGTTAAGATACCTAGTATAAGCGGAAATTATCAAAAAGAATCTACAGAGTTTATAAGAGAATGGTTAAAGGAAAATGCTGGCGTCGACGCAAACATACTAGAGCTAGATAAAAACTGGCTTACTGTAATTGCGGAAAAGGGACAAGGAGATAATGTAATTCTATTAAATGGTCATTATGATGTAGTCCCACCAGGAGATTTGACTAAGTGGAGTATTAACCCATTTGCTGGAGTTATTAAAGATAGAAAGATCTTCGGTAGAGGCTCTACTGATATGAAGAGTGGCCTAGGAGTTCTAATGAAAATTTTCTCTGAGATAGAACCAAAAAATTATAAATTAGTATTTACTGCAGTTCCTGATGAGGAGATAGGAGGATTACATGGTTCCTTTATTTTAGCCAAAAAATATACTCCTAAATTAGTTATAATTGGTGAACCATCTGGTTCTACCGCAATAACCTTGGGAGAAAAAGGGCTTTTCCAAATTAAGCTTAAGGGCTACGGTAAGGCTGCTCATGGGAGTTTGCCTTCTTTAGGCGAAAATGCAATACTTAAAGTTATAAGAGATCTTCAAAGAATTTCTGAAGAATTGAAAGAAATAAAGGTTGATTTGCCTAATGAATTGAAAGAAATAGTAGAAGACACTAAAGAGTTATATAAATATCCAGAAGTTTTCTCAATTTCGTTTAATCCCTCTGTTATAAAAGGCGGAGTTAAAACAAACGTTGTACCAGATTACTGTGAATTAGAAATAGATATGAGAATACCTCCAGGAATAAGAGTAAGTGAACTATTTAACCACTTTAGAACAGTAATTAAGGAAACTGAATTAGAACCCATAGATCTATCAGAACCAAATTATACTTCTCCAAACAATAAATACGTGAGAATGTTTAAAGAATCCATTATAGGTACACTTGGAATTAAACCTAAAGAAATAATAATAACCGGAGCTACAGATGGGAGATTTTTCAGATATAGAAATATACCAGTAATAGTTTATGGCCCTGGAGAATTAGGCACAGCACATAGTTATGACGAATTTGTAAGCTTTGATGAGATAGAGAGAAGTTATAAAGTCCTAAAGGATTTCTTTAGCAGAAATGATTTTGGAAATACTTAATATAATTGGAATAATAGCCTTTACAATCTCTGGTGCTCTTAAAGGAATAACTAAAGGCTTAGATATTTTTGGAGTTATCGTACTAGGAATGGTTACTAGCTACGCTGGAGGGATAATTGCAGATATATTACTCGGAATTTATCCACCACAGATCCTAACAGAATTAAATTTTCTTCTACTAACTATTATAATTTCAGTATTTGTATTCTATTTTCATAAATTTTTATATATTAAGTATTTTAAAATGATTTTAAATGTAAGCGATGCTATAGGTCTAGCAACGTTTGCAACATTTGGAGCCTCTTTAGCTTATTCTCATGGGTTAAACGTTATATCGGTAAGCTTAATTGCAGCAATAGTAGGAACTGGTGGTGGTGTAATAAGAGACGTTTTAACAAACGAAATACCTTTAATTTTAACTAGAGAAGTTTACGCTACTGCAGCCTTAGCTGGAGGTATAATATATTATTTTGTCTTCCCATATCTAACTCAAATAACAACGTTTGTAACACTCTTTTCAGTGTTAATAATAAGATTAATAGCAATAAAGTATAATCTTCATCTGCCAAAATAATTACACGATGTTATATATACTATTGTCCTTTCTTTATATAATAAAAAATATCTTCCTCTTCTACCTACTTTATTTTCCTTTATGAGTTCGGTTAGTACTGAGTATACAGTAGGTGCTGAATATGGTACGTTTTTTAATAAATCATTAAATGTTATCCATTCCCTATCTCTTAATATTTTTTCTATAGATCGTTTTGCATCTTCCATTATATTATAATATAACCTATATGAAAATAAGTTTTATGTTAAAGATCTTCTAATATTTTGCCAGTAAATTTTATATTCTAGACAATATTTTTGCATTCGAATTGATCTTATACTTTAAGCCTTCAAAGAAAGAAAGAGATATTAATATTGCACTAGAGATAGTATCTGAGTTATTCACGTCAGAAATAGGTAATATATTAGGTTTACCTATACCAAAAATTTCTCTAGTGAGACATAATGACTTGTTAGGATTATTAATGGATTATTTCCCAGAGAAAGCTAATGAAAAAGTTAGTAATATTAAGGAAATAAAAAGGAGTTTGGCGTTTGAAGAATGGATATTAAATATAGATCTGAAAGAAGAGCATGTATTAGCTAAAGATGGAAAGGCGTTCATAATTGATCATGGGCATGCATTATCAGCTTGGAAACCGTTATATTATATTTCTCAACTTATTGACAAAAGGGTAACCAGGTTTAACCTTTGGGCTGAGGAGACTGATTTTTATGAAGGAATAGAATTAATAAATTCGCTAGACTTTAATATAATAAAAGAACGACTTAAAGATAGTTTTGATCAGGTTCTTCATAGCAATTTATGCAGCTTATTTACGAGACAAATTGCAGAAGAATATATGAATATTAATATGAAAATATTACAGAAAAGATTGGAATTTCTTAATAACGCAATTACATAAAAAATTCTCATTTGCCTAATAGTATTGGTAATATAAATATCGAAAACATTAAATTGAAGAAAACTATTGTTGTTATAATTGCATATAACTTATTCTTTTCCTTTAAAAATTGCATAATGCCTAATAGAACTCTAGCTATTGGTGTTGCTATTAATATCATTAAACCGAAATAAATATAATCTAGACCGTATAGTTTAGGCAAACCACTAAATACCTCTTTTGGCTCAAAAATAGAACTATTTACAATAGAGTTAGGCTTAGCTATTTGTGAAAGTGTGAAGTTATTTGATCCACCAAATATAAATAACATTATTATCCCAGATATTATTACAATTGCACTAATTATTACTCCTATTCTTAGCGTATAACCTATAATATCATTAAAATCCATATCCTAACCCCCTTAATAGCATTTGAATGCCTAAGAAAATTAAAATAGCAGTAAAAATATATCTTATTGTTTTATTAGTAACTCTAACTAATATCTTTGTCCCAATATATGCTCCTATTAGAACACCTATAGCAGTACCTGCAGCCAAAAATGGTTCAATATAGCCAAAAAGCCAATAAACTGAGCTTCCAGTAGCTGCTGTTACACCTATCATGAAATTACTAGTAGTAGTACTAACTTTCATAGGAAGATTCATAGCCCAATCCATACCTAATACTTTTAATGCACCAGATCCTATACCTAATAAACCAGATATAAAGCCAGCAAAGAACATTATTATCTCTCCTAACCACCATCTAACGCCATGATATTCTACTTCTTGATTTAGCACTATATCATAATACTTCCCATAAAGCTGAAATACTCTAGTAGTCCAATCAGGCTTTATTGGTTTTGGGAGTTCAAACTTAGATTTTGTTAATTGTATATATACTTGTGAAAGTAATACGCTACCAAAAATTATATATACTATAAATTGCAAATGATGCGAATAAATATAAGCTACAGTTAACGCACCAGATATAGACCCAGTAGTAGTAGCTATTTCAAGCCCCATTCCTATTTTCACATTAGTTATCCTATCTTTTATGTAAGCGCTTGCAGCACCACTAGAAGTAGCAATAGTTGATATTAAACTAGCACCAGAAGCGTAGACAATAGGAACTCCTAGATACAATGTATAAATTGGTACTAAGAACGTAGCCCCTCCTAGACCTGTCAAGGACCCTAATATACCAGATAAAGCACTTATAAGAACTATTATAACAAAAAATTCTATTGGAGGTAACATATTAATCATATACTATTTAACCATTTTTAAAATTGTTATTCCTCGTACGCGATTGGATCCTTAAGTCCATTTATCTTATACGCCATTTTTCTCATATAGCAAGGACCGCATTTACCACAATGTTTTTGTCCTCCTTCATAACAGCTCCATGTCAAATGAAGAGGTGCTCCGATCTCATAACCTAACTTAACAATTTCATGTTTAACTAAATTGCCTACTGGCATTAACACCTCAACTTTCTTGTTAGGCCCAGTAGCGTATGGGCTTAGCTTATTTAATAATCTTATAAATTCCATTTCATTATCAGGATACGCACCAGATTCTTCTAAATTTATTCCAGAAGCTATAGCATCAAAGCCATTGCTTTCTGCTATAGCAATTGCAACTGATAAAAATATGAGATTCCTTGCAGGAACCCATTCATGGGCAAATTCCGCCCCCTCTTCTCCGCTTCTATCTTTAACTATATCTCCCCCTCCTTTTATTAATGTACTATGACCTATCATTTTGAATAAATCAGTGTCAATTTCTATTAGTGGTACTTGAAGATATTCTGCAATCTTTCTCACCGCTTCCCTTTCTCTTTCTTCTGCCTTATGACGATAATTAAAATGAAGCAATACTACATCATTACCTTCTCTAATGAGTTTAGTCGCTGCTACTGTAGAGTCTAAGCCACCACTTGCGACTACTAAAATCTTCTTTCTAGACTTTTCATTCTTTATTAACGGTACTTTTACCATTTGTTTTTGAGTATTTACCATAACTATTGAATAGGGTTCTAATTTTGTAACATTCACTGGATCAAAGGGTTTTACATCAAAGTAATCGTCTAGAGATGTGAAAAACACAGCTTCTAATGAATAATCATAAGCCATGTATAATGGTTTGAAATTTTGTGCTAAGAATATTCTATCCGGATTCTTTTTATCTCCAATTATTAATGCAAAACTACCTTTAATCTCATTTAACATATTCCTTAATGACTCAACTCTACCATCCCATAATTTATCTAAGAATGGGGGCAATATTGAACTATCTATTTTAGTTTTCCTTATGAGGTTATACTTCTTTTCTATTTCAGTATCATTTGCTATTATTCCATTATGAGTGACAATATACCTCTCTCCAATGAATGGTTGAATATCGTCTTCAGTCTTCTGTCTAACGTATTCAGTAGTTGGTTCTGCTCTATTATTAGCTATAACTACTCTAGAATTTTCATCAATAATACCGTATAATAATTCTTCTTTTTCTGAAGGTTTTCCTAACGATTTTCTTACTTTTATCTCACCATCTTTTTGAATTACTACTATACCAAAACTATCCCTTCCTCTATCCTCAGCTTTTTTAAGAATGCTAGCTAACCTCTTCTCTATTTTTTCAAAATTGTTTGGATTAAGTATTAAGACCCCTGATACACTGCACACTTGGTATATACTTTAGCTCTTAACTAAAAAGCTGTCTAAACTCAAGTTTCAATAATATTTTATCATTTTCCAAATTTTCTCCATCAATTACAGAGAAATTATATTTAGATGCTATAGCAGGAATTTTCTCTAATATAGCTTCAATTATGATAATGTTTATAATTTCCCCTTGTTTGCACTTAGTTTGCTGTCTTGATAAAAATTCTTCAACCTGTTTAATGTTATTAAAAACTTCTGACATGCTTTTTAATACGCGAGATATAGGTAATAAAATTGTGGAGGAGATTATAAATGAGGTAAATGAGAGGTTAAAACTATTTAATGCGGAGGTTAAGTACGTATATACTGAAACTTCTCTAGAGCCAGATTTTGGGCCTAGAGTAGATGAGTTAGATTTAGATAAAAATCTAAAGGAGACTCTTATTGAAAATGGAATAGAAAGATTATACAAATATCAGTATGAGGCTTTTACAAAAATAAAAAATAGAGAAAATGTAATGATAATATCTGGAACTGGTACAGGTAAGACTGAGGCTTTCTTAATCCCCATTTTAGATTTTGGAATTAAAGGAGAAATGAGCATCTTAGTATATCCTACAAAGGCTCTTTCTAGAGATCAGCTTAATAGAATTGTAAAATTCACAAATAAACTAGGATTAGAAATTGGAATTTTTGATGGAGATACTACAGATAAAGAAAGAGAAAGGCTATATCGTAATCCGCCACATATATTAATAACAAATCCCGATATGATTCATATCGGCTTAGCTTTAAGTAATAGATTTAGGGCACTACTAAGATCTGCAGATCATTTCGTATTTGATGAGGTACATATTTATGAAGGAGTTTTAGGCTCGCATCTCAGAAATTTAGTTGATAGAATAAGAGAATTTCAAGATAATGTTCATATAGTAGCTTCAAGTGCTACAATAGGTGCTAGTAAATATCTTTTTGAGGAATTATTTGGAGTAAGTGGAGATATAATTGAAGGTACTAAGAGAAGAAAAGGAGTTGCAATACATTCGTTAATAGCTAGTAATGGTGCTAGCAGATGGACTTTAACAGCTTTTCTCTCAGCATTGCTTGTTAGAAAGGGACTAAAGGTGCTAGTTTTCACTGATTCTCAACAAATGGCTGAATTAACAGCTAAAATAGCGGATAGATTTGGATTAGACCTAGCCGTACATCGAGCTGGTTTATTACCTGAAGAGAGAATTAAGATCGAGGAGAAGCTAAGATTAGGAAAGATAGATGGGGTAGTCGCTACACCAACACTAGAGTTAGGCATTGATATAGGAAGCATAGATGCGGTTATAATGGCTCAAAATCCCCCAAATTATACTAAATATATTCAAAGAGCTGGAAGAGCTGGAAGGAGAAATAATATTGGTTTAATATTCACTGTACTAGGTGATGATCCTATAGATAGTTATTATTTAAGACATCCTGAGGAATTCTTTGAAAGAAAAATTAACCCATTAACTTTTGATCCCACTAACATAGAAGTAATTAAAGTACACGCCGCAGCTTACTTAGTGGAGAAATATAAAATTTCTCTAGATTCTGTCCCTAAAATATGGCAAAAAGCCTATGCAATTTTACAAAATGAGAATAAAGTGAGAATCGATAAAGGCTATGTATATGCTACACCGGAGACTAAAAAATACGTAGCTTCAACTTCTCTTAGAGGTATAGGACCTACTTTGAGAATATATTATGAAGATAAGAAAATTGGAACTAGAGAATTGCCTGCAGCACTATATGATTTGTATCCTAATGCAGTTTATTTTATCTCTAAGAAGACATATATAGTTAAGGAGGTTAATTTACAAACATTAGTAGCAAAGTTAAAGAAAATAGATACTAGTTTGACTTATTATACTAAACCGTTATATTCAATGGATTTATTGGAATTTAACAAAAAAGAGGAAAGAGAAGTAAATGGTGTAAAAGTGGAATATGGTGATATGAAGCTTTTAATGACAGTATTAGGATATGCAACTTATGATCTTGAAAGAGAGAAAAGCAAGACTGAATATCTTTACGAAGATCCAATTAGTTTTACATACAATACAAAAGGTGTACTAATTTATCATCCTCTTATAGATAACTTTACATTAATAGATCACATGGAGACTTATCACGCTACGGAACACGTCTTAATCTCAGCCTCTAGAGTCACTGCAGGAGCTTCACAAACGGATTTAGGTGGAATAAGCTACCCAAGTGGCCATGTAGTTATATATGATGCTACCATAGGCGGAAGTGGTGTTTCTAAACTACTTTTTGAGAGACTTGAGGAGACCTACGAAATAGCTTTAGATATATTAAAAAGTTGTAATTGTGAAGATGGTTGCCCTAAATGCGTTTATAGTCCATATTGCGGAAATAATAATAAATATTTATCTAGGAAAAAATCACTAAGATTAATAAGTGGGTTGCTTAAAGGAGAATTCAAAGAGATAAAGGGAGAAATAGAGGGAAATCCTATTGCATGAAATTTATACAGTTCTGAAACATACCAAAATTGGTAATTTTAAAGTAAAAAATTTAATAAAATATAATGATAGTCTAGATATACCAGCTAATGCTAAACCTAGATACGAGTACTTTAGAGGAGTGGAATCTGAGACTATTGTAGATTTTACAGATTATAAGGGGATAGAAGATTTAGGAGATAGAATAAAAGTAAAAGCCGGTACGAAATGGGAAGATGTGATAAAGAATTATAATGTAGAATTCTGGTCAAATTTAGACTTTACAGTAGGCGGAAGTGTATTTTTTAATGACCCTATAATGGGACTTAACGAGTTTGGAAAAATAGCTAGTAGAGTGGATGTTGATGCAATATTAGATGGAAAATATTATTCTGGAAAGTACAAGGGCGGAATAGTAATTAATGTGTATCTCAAAAAAGAAAATAAAGAAAATATATATAAAAAATATTATGGAAAATTACCAGACATAATATCAATTATAAAAAACTGGTATAGTATAAAAATTCCCGTTTTTAGAGATATTAGCATAGTAAAAGAGAACAATGAGAGTTACATACTCGTCTCATATCCTAAATCAAGAGAAATATTAGTGGCAGATTTAATAAACGGCTTCGAAACTGAAAACGAGATTAAATACGAACATTTAAATTATAAATATTGGTATTTTGGGTATTTACCGATTAGTGAATTAGATAGTATTATAGATTTAATAAATAATTCAGAACGCTCTATAATAAGATTTAGAAAGGATGAAATCTCTTATTCAATATATTCAAATAAACCTCTAGGCTCTATAAAGAATGCTCTAGACTACTCCATAACAGAAGATGAGAGTTTGTTTAAAGGTTGCATTCTATGTGGCAAATGCGTAGAAGTTTGCCCTTATGGTAAGCAAAATAACGATATAGAACATACTCCATTAGGATTTTATGTAATTTCTTATTTTAACAAAGACAATGACTTAGCAAATTGCCACATGTGTGGATTATGTGAAGAAGTTTGTCCAGTATCATTAAATATTACTGATGATCTTAGAAAAAGTGCAAAACTAAATCAAATATTGCCTAGAAATACAATTAGAATAAATAAGGAATATACGTCAATACTTCTTATAACATCCCTCTCTGAAACCTTTTTTGAATATATAATTAAGGCAATTATGTATTTGTTAAAAAAAGGTAAAAAAATTGGTATAATTTATCTACCATACGATTTTTCAAAAATAGTTAAAAATGAAGTTGATCTTAAGGAGTTAGAAAAAGTGAAAGAGATATATGTTATTACGCCAGAGGAATACTTTTATTTGCAGAAATTAAAGAAAAAATATACTATTGATATATATAATCTTCAATTAATGATATTAGTGGATTTAAAATTAAATATGAACGACGTGCATATTCCATGTTTAATGAGAAATGAGATAAAATCAGATATTATTTGTAGTAATGTATTTCTTAATATGCTGAATAATAGGAATAATATAAGGAAAGTAGAAAAGAAAATCACATTATGCCCATTAACCGCTAAAGCATTAAACATTATGACCCCAATGGACCTTTTAAATATCACGATAAATGAAGAATACATAGACAGTTTTATTAAGAGATTAGATAAAAATTTAGCTGATATTAAGGATATTGAGGAAGATATAAGCTGGTATGATGGAATAGATGATAATATAAAAAATGAACTATATTCTAAGATAATAGAAAGTATGATAAAAAATGAGAAGATAGAAGATCTTGTATTGTTATATTTTAAATTAGATAGTATAAATAAAATATCAGATAATGCTAAAAAATTTCTATTAGCCAATCTGGATAAGATTATTTTCCCCTAACTAAATAAAGCAAATGGCCTACTTCAGGTAATATTAGATCTTTCATAGCTAATTTTACTGCATCTGGGGATCCAGGTAATAAGAATATTAGCTTATCGCCAACTATCCCTGCAGTTGATTTCGTTAAATAAGCTGCAGATCTTACTTCCGGATCATTAAAACTTACAAGTCTAAAGACATCTGAAAAACCTTCAACTTCTCTATCAAATACTTTTCTTATAGTTTCGACAGTCACATCTGTAGGATGGTAACCAGTACCACCAGTAGATACTATAACATCTACTTGAGGATTATCAAGAGCATTAGAAAAGGCTTTAAGAATCTTAATTTTATTATCTGGAACTAGATCATAACCCACAACGTTATATTTTGATTCAATTATCAATTGTTTTATTATATCACCAGATTCATCAACTACAGGCTCTTTTTTAATTAGCTTTTCAAACCTAGATGTACTAATCGTGATAACGTAAAAATTAATATTAGTAGGTGAATGTTGTCTATGTTGCTTATGTGCTGACATATACTTATTTCATTTTTACAAATTTTTTAACTTTACCGTTTTAGCAATGTCTAAATCAATTTCTGGAAAATCTTGCCTAATAAAAATCTTGCCCTCTATATACAATACAGTATTTAACGGAATTTCCGTAAATCTAGTTCTAAAACTAGTTAGTATATACTTATTACCCTCTTTATCTAAGCCCAGATATTTAACTGGAATAGAAAATGGTTTTATTGTATCTATTACTTTTACGATACCCTTAAAATCCTTTTTATCTATCACTTTTCCAAATTCTTCACATTCAACTATTTTAAAGGTGTATTCCTTATTTTCGAATAAACCTTCTAAAACTCTTTTAGTCTTCAATTTCTTAAAATCACTCATGTCTAGAATCTCTACTTCAGACTCTTCAATCTTCTCAATAGGCCTAGTAATTCCTTTCTCCCTGAGTTCTTTTAATATTGAATAATGCTCACGCTCAAAACTAAGAAAGTCCATATCTTTTCCTTTACCTTCATAAAGATAACTACCAGTAATCCCAATTTTGTTATTAAAAATCTTTTTAAACTTAATCAAAGTTTCATCTTGCGGCTCTACACTAAATGGATCAAGGATTAAACTTTCCTTTAAAGGTACAAGTGGTACTTCAAATCCTATTTCCTCTACGTATCTTATCAAATCACTATATTTCTGCCTTACTATTTCTAAAGCTAAATTAAACGTCTTAATTTTAATATTATTAAAAAGCCTAGGTAAAGCTACTGCGTATCCTTCTGGATGATGACACCCCTTTACTGCCCATATCACATCTTTGTATTTTAAAAAGTAACCTTCTATTACTTTCATATATAGTTAGATTTTTAACAAGAAAGTTATTTATCATTAACTCGGCTTTGAGAATCGTTATAGTTGGAGGAGGAATTGTAGGAAGTTCTATATATAGGATATTAAAAAAGGAAGGATTAGAAGTAACATTATTTGATGCTGGAACAAAGCGACAATTCCCTACACTAATACATTCATTACTACTAAAAGATCAAGATATAGAACTATCTAAAAAGTCTCTAGAGTTCTATAATAAGTTTAGAATACCGTATATAAAGATGAGGTCTTATACTATAGGAAATATAGACTCTAGACTCCTAGACTTATGGACTTCTGCAGGAGTTAATATTAATGAGAAGTTCGTAAGTTGGTTAGGAATAAATGCAATAGAAGCTATAGGAGGGGATGGTCTAGTTTCTATAAGCGCATTACAAAATAGTATAGAAAAAATCACTGCTAGAGTAAATGTTATAGTAGATAAGGGCTATGCATTAATCAAAATTGGAGATAAAACTTACAAACCAGATTTAGTTATAATTTCTGCTGGTGCCTGGAGTAAATATATAGTAAATATTAAACTTCCTATAAAATCATATTATTGCTGGGCATTCCTTGGCTTGGCAAGACACAGAGAAATAGGTTCTAACATAATTTATGATTATATTAACTATTTCTATTCTAGACCAGTAATTGGGTTAGGATTACCATTTGCAATAATGGGGAATGGAAAGGCGATAGACGCTAGCCCATATGAGAAAATATCTTGTATAGAAGATAAGGATGAGGTAATAAATAGAATATCGAAGAGATTGGGAATTGTTAAAGACCTGTATACTTCGGGAAATTTCTGTGAAGCTACACCGGACATGAGACCAGCTTATGGCAAAATATCTGAAAATGTGTATTATATTGGAGGATTTAACGGTTACGGAGCAGAAGTTGGTCCTGGATTAGCTACTATACTATCTGAGGAAATAATTACTGGGAAGGAACAAACAGATTTTAAGAAATATAGGATAGAGAGGTTTAAGAACTTTGATGATAATTTTGAAATAGGTAAAGAGGCTCATGAATTATAGATTTTTAAATGCGCTTCTATAAGCTCTTTACTTGACTTACTATTTTTGTTTGCTTCTAGATGGGCCCTCTGTTTTTCTCTACATTCAATACAATCATAAAGTAGCCAAGCTCCTAAAAATTCATCAGAATAATAATACTTGATGGCCCTCCACCCGTTAAGGTTAACTAGAGCATCTACAACGTCTTCATAAACAGTAGGAAATGCTACATATTTTTTCAGCTTTATATAATATAAATTGTATTGCTTAAAATACTTTGCATGCAGTAAGACTGAAAACTGTGTATAGAACTCATTGATATCACTAACTTTGACTAACTGTATTACATCATTAAAGTCAGTGTATACAGCAACATTATTATAGTCTGCGAAGATATCTTCCAAATAAGACCATGGAAGAACTCTAGATCCTATGAGCCAGGATATCATAGTTAGAGTTTTTATTGTCAAGAATAAAAATTAGATCATCAATGATGAAGCGACGGTTTCCTGAATTGTGAAGATCATTCCCCTCCCTGAGGTGTAAAAAAATGAGAGATAAAAGAAAATTTTTAAGCGATTTGAATGAGCTAAAACAAAAACTTGAAGAAGTTTATGGAAATATTAAACTTGATGATATAGTAGATAAATTGGAATATCATTATGAATTGGGACTAATTAATATAAATCATGCTAGTATACAACTTACAGTAGCTGCATATCTGAAGAGTCTAGGATATAGAGTATTTGCTGAATATGAAAAGAAAGGACGATTATTAGATATATATGCAATAGGGGATGATGATATAGGAATAGAAGTGGAATATGGATATCTTCCTAATCCTTCAGCCATAATAGCTGAGGAGTATTTGATGAGTAAAATAGCTTTAAAGATCTTAAGATATAGTACTCTGTCATCAAAATTTTATATAGCTGTTCCCTCATTTTATGCGCCGCCCTTGCCTAAAGAACTAATCAGCAATAAAGACAGAGAAGATGCTAAGAAAATAATAGCTTTAATAAAGCGATTTCATAACATAAATTATATAAAAGTTGAGGATTTTAAAAATACTAAACTTAATGGTATTATTAACGTTAATGTGAGTGAGTTAAAGGTAAATATTATTGATATAGAAAAATATACATCATTAAAACACTTTTACGGTTAGATAAAGAAATAAAAATGAAAGAAACGGAATTGTAATATTATCATCAATATATGGCAATATTTCAACAATAGTAGCTATAATTCCAGATATTAAACCGGGTAAGGATAACGTAAAATAGCCTACAATAGAACAAAAAATCAGCATCCCTACAGAACCCCAGAAACCTTTAACTCGCCTTTTATAAACAATATTTCTAATTATCCCGGTTATACCGTCCCCAAATGACATGAAGATTAACGGAAGCAATGCTACATAGATAAGTTTACCATCCCAATAATTACTATCTAACAAATACATTATCAGCAATATCGTACCAAACGAGAAAGTAAAATAAACTTCGCCTAAATTCCCTTTCTCCATAAACCAATTCATATCTTTTTTAAGAAGTCTAGATACTATTAGATATATCATCATAAGATATGATAAAATTATTAGCACTATTGGTGAAGTGAATACAAAAGGCGATAATATTGCAACAACTCCTCCGCCTAATATGTGTATCGCTTTGCGTGCAATATAAGTACCAAATTTTTTAGAAATTATTTTAGAAATATATAGAGTTACTATTCCTACCCAAATACTTAGTATTATTCCCCAAACTATGTCTCTAGCAGTAATTAACATCCTTTATAAGTGAGAGTAAAGTGTTTAAAAATTAATTCATAACTTTCATTGTGAAAGTGTATAAGTATAGGTTAATTGATGGCTATTTAGTGCCAGATAATAATGGCGATATTAAAGTATACTTAGAAAATAATTTTATATTAATTACTAATGAAAATGGTAATGAATTAAAAAATGTTAAATTTAAATATCTAGGTAATGAGTCGGTTCTCCTTAACAAGTTAAAGTATATTGCCAAAAAAGCAAATATTGTAATTAATGAAAATAGTTTATTGGCATATCCTACACTCAAGGAAAGAATATTAGCTATAAATAAAACGCTTGGAAAGGTCTTTGAAGACTATATCTATAATTTGCTTACTAAAAAGAATTATAAAGTTGAAAGGCAAAGAGAAATATATTCATCACTGCATAATTTCACATTAGATACATATCATAATAGACCGGATTTTATAGTGGAGAATAAAATAGTTATAGAAGCAAAGATTAGCAAAAATGATTATAACCAGACTCTAGAGTACTCAAAATATTTCAAAAACGGTATGGTAGTTTTTCCATTTTCAGGTGAGTGTAGAGTACCTAAAGGTTGGATATGCGTTTCTAATACTATAAATGACTTCTCAAGATTTTACTCCACTCTTGAAGATTTATTATCTAGATCAAAATAAATGCCATATGGAATTAGGAACACCTTTATTTGAGGATTCGAAAAAAATTTTAATCTTAGGTAGTGGCGAGCTTGGAAAAGAAATTGCAATTGAAGCGCAAAGACTAGGGTTAGAAGTTGTTGCGGTTGATAGATACGATCTTGCTCCTGCAATGCATGTTGCTCACAGAAAATATGTAGTAGACATGCTAAATGAAAATGCAATTAAGGCAATAGTAAAAAGGGAATCTCCGGACGCTATTATAGCTGAAATAGAGGCAATAAATACTGATGCTTTGATAGACTTGGAAAATTCTGGCTTTAAAATAATCCCGAATGCTAGAGCAGTAAAAGTTTGTATGAATAGGATAGAACTAAGAAGATTGGCTGCAGAAACTCTGAAACTACCAACTACTAAATATGCCTTTGCGGAAAACGAAGAAGAGGTTAAAAAAGCGTGTAAGGATATTGGATTTCCTTGTATAATTAAGCCTGAAATGAGTTCTAGTGGACATGGTCATATACTAATTAACAAGATTGAGGAAGTAGAAGAGGCGTATAAAGAATCAATTTCTCATGCTAGGGGAAAAAGTAAGAGGGTAATAGTAGAAGAATATGTGAAAATAGATACTGAATTAACTGTATTGACGTATAGATATCTTTCATCAGTTGGTATAGTCACAAATACTATAGAACCTATAGAGCATAAAAGACCAAATTACTACTATGTAGAATCTTGGCACCCGTCTACAGTCTCACAAGACATTAAGAATACTGCAAAAAATATTGCAACTAAAATAGTTGAGGAATTAGGAGGATTTGGAGTTTACGGCGTAGAAATTATAGTAACTGGGAATAGAGTTCTTTTCAATGAAGTATCACCTAGACCTCATGATACCGGTTTAGTTACAATGGTCAGTAGCGATATAAGTGAGTTTCAGATTCATGTAAGGAGCGCAATTGGATTGCCTACACCGCAAGTTAAGTTAGTTTCAGCTGCTGCTTCTCATGTTATTCTTTCTCAAAGTGAAAATGTATGGGGGCCTAAATTCATCAACGTAGAAAGAGCACTGGAAATCCCTGGTGTTCAAGTAAGAATATTCGGAAAACCATTTACTTATAGTAGGAGAAGAATGGGTGTAGTATTAGCTACTGGGAATAGTGTAGAAGAAGCTATAGAAAAAGTTAGAAAAGCCTCATCACTAATATTAGTAAAGTGAATGAATTTTCTTTAGCTGAGAGATTATATTTTTTATTTTTTCAATAACGAACTTTGAGGACACTGTGTATGAATTATCATGCAAAATTTCATATTCAAAATTATATATTCCAGCAATCTCCGCCGTTATAATAGACCAAACTCTATCTGTTGCATTATAATTATACCCACCCCCTCCTAATACTATTAATCTGCCTGAAGCGTAGTCATGAGCCATCTTATGAACTTTAGATACGATGTTTAAATAACCATGAGTAGATAACTTTAGCTCTACTAAAGGATCATTAAAATGTGAATCTCCGCCCGTAACCTGAATAATTAAATTAGGCTTATATCTATCTATTATAGGAATAACCACTTCATTAAGTGCAATCAGATACCCATCATCGCCAGTTCCTGGTGGTAAAGGGATATTTACAGTATATCCTTTTCCTCTTCCAACTCCTATTTCATCTATATTGCCACTGCCAGGAAAGAAGTTTGGATGGTACATATGTAATGAGATTTTCAATACCTTATCGTCATCATACAATAATTCTTGTGTAGTGTCACCATGATGACCATCTATATCTATTATTGCTATTCTGGAAAAACTACGCTCAGATAGTTTAGCAATTAATGCAACGTCATTAAAAACACAGAAGCCGCTAGCCTTATCCCTTTTAGCATGATGAAATCCGCCGCCTATATTAATAGCATGCTCATACTGCCCATTTTCTATTAGTTCTAATGCTGTAATACTCCCACTTACTCTACTTAAGGCTGCCTCATATATACCTTTGAATGCAGGAGTGTCTCCATCATCTAAATAGCCTTCACCTTCTCTACTTTTCGCTTTTACCAACTCTATGTAATCTCTAGAATGAATAATATGAAGTACATCCTCTGAAATTGGCTTTGGTTCTACTAGGGTTATATAATGAAAGGCTCCTCTTTCTTCAAGTATTTTTTGTAATACTTTCTCTTAGTGATTTAAAAGGATGATCACCAGGAAATGAATAGTTATAGTAATTATCACTCCATATAAAAGCAGTTTTATGCAATCTCTATCAATAGTCTTTTATTTTTAGATTTAAAATACTTATCTAGTATGATAGATGATACTCTGATCACAGTACCTCAATTTGTTGCACATAGTATGGATAAACTTAGTGATATTCTTCCAAAAATGAAAGAGAATAATATGTGGACCGTACCCGTGATTAAGGATAAAAAGCTTATTGGATTATTATCTTATAAAGATCTTCTCTCTAGACGAGTAAGTCTAGAGACTAAAATTATTAATTTAATGAGCCCAACTGTTTCAGTTCAGATTAATGATGATATAAATAAGCTTGTCGCTAAATTTTACACTACAAAAGCTAGAGTAATACCAGTAATAAACGAAAAAAGGGAATTTGTAGGAATAGTTACAAGGGAATCATTACTTTCATATCTTTCTAAAGCTGGAGAAATACCTCGTAAAACAGTTAGAGAAAATATGAGCTCTCCTGCAACAACAATAGATGAAAGGGATTCAATAGCTAGGGCTAGATGGATAATGATAAGGGATAATATAAGCAGATTACCAGTTACAAAAGATTATACACTAACTGGAATCATAAGTGCTAGAGATATAGTTGATGCATTATATAATGTTAGTGGAAGAAAGAGGGAGTCTATAATGAAGGATGAGGAGAGAATTATGGCTATGCCAGTTAAGGAAATAATGAAATACCCAGTTATAACAATAAATGGAAAAGAAAGTTTAGACCAAGCAGTAGAAAAATTACTCAAATTTAGAATTTCTGGAATGCCAGTAATGGAAGGGGATAGATTGTCTGGTGTGCTCAGCGGTTTAGATATAATTAAAGCTGTGGCAGAAAAAATGCAGTTAAGTATCCCAATTCAAGCAAAGATTCCGCAAGAATTGAGATCTAACATAGACTTTAAGACCAACATAGATAGTATTCTTGAAAGATATATGAGTAAAATAGAAAGGCTAACTGAAGTTATAAGCTTTAAGGTATCGTTTAAACAAGAGATGGCAAGTTCCATGACTGATAAAAAACTATATACTGCAGTTGTCAGAGTAACAACTAAGATCGGAGATTATATCGCTAAAGATACTGATTGGGAACCAGTAGTTGCGCTAAAGAATGCTGTAAATAAAATTGAAGAAAGAATATTAAGAAGATTAAGAAAAATTGAAGAAAGTAATAAAAAAGGGATTAAGGCAGAAGAGGCTTGAAAATTGGAGTAGTACAGCCTTTAGAAGTAAAAACAGCTCTTTCATTAACTGAGAGAGCATTAAAAGAGGGAGCTGAACTAGTTTTATTGCCAGAAAAATGGGTAAAGAGTATAGATGAAGTTCCTTTAATAGAATTCCAAAAATTAGCTAAAAAATATACAGCATATATAATTCCTGGTGCGTTTGAAGATGGAGTATCAGTTATATCACCTATAATCGATGATAACGGAAATCTAAAAGGAATAGCTAAGAAAATTCATTTATTTAATGATGAAAAATTGAGATTACTACCCGGAGATGAAGGAATTATTTTCACATATAGAGGTATAAAATTTGGGATTGCTATATGCTATGATATAGATTTTCCAGAATTAATTAGAGAATTTTTTCTAAAAGGAATAGAGGTACTTCTAGTACCGTCTAAAGTAAGATCTGTAGGACTTCAGATTTGGAGGGAATTCCTTAGAATAAGATCTTTAGAGAATAGAATAGCAATTGTAAATTCTAATTCATATAATCCACCAGATTTTCCGGGAGGAAGTACAGTAATAGTCCCTGAACAATCTGACAGCGGAATAGTAATTCCTAGAATAGTCGAAGAATTAGAAAATGAAGAGAATTACATGATAGCTAGCATTGACCCTTTAAACTATATATATTTACGAGACAATAGATTAAAGGAGATAGTAAAGTTCAGAATAAAGGAAATATAATTAATAATATAAAATTTGAACTTATTATCATAGCGGAATTTTATCAGATAACGCTTTGGCCATCTCATCTTTTATAATTTTCTTTGATCGGTAATCATAATAGATCTCTAGCTTAAATCTAGGATTCAAAGTTTCTCCATTAATTATTTGATTGTACGAGGCTTTGCCTTCGAGTATCTTAAACTCAAGATTTTCTCCATTTCTCTTTATTAAAACCTTATTCTTATAAGGTATAGTGTTCATCGAAAGAAGTGAGGAAATAAGATAATATTTGCCAGGTAAAACCAAATTTAGCAAAACCGCTTTATTAGATGTTAATATCTTCGTTACCACATTAGCGTCTGTGAATATGTTTCTCTTCCTATTGTGAGACTTTACCTTTCCGTTCTCGAACTCAATTACTATATCTTCGTCTTCTCTAGAGGCTACTCTAGACTCTAACTCTGCATAACTACTATATGCCATAAATGTGAATCTAACTGTCCCATTAATTACCAATACTTTAGGAGGTATTGTAGAATTATCAACAAAGCTTACTATAGTTTCATCACTTATAGGAATACTATAGTAAGGATAGTATTGTAGATCTTCCTCAGATATACCTAACACTCTTAGAGCATTTTTTATAAATAAAGTTCTATCAAACTTGAATTCCTCGTATATACTCTTTACTTTAGGGTCTAGACTCTTTACAACATTCCTTATTATCTCATCTTCAAAATACGCATGTATAGTTGGAATTAAGTCTAAGTCTTTAGAGTACTTATTTATACTATCTACAACATTAGCCATAGAAGGATACTTAGATAGTAGTCTAAGAGTGTACATCACAAATAATATAGGTAGTATCTGCTTAAAGTTTATCTGTTCTTGAAATAAAAAAGCACAAGAAATTATCATGCTTGCATAAAGCTTTCTAGGATGATCAAAATACTTGATTATATATATTGAAAATTTCTACTAGTACTAAGCATTTTATTTAGTATTTCCTTTTTAGCTTTTAGCCTAATATTACTCAAGTCTAGAGTCTCTTCTATAATCTCAATAGCCTTCTCTCTGAATTTCTTAGAAATCAATACTCTAGGTTCTAAACTCTTAGACTCTAAAATATCTTTAGGTTCGTAACCATTATCTGCTACTTTGACTACGCTCCTACCATAATCGCAACCTATGCATATGCCATCTTTACGCGGAACGACATAAAGCTTATGTTTAGGTGAATAAATACTAAATTTAGCAGTAGTAGCAAATATCGAATCTAACCCTATTCTTAGAAAACCTGCACATAAATTCCTGCCCGTAATTGGTAAATCTTTATAAATGTATGCTAAATAAGCACCAGCAACTTCTAAATTGCTTAAATCCTTATTAAATAATATTTTTTTAAATTCTTCCGCATAAATTATTGAGCTATACAGATTATCAAACATATTTATACTTTTTAAAAATCTTGTATATAAACATTATCATTACAGTTAATTATAAGTGAAATTACGAATTGAATAGTACGTATTATTTACACTCTCACTTTTTAACATAGCATCTTGAAGACTCTAGACATGATAATTACTGTTATTAACCAGAAAGGTGGAGTAGGAAAAACTACTACTTCAGTTAACTTAGCGTATTATTTAAGCAAAAACAAGAAGGCTGCACTTTTAGATCTTGACCCAGAAGGAGGGGCTACAGTATCTTATGGTATGAAGAGAGAAATGAGAGAATTAGAACTAGGTGAAAAGAGTGTAAATATATTCAACGTAGAAGTGTTCCCAGCTCATATAGGGTTGCTAAAGCTAGAAATAAATGGAGATGTTGATGAAATTAGTAACAAAGTTAAGGAAATAGCTAAAAAATTTGATTACCTAGTAATTGACACTCCTCCTAATTTAGGAACCTTGGCAATATCGGCAATGTTGGTAGCAGATAAGATAGTTTCGCCTATTACACCACAACCTTTAGCAATAGAAGCTATAAAGAATTTAGATTCTAGATTAAAGAGTCTACAGAAAAGCGCGATATCTTTCACAAATTTTTCTAAAAAAACAGTAAAAATTGAAGGTTTATCGACAATTAAGTTTACCGATATCACAGTCCCCTTATCTAGACTATTCATTGAAGCCTCTAGACTAGGGGTTCCAGCGCTAAGATATGAGGAAGTGAGAATGAAAAAACCTAAACTAGTTAATTACTATCAACAGTTAGCTAAGGTGATTATAGAATGAGTGAACTTGATATCTTGCTAAGAAAAAAGAAAAGTACTGAAGAAAATTCAGACAAAAAGACTGAAAATAATGAAGAAGTAAGAAAAAATGATGAAAAGAGTAATGATGCTGATGAACAAAATGAAAAAATTATAAATGTTATGGAAAAATTTCTGGATAAAGATCCTAAAATAGGAGTATGGAGCTATCCTGCATTTTTAGTACTTCAATATCTTTATCACACTACACCAGGCTTCAGAATGAGCAAGGTAGCTAAGGAAGCTCTAGAAAAGGGATTAAGAGATATGTACCCTACATTATTTGAGATAGCTGAAAAAATAGCTGAAAGAAAATATAAATAGGATTTTCAAGTAATATTACTAGGTAGTATTACAAATCAAGTTTAAATGTTAGGGATAGATTTTTTGCTATAGCTATGGATATATGCATAAAGGTTAGGAATGAAGAGGAAATAGATAGGATTCTGAAATTAAATTATAAATGCGCTGTTTATAATAAACAGATAAATAATTTAGTAACTTTTATACCAGATCAATACATAACTGATCTTAATTCTATAGGAAATTCTATCATAATTAGTAATAATCCTAAAATATTAGAAGAAGCTAAAAGCAGAAATCTGAAAATAGCTTTCAAAGTAGATAATATAACATTTAATACTTTAGAATATGAATATTTCGTACTGGAATTTATACCGAAAAATAAGAGAGATTTAAGATATTTCAAAGGAAAAATATACGTAGATAATATAGATGATTTAGACATATACAATAAGTTAGAAAGTCTGAAAATAGATGGAATATTTACAAATAAAGTGGATTTTATATTATTATCTAAAAAATTACAGATGTATAAAAAATGAAACTATGTGGAGATTGTGAATCATTAAGCTTAAACAAATTGACTATGGACTGGAGAGAGAAGAGTATAAAGAATGAGGAATATGAAAAAGGGAATTGTATAGAAGTGAAATTTCAAATAAAGAATAATAATATCATTTTTAACAATATAATAATACCATTTAATAGTGATTATAGAATAGCAGTTATACTTACTAGTATAGGAAGAATTAAAGAGTCTAGACTATTCTACAAGGATACTACAACATCAATTTATATAGAGAATAATTTCCTTTATGAAATATATCCTACTAATGAGAACATTATTAAATCAAATATTTGTGGAAATTTAGCATCAACTAAAGTGAATTTTTGCATAGGAAATAACCAATTTATGATAATAGGTAAAAGAAAAGAAATAGTAATGGAAGCTTTTAAAGAATTTAAAAGTTTAATAGAATATATTAGAGAGATCAGAAAACAGTTATGTAATACAAATTCCCTATATTAATAATTAATAATTTACTTTCGTAGTAGCCTCACTTAATGTAAAACTTTATTAGCTATATGAAATATAAGGGAATTTCATCTATATTAGGAGCAATAATAATGATACAAATAGTCTTATTGTCAGTAGCTCTTATTATATATTTTATGAATCTAAACACTAAAGTGTATATTACACAGCAAATACAAACAATAAAGAATCTAGAAAAGGCGCCTATAACTATATTACCTACAACTATAGGTCCTAAAATTCTTTCTACAACTAATTCAAATTCTCCATTAATAATAAAATATATAATTTATCCTAATGGAGAAGTAATGCCTACTAATATACCTATTACTCCGAGCGGTACTTATATTAACTTTAATGGAAATCCTTGGGAGATAGTTGTGCTAAACGATGGAGCCTGGTATAATATAACAAATGAGAAATTAATTATTCCTACAAATGACTCACCAAATAACTATCTACAAATATATAGTCCTTATAGCTATAAATTTGTAAATATTAAATGGGAAAATCCAAATAATTATGTCCAACTCGCTTACTTGCCTACACCAGCATTTTTCGGAAATGATATAGATCCTTCTAATTGGAACTTAATGACAACTAACCCAGCCAGCATTTTTTACCCTATTGGATACACAAATGCAGTCATACTTATACATGAACCTCAAAATGTAGAAAACATACCAATAATTATTAATACGTCATATTTTTACAATGCCAATCCAATTTATATTCACCAAAATCCGTATTTCGATATAATAATACCCTATAACGAACCTCAGTTAGTTGACAATTTACCAGTATATGGTTTAGTAGGTGTTCAACCACCATCTGGGCCAGGAATATATTCTAACTATTTACCATTAGAGTTTAACGTAACACAACAAACGGTACATATAGTACCAGTTTATAATGTTACGTTACATATAAGTGGGAATTTTAACTTTTACAATATTTTCGGTGTTGATACTGGGTATAGAATCTATCAATACGCTTATTTAAATATATCATGTTATATTTCAATATTCCCAGTAACATATGATATGATATATTATATGCAAACACATAATAATACTTTATATGAATATGGCTACTACATACAAAATCCAAATAGTTACTCATCTACAGAATATGCTGAATCTTATAACTATTCATTAAAAGTTGAGTTGATAAGCTATCATAAAGAAGAAGATATTATAGCAAGCAATATAGAATATTCCTCATTAAAAATAGGCTATTATTGGAAAGAATATGGTGCACAATTATACTCACCTTGTGTATCAAGTTCTACATACTTTATATTACCGGGCTTTAATAATTACACACTATCTGATGGAAAATTGATTAAACCGATTATATATATAAGTGATCAACAAGTGAATGCTATAACTAACAATGCTTGGTACTTTTATTCCCCAATCTATAATCAGGTAAATAATAACACAATAAATAACTTGTATATAAATTTGAATAATATCTCTAATAAAACGGTAACTAAAGTAATTATGCTAATTAGCGGAGGAAATCTGAATTATAATATAAGTGGTTCAACAATGAAAAATATTGCTAATTACTCTTATAATTACTTCTTTAATGCTACCTTAGGCAATTTACAAACTCTGATAGTTTCCATAACACCTAATAATCAAATATCAATATTTCTTTACAATGATGGAAATCTTATATATCCATTTACGTCATATATATACTATTATTCAATAAATACAAATAATCTAGGTGTAGGCAATAGTGGAATAATTTATGGTAATTCAGAAGGATATTTGCAACTAGGCTACCCTACACTATACTACTATTGGACATACGCTGCATATACAAGTGGAATCTCCTATCACCAATATGCTACCTATAAATATTTCAAACCGATTACTTCTTCAATAAATTATAACGCAGCCTTTATGATAATATTGCCAGAAGGCGTTTATTACCCATACAATAGTTCATATATCTCTTAAAGGTTAAGTAGTTCATTAGTTGTTACGTAAAGGCAAGCAAGTTTTTATCTTTATAAATGAAAAAGCCTTATAAATTAAAATGTTAATATGATTAGTATAAATGAGATTATAAACAACTACTGAAAGGGTCTAGAATGATATCAAAGTTCAGTTTTCAGCGTCAAAAAAAGGGAGCGTTAAAGTATTTAATACTTGAATGCTTAAATGAGAGACCAATGCGAGTGTATGAAATTATAAAATCTATAGAAAATAAATTTGATGGTTATTACAGGCCAAGTACTGGTTCAATTTATCCAATGTTGAAAAATATGATAGAAGAGGAATTAATTAGTGTGACTACTGAAGGGAATAAAAAAATATACTCAATAACGGAAAAAGGAAAAATGAAGTATAATGAAATGAGAGAGAATTATCAAAAATTCTTTGGAAATAATTTTAATTTAATTAAACCTATCTTCTATGAACTATTACAAATAGCTTTTTTAATGCATGAAAACAAGGAAAAAATAAATAAGGAGAACTCAGAAAAAATTTTGGAATATATAAGGAGATGTAAGGATCAGATAAGAGAAGTTTTCAAGTAATGTATTGTAATAGGTCTAGTGATCTTTTTACTACAGCAATCGGATCAGTATCTAAGATGAAAATGGAAGGCTCTTTTCCATAATCTCCCAAGTCAACTATATAATTCGGTATTCTACCCATTTTTTTAAAGCTTATATCTATCATGAAATTCATTGTACTATGCTCCTTATATTTAATCTCTTTAGGTTCTTCACTTAATCTATTAAAAATATAAATGTTGGATTTATCTAAATTATCAACTATTTCTCTATAATATTTCAAATTTATAGCGCTTCTAATATTACTATCATGTTTCATAGCACTTAATATTACTCTTGCAACATGATCTGAGGCCCCAAAAGCTGGTAACATACAGTATATTACCCTATTAAATGCTACTGTTAAACGTCCAGGAATTGCTGCAACATCTTGTATATCCTTAGCATTAGAAATTGCATAACCAATATTAGTGCGAATCTCTGGAATAAGTAAATAAGCCTTATCATTAGAGGTAAATATATCTAGAGCTTCTTTAAGCCTTCTTAACACATAATCTCTTTCATCAATATTGCTCATATAAAATAAATAACAATTTTAAGATATAATATTTTTGACAACCTCACTAGTCCAATACTCATCTCAATGAGAATTCGTTCCCTAATTGTTAGACTAAATTAAAATAATTAGAATATAAAAAACAACTCACTTAGAAAAACCGCTATTATACCAGAAACGAATATTCCATCGAAAGTTCCCATTCCGCCAATACTTATAATTTGAGGCCTAGCCTCATTAACTATCTTTCTTAAATTAAACAAATCTGCACCAATTAGTGTGCCTAACACGCTACTTATGTAAGCAGAAAGAGGGATAAGAAGATGAGTGTTATAAAATATAATATAACTTACCAAGACTGAGAAAAAGGCTGGAATTATAGGATGCATCACAACACCAACGCCCTTTATAACCCTTGAGAAAAATTTAGAGATAATAGCAATAATAACTATTCCTATAATAAAGTAAATTATAAACGCTCTCAGTTCATACATAAAAAATAACGAAACAATAACTGGAATTAAAGCACCGCCAAAGTTTATTGCTACTAGAGTATTCGTACTAAGCCTTACGACCTTCGGGATAAAAATCGGATATCCAAAGAAAAATACAACATCATCTTGTACTACTATAGATTCTTTCTTAATCTCAGCAAGTATTAAATTAAATGGACTTGTAAATAAACTTCCAAACGAAATCAAAATCGCAATTATAGCTGTAGTATACTTGTTTATTCCTAATATAGAAAATAAATGAGAAAAATACCCTGCAGATATTAAAGCCATGATAAGACCTAATAAAAAATAAATTATAGATCTAAAGAAACCTCTAAATGGTGAAATAACTACAATCCTCTTCAATATAAATTACACTCCTTATTTGCTTTATTATAATCATTCCAAGTATTTATATTATAAATCTTTTTCGAAATAACTATATCAGCGTAATTTTCGAAATTGTTACCCCTCCAATATGAAATGCCTAGATACTCATTACCATACTTCATAGTACATATATCCTTTTCACAACGCCTAATTAATTCGAGCATAATTTCATCCGTAATTAACGCTACGTCTACTGGCAAAATAAGAATAGGAGTCCCTAAAGTTCTGACTACTAAAGCTAGATCATCTACATAGTTTTTATCATTAGTATAAAATATTTTAAATATAGAGTTTTTAAATATATTAAAAAGTAAATGGTTAGGATTAATTGCCAGATATATCTCACTTGCAATATTCTTCACACTATCATAAGCCCAAGCTATTAATGGTTTTCCACATACATTTAAAAAAGGTTTATATAATGATATTCTAGTACCTCTACCTCCCGCCATTATAACTGCTTTCAAACCTTACCAACTCTTCCTCAAAGTCTTCATTAAAGACTCCAACTCCCTTAACGTTTAAAACTGGATCCCCCTTTTCTATCTTACCTATTACATAAGCCTCGTCTACATTACTTAGAACTTCATTAACCTTATCTGTAACTACTATAAAAGCCCCCGAAGATATTAGTCTAAACGGATCTATATTTAATGCCTTAGTTATAACTCTAGTTTCTTCTCTTAACTTAATATTCTCTAAATCTACAGAAACAGTGTAACCAGAAGCTTTAGCAACCTCTAGCAAAGCTTGCATAATTCCTCCTTCAGTTGCGTCATGCATTGCAATGGCAAATTTTGAAACCCTTAAAGCCCTATCTTGAACTATTATATCATACTTAAATTTCCTCTTTGAGATTTCTATAATTTCCTTTTTAACTCCCTTATTTAGTAAGAGTTCCTCATAATCTTTAGCTAAGATCCAAGTACCTTCTATACCTGGACTTCCTATAAGTATAACCTTCATTCCTTCTTTAATATTTGAATAATCCAAAAATTTATCAGAAGTAGAAAAAGCTGTAGTGACCACTATATCTTGTTTAACACTATTAGTCACCTCTGTATGTCCTCCTATAACTTTGCAACCTATTATATTGCAAGCTTCATTTATTCCAGAAATAATATTATCTAAATGGGAAATATCTGAAAGTAAAATAGTAGTAACTACCCATTTACACTCCGCTCCTTTCATATTTACATCATTACATGCTACTGCTATGGAAAGAAAACCAGAATCATCTCTAGTTTCAGTTATTGGGTCGGAATGTATAATCAAGTATTTATCTTTTAACTCAACTACTCCTGCATCTTCGCCTATAGAAGGACATATTAAACAGTTACCTATAGGGAGATTATAAAGAAATTTTTTGATAGATACTTTACCGAAATTCACATTAACTATTATTAATAATTTAGAATATATGAGTATAGTTGTAGAAGTGAAGGACTTATATAGAAGCTTTAAAGGTAAAGAAGTATTGAAAGGCATTACGTTTACAGTTAATAAAGGTGAAATATTTTCATTATTGGGTCCTAATGGTGCGGGAAAAACTACAACTGTAAAAATACTTTCGTGTGTTTTAAAACCAACTAGTGGATACGTTAAAGTTATAGGATATAAATTACCAGAAGAGTGCAATAAAGTGAGAGAAAAAATAGGAGTAATGCCACAAGATTATCAAGGATTCATGGACTTAACTGTAAGAGAGAATATAGAATATTTTGTAAGACTATATAATGCTGACAAGAATACAACTAATGAGCTAATTTCAATGTTTAAGCTAGAGGATGTTAAAGATCAAAAACTTAGAGAATTATCGGGAGGATATATAAGGAGAGTGGGTTTAGCTTCTTCTTTTGCTGGTAATCAGCAGGTACTATTCCTTGATGAGCCAACAGTTGGTTTAGATCCTAAAGCTAGAAGAGAGTTTTGGGAATTACTAAAAACTATGAAAAGTAATGGTATAACTATATTTCTAACTACGCACTACTTAGATGAAGCACAAAAATTATCGGATAGAATAGCAGTTCTATATAAAGGAAAAATAGTTAAAGTTTCTACACCTAGTAAACTAATGGAAGAATTTAAGGCAGAAAATCTAGAAGATGCATATTTAGAACTAATTAATTCTATGGAGGATAATAATGAATAGAATATTGCTTACAGTATCTGCCTTAGTAAAGGATAACTTAAGAAATAGATTTGTAATATTTTGGGTTGTAATATTCCCTATATTATTAACACTACTATTTAGTTTAGTTTTCGGAGGTTTTAGTAGTTATTTTCATGTAACTGTAGCAGTAGAAGGTAACCCACAATTGGCTAAATATCTTAATACTACTAATATATTCCAAGGAGTTACCAATGTATCTGTTACTTACGCAATAAAACATAATTATATTTATTTAAAAGTAAATGGAACTAATATAACAATTTACAGTAGTAAGCAGAATCAGCAATTTATACCCGTATTAAAGGCGGTAATAAATCAGTATTATAATAACGATACTTCACTTCACTTTACGACTAGTAATATATTTAATTACACTTATTATAACTATTTAATTTCTGGAATAATAGGAATAATTTCCCTTTCTAATGGAATCTTAGGTATAATAGGAGTATCAGCTGGGTATTATAGAGATAAACTTGTAGAAAGGTTAGCTGTATCACCTTTAAGAAGTTACGAGTGGGTAATTTCATTAATAATATATGTTGTAATAATAACAGTTATATCAACTATTGCAATTTTCATATTAGGCATCATTTTCAACTTTATACCTATAATAAGTCTTTATTTTATTGGATTTCTTATAATATCAACTTTACTATTTGGAGGTATTGGTGCTATAATTTACGGTCTTACACCTAAAGACAAAATCTTCCTATCAGAAGTAGTTTCTAATATAATAGTATTCCCATTAATGTTTTTGAGTAATGCTTTCTTCCCTTCTACAGTATACCCTCCAATAATAAGAGATTTTGTAGAATATCAGCCATTATCAGTAATTATTACTATAATAAGAGATTTAATATTATATAATACACTACCTAACCCAGTATACGTACTAATTATAGTAATTTTTACAATAATTTTCATTTATATTGGTTCAAGGTTATTAAGATTAAGAGAAATAAACTAGCTATAATTAGTCTTATTTAAAAAGCCTAGAATGCCTTCTCTAGCTTCTTCGCTCTGAACCTGTACTACTAAATCATCAAACGCCTTATCAATATATTGCCTTAGTGGTCTTAACATATTCCTCTTTGAGTATAGAATAGCTGAAGGTGATGCTTTACTTAATTCATCAATCAATTTTTGAGTATCATTATCTAAATCCTTACTTAAAATGTGAACTAAGCCCATTAGCTTAGCTTCTTCAGCAGTAATAGCCTCACCCTTCATAGCTAATCTCTTAACATTATTATAACCTATAATAAAACTTCCAATTGAAGAGAGAACTGGTGGAAAAACACCAATTTTTACACCAGGTGTTGCAAATTTAACATCATATTCCGATATTACAAAATCAGAAAGAAGAAGAAGCTCTAGAGAAGCTCCATAGGCTAGCTTCTTTACTTGTGATATTATAATTTTATTAATATCCATTAGTTTGTAAAAAATTAATTTCATATACTTAAAGAAGGTAATTGCAAACTCACTATCGTTAGAAGCTTTAAGCAACTCTCTTATATCAGCACCAGCTCCAAAATTATCTTCACCTCTAATTATTAGAAATTTCTTTTCCCTATTTTCCTCCAATGAGGATAACGCGTCTATCATTTCAGTCATAAATTTCATATTAAATAGATTATACTTACTATCTTTAGACGAAAAGACTAGAAGAAAATATTTTCCATAGTCATAAACTTCTATACTCATATATACAAAGTTGCTCTATGATAAGAAAAGATTTGTGCTATAGTAGATTATAATATTTTCATTAGATCATTCAAAATATTTTTTAGCCTTATTTTATCTTCTTCCTTTAGTTTTTCAAAGTTCTCAATAATATATCTAGCTGAAAATTCAAGCTGAGAGATAGCCTCTTTTATCTTATCCTCTTCTGATAAAAGCCCAAGAACTTTTTTACCTTCCGGTGTAAGTTCATAATATTTTTTCCAGCCATCCACCTTACCAATCTTTATTAAACCTTCAGACTCTAAAGCATCTAATGCTGGATAAACTGAGCCTGGTGATGGTCTCCACATACCATAACTGGCCCTTTCTATCTCATCCATTATTTGTGCCCCAGTCATAGGTCCTTTAGATAGTATATAAAGTATAAGCCACTTTAAGCCACGTCGATGATGCCAGTAAACCATTAACTTCCACCCTCATTATAAAATATATTTTCCTCTTAAAGTTTATATAGTCTGCTATGTTAAGACGTATGGTATATAAAAACATATTAAGATTACAAACACACCTTAGTAAAACTTAGTTAAGAAAATATATGCATTATTAAATTCTCATGAAGGTTTGAATTCTCTTTCAACTAATTGTGCCATTTTATCTGCACAGTCTCTTATATCTCCAAGCATTTTAGATTTAAGCTCTGCGTAGTCTCTAGCCTTATATAAATACCTTGGCCTTCCTGCCTTATTTCCAGGTTCTTTAATTCTCATTACTAGACCCATTTCAAGTAGCTTATTCAAGCTTCTATTAATTGATGCTTTAGAAAGTTTAAGATCACTTTCTAGCTCCTCAGTACCTCTTGCATCTCCCTTCATTAGTGCTAATAACACAGTGACATCAGTTTCTGACAATCCATAACAAAATGACAAAATATCTACAAGACCTGCATCTTTTCCAGATGGTAACTTTATTCTTTTACCTTCACTTAATTGGGTTTCAGACATTTATCTCACTAATAAAGAATCTAACAACTCACATATAAAAATTTTTTCCAACTACAGTAAGGTAACTATTGAATCTATAAACTTCAAATGCAAGTATTATACAAAAATATTCTACTATAAAGTATTACTAACAGTCTTTTAGATATAAAGCATTACTACATCATTCTCACTTATATGCTATTAACTATTAATTACAGATTATGAGAAAGATTTATATACTAGATTAGTAATAATGTAGAATGGTGAATATAATGGCAGTAGAAGAAATTGTAAAAGTTTCAAGAAATTATCAAGTAACTATACCAGCTAAAGTAAGGCAGAAGTTCCAGATAAAAGAAGGAGATCTAGTGAAAGTAACCTTTGATGAAAGTGAAGGTGTAGTAAAAATACAATTACTCAAGGAACCATGGAAGTAATTTTTAAAATTTTAAACTTTTTTTAAATACTATGCTTATAGATTCTCACTCACATATAGATATAGAGGATTTTGATCAAAATAGAGATATAATAGTAAACGAATGTAATATAATAATAGTAAATGCGGGGGTAGATCTTAAGACTAATTTGAAGACAATTGAGTTATCTAAGAAATATAAAAATATAATTCCTGCTATAGGCTTTCACCCTGAATTTGTAAAAGATAAATTAAATGAAGTAGATGAGTGCCTTGCCCTAACACGTTATGCAAAGATAATTAGTGAAGTGGGCTTAGACTATTTTTGGATAAAAGAGACAGAATATAGAAAACTTCAAATACAAATTTTACAAAAATTTTTAGAAAAAGCTGAAAGAGAATCAAAGCCAGTAATTTTACATGTTAGAGGAGGAATGAAAGACTTATTAGAAATAATCAAATCCTATAAAGTTAAATTTGCAATTCATGGCTTTGAAGGAAGCTTAAGTATTGCTAATAAAATAATTGATCTTAATGGAATGATCTCAATACCCCCAATAATTGTAAGAGATAAAAATAGGCAAAAAGTAGCAAAAGAAATACCTTTGGACTATATTCTTACAGAAACTGATTCACCATTCATGTCTGCAGAGAAAATGACCATAAACAAACCATGTAATGTAAGTATAACCATTAAAAAACTAAGTGAATTAAAAGGTATTGAAGAAAAAGAAATTGAAGAAAAAATATATAATAATTTCTTATTCTTTCTTACTTAAACAACAGCTTAACAAAAATGAAGAAATGACAAATCCAAGTACTGGTATGTAAAATCTAGGCTCTGGACCAAGCGTTACTCATATTAAATTATTTAATTTAAGTTTAAAAGTTTAACTCTATGTGAGAAAAACCAAAAATAATTAAAAAAGATGTTACCTTTATTTCTCTTCTTTTGGTGCAAAATAAACGAATAGGAAAAATGATATGAAACCTATGAAAGCACCTATCATAAAAGGTAAGGTATAAGAAGTTGCCGCAGCGTGTAGAGTTAACTCGGTTATCTCCCATACTAGTAGAGCTATAGCTAAGATATAACCTATACCTAATAATTTAAAGAAACTAACCATTATTTTTCACCCCTCAACCAGAATTACTCCCCATAGACCCATTACATATCCAGTTTGCTCACCAGTTAACGTATTTGACATATCCATGAAATTATAGTTATAAGCCACTGGAGTAATTAACCCATAGAGATAAGCAGGAGCTTCTGCATTAAATGTGAAAGTCATAGTAGTATTATATTGTATTGGAACTTCCTTAACTAAAGTTATACTACCATTCCACCATACTGCATAAATACCAACTTTAACATTGCTAACTACGTATGGAGTTCCATTATCTGAATAATTATATAAGAAGTTATGATCATTATCAGGAGTTGGGATATACATTTTTACAGTTACATTAGAATTGTGCAAAACTATAGCAGTAGGCCCTGGAACTGAATTATTGAATAGTGCATATTTATTTGCTACAAGGTAGATAGTTGGTGTCATAGTAGTATTATAAACTACTATTGGCGGATTATAAGGATCTCCTACTAATGCGCTAGATTGTGCAGTATTAGTTTTAGCAATATATGCATTAACGTCTGATGGAGACATATAGCCTTGGTAAGGCAGTGCTAGAAGTAAGCCTACCTGATAGCTAAACCATGGACCATTATACTCACCATTTAAGAACGCATAAGCTCCAGTCACATTAGGTGCAACTACTGGGGCGTATTGGACTAATCCAGGCACTATCTGTACGTCATCTACATGGGTACCGTATTCTGCAAAGTAAAAGTTAGCAGTAGCAGTGTGTGGAGCTGCATATAATGTTAAATTAATATATTGTCCCGGATGGACTACCATCAGATTATAATAATATTGTGAACCCAACTCATTAGAAGTAATGCCACCGCCGTTCTCCTTAATTGCAAAATAGTACTGATAAGAATACAATACTCCTTGTATAACCTTATTGTCGCTTACAGCATTGACAGGAATTATGCTTCCAGCTTGTACTGAAGATGGATTACCTCCAACTGTAAAAACTGAAGGTGCAGTAGCTGCTAAAACTATCGCAAATAAAATTATAACATAAATAGTCCAATAAAGTTCAAATTTCTCTTTCTTATCCATTTATCTCACCTCTAGAGAGATTTAATAAAAAATCATATTGACTTCATCCCCTTAAGGGAACCAATAGCAGCTAAAATAATGCCAAAGGTTAACATGCCTATCCATATCCATGTATTAGTGGTATAAGCATCGCCTGCAAAAGCTAAGAAGAAAGCACTTATAAATATGAGTATACCGCCAATTATTGCGATACTAATCAAAGATGTTAAAGCACTCCTATGGCTCTTTGAAAATCTAATTGTTGGAACTAAAGTGGAAGGCCATTCCATACTCATAGCAACTGTTCCAGCTATCTGTGGTAATGATAAACCTTCTAGCCTAACTGACCTACCTCTAACTAAAGTTAATACTAGGTTTAAGAACCAAATTAAGGTAGACAGTTCAGCAATTACTGCACCTACAGTAGCTAAGGCTTCAGCTTCAATAAGACCAGGAAATCTAGGATATATCTCCGCTCTTCTAACAACACCATAGAATCCCATCAACTCAAAACCTATTATTAATAATGCTGTACCTATCATATACCCAACATAATGGATCCATGCCATAGCTCTAGAGAACCATAACTTTCCGCTCATCATAGTTATCATTATATAAAGCACAGCCCAAGCTGCTGGTACAATAGAAAACAGTATCATTGCGTGGAAATGGCCTACTATCCACATGGAGTTATGAACTATGGAGTCAAAACTTATAGTAGCATTAGATATACCAGTAACACCAGCTGCTATAGCTCCTGCGAAAGAGGTAACAGTCCATGCGGTAATAATATTCCATTTAACATCAGCCCCTTTAGCTGTAGCCCATAAATTAAAGAATGTCATCATTGATGGAATCACTACAGAGTACGTTAAGACCTCTTGTAGGAACTTTAGCGAAATAGGAAGATTAACCATATACAAATGATGAATGGGAACGTTATTGGAGAATATTAGATAAAGTAGGGCAGAAATCCTACCCATTCTATCGCTATATAATGGTTTCCCAGCTAACAAAGGTATTAATAAATATAATGCACCAACAGCTGGAACCCAAGCCATATAAACTATAGCATGACCAAAAATCCAGAACGCTATTTGATTAGCTATAGGATCTAAACCAACTATTTTATAAAATGCCAAAATATCCCAAACGTCAGCAGCTGTAACCCCGGAATAGCCTATCATAAACATTAGAGTAACCATTAAGAAGAACACTAATGGTACCGGCAATTTCTCTTTCATATTCTTGCTAGCTAAATAATAGTGATAAACAATCCAGAAACCGTCAATATAAGTGAAAGCATCTAATAATATCCAGCCCCAGAAGAATAATGGGCTAACTACATAGGCTGAATAGCCGGGTATTCCCATAGGTGACAAATAATACCATATTGTAGCAGAGAAATAGTTATCAAAACCTGCTGCAGGAATAATTAATATTGGGCCTTCCATAAACATCATAGAAATATTAATTAATATGAAACCTAGATTTACCATCCATTTAGCTCTAGGTTCTATATTAAGTAGTTTTATAGTAAAATAGATAAATATTGCGTAAATTACTTGCTGTGCAAAACCAAATAGATCCCTTTCAGCATGTAGTGTTATACCAGCATAATATTCTTGAGGGGTAAAAAGTAGATTTGCCGAAAGACCCCATGCTGCCTCTTGTAATCTAACCATAAGCGAATCTATTACACCTAATAGGCCCCATATAACACCTAGGACCAACATTGCCATTACAATTCTTGTAGTCCAGTCCTTATCAAGTTGTAATAGGTCTACTATTACATCTTTTAGACCCATATTAACTCACACTAAACTAAATAAAGATACTATTACTTTAAATATTTTTCTTATAAACTCTTTATCAGTTTAAATTATCAGTGTTAATTGTATATACTATTTATTATATTAATTTAATTTATTCTATATCTTATGACTATTAGGTAAATTTGTATTATAAAAGTTAGTCTAAAAACATAGAAAAAGATGTATATAGTTTAACTAACTATACTTCCTTAAGTCTTTAAGGATAGAAAATCTTTCAAATGTTTTGCTTAGATCGGATAATAACCACAACAAGACTATACTATAACTAAACTTATTCTATTATTTAGAAAGAATAATAACGTCTTATATAGGATCTCGTATAGTAAATCATATAAAGGATAATCTTCCATTATTTAATGGGGCCGTAGTCTAGCTTGGACTAGGATGCCAGGCTTGGGCCCTGGTGATCGCGGGTTCAAATCCCGCCGGCCCCATTTGCGCAATATTACACAATATGAAGATTAATAATTCGATTTATATAGATAAGATAATTCTTAATATAAAATAAGACAGCTTAAATATTAGTTCTTCTTAAATTTTAAAAGGAAGGCTATTAACTTATTATGGCGCCGGAGGGAGGACTCGAACCTCCGACCACCCGGTTAACAGCCGGGCGCTCTGCCGACTGAGCTACTCCGGCACAGATAATAATACTACCAGTAGATTATAAAAAGTTATCCTCGTTTATATCAGCGTAAAATCTTATTAGGCTAGTCTTAAAAGATATAGTGCTTCTAGTCTACAAATTCTTTCTTTAGTTATATCTTTTTTAGTTCATTTAATGCAATAGTTAACTCGTTCTCGAAACTTTCACTCCATCGATCTTTAAACCATTCTCTAATCTTTTCTAGCTCGCCTCTAATTAAAATTAGGAATTAATATCTTAGCTTCACTTTTTGGAACATCATTAGTTAGAACAAAGTAAATTGATGATAATCCAATTAAACCCTTATAACCCTTATCTTCAAGCGATTTTGATATACTAAATATCTTAGATTTGGGTACTGTATAATATCTGATTACTTCTTCTCCTTTTCTATACAGATTTAAAATAAGTATCGATGAAATAAAATACCTCCAAGATTTCTGAGCTTCTTTACTAGCTTCTTCTATCATTCCATTTTCTAGATAAAATAGAGAAACTTTGGTCCTTCTTAATGCTTGAAAAATATGCGATGAAAGTATATCCTTCACAATATAAAATTAAATAGTCAGAAATATGTGTTTAACTAATACTTAAGAGATACTCCTTATAGATAAGAGATAAAACTTAAGATAATAGATAAATCATCAAAACATAAAGCTTTATATTCTCTATCTGACTTCCTCTCCGCCTTAAAAGGAGAGACTTTGAATCATAAACCATTTAGATCTAAATGATTTATGATTATAAAATAATAACGCCGGGGGCGGGATTTGAACCCGCGCGGGGAGAATCCCCAGCGGCTTAGCAGGCCGCCGCCCTACCTGGCTAGGCGACCCCGGCACATATTTAAATTTTAATGAAGGGTGTATTTATTATTTATGGGGCTAGCTCCTCTACCCCATAGCCTACCTACCTATAAGTTTACCCTGGTTTCACTCTGGCTGGAGACCAGTGAACGCTGACGTCCGAGCACGGCTGCTCCCTTCCGGGCCTGACCGATTCCCTCGGCTATCGAAGTACTTCCT
>JAVYOH010000001.1:153783-220527 GCA_038734615.1 Saccharolobus sp. | reverse complement strand
TACTTCGCCGCCGTAGCTCAGCCCGGGAGAGCGCCCGGCTGAAGATGCCTTAGAAACCGGGTTGTCCGGGGTTCAAGTCCCCGCGGCGGCATCTTAATTTTCTTGAAAATATTGGTTTGTGCTTTATACTGTGAAGAGGGTTAATATTATTTTAATGTTTTTCTATTTATTGTGGAATATAGCCAATTTTTTTTAAAGCCTCGCTAGTATTTTAGATATCGAAATCATTATCAAAAAATTTTTATACCCTTTTCATTGAATCTTAAAATTAATGACGGATACTGTTATTGAAACTGTAGATTTAAGGAAAATATATAAAGTGAAAGGAATTGAATTCGTTGCTCTTAGAGGAATTTCCTTGAAAATTACTAACGGAGAATTTGTTGTAGTAGCTGGTCCTTCTGGTTCTGGTAAAACCACATTACTAGATTTGATAGGTCTGTTAGACTCGCCAACAGATGGTAGAATTTTAATCAATAGTATTAATGTTACGGATCTTAGTGAAGATGATAGGGCTATCTTTAGGAGAAAGAATATAGGTTTTGTGTTTCAGTCATATAACTTAATAACTTATCTTACAGTTCTTGAGAATGTTGAATTGGCATTAGCTGCTGCAGGAGTCCCGATTTGGAAGAGAAGGGAAAAGGCTGAGGAAGTACTCTCCATGATACCTGGAATGCTCGAACTTAAGAACAAAAAGCCTAATGAGTTATCCGGTGGTCAGCAACAAAGAGTAGCTATAGCTAGAGCATTAGCGAATGATCCTAAAATCTTGTTAGCGGATGAGCCTACAGCTAATCTAGATTCAAAGACAGGTGAAGCAATAGTGGAATTATTCAGAAAATTGAATGAAGAGAAAGGCATAACGATAGTTATGGCTACACATGATCCTGACATGATGAAATACGCTGATAGAATTATATACATTAGAGATGGGTTAATAGAGAAAGAGGTAAGGCAAAATGCTTAAAATCTATCCAATTATTCTACTTTCTTTGTGCTTAATATCGCTGATATTTCTACCACACTATGTAGCATCAAGCAGTGGTTTTTATGCTAGTGCTCAATGGTTATCTTCTCCACCTTATGTTACCCCTGGTGAAAAACTGGTAGAATTACAAGTTAATTTAGTATATTATGGTTCGGGAGATATAACTAATGTTCAAATAATTCCTATCGAATCTCCCCCATTTATTGTTTATTCTAACACTCAAACCTATAGTCTTCCACTAATGGTTCCAAATCAGCAATATACATTTACATTTATAGGCAATATAACTCCTAATATTCCATTAGGTATATATAACTTTTATTTACAAATAATATACTCTGTAAATAATACACAGCAAAGTCAAGTTATTCCAGTTAAAATTCCAATAACTGGTTATGTCGAGTTCTATTCTACTACACAAACTAATGGAATCATATTTCCTGGGGAACAAGATGTTCCAATTAATCTAATTATTTATAACACCGGAGATGTCGCAGCTACGAATGTCACATTATTTCTAAACTCTACATATCCTTTGCAGTTCATTACAAAAACCGTAAGTATTCCTATAATTCCTGCTGGTTCCTCTACATCTATACAAATTTTAGCTGATATATACAATAACGCTACGATAGGAGTATATAAAATACCACTTACAGCATTAGTTTATGATCAATACCATTCTATTAACATGAGTATAGTTATAAATAGCAACCAGACAGTTAGCGGGAAGATTTTAGATTCTTATATAACTCTGCCCGCTGGGCCTAATCAACTTGGTATTCCGATAAGCTTACAAATTCTTTATAGTGGGCCGGTTCAGGTAAATAGTTATTCCATATACATGTATCTACCTAGTGGATTTACTAATATAAGTGGAGGTAACGTAATAAATTTAAGTGGAGGAGCATTATCACCCTATACACAGTTTACAGTTCCGTTTGTCATAAATATTCACAATGCTTCTTTAGGCATTTATACAATTCCAGTTAAAATAATATGGAGCGTAATAGAAGGTGATGGGTCTGTTATAGAAATAGTTCAGTATTCTTCTTTCACTATTGCACTAATGGGACAACCTAATTTAGAAATATTTTTGACGCCTTCTACTTTATATGCTGGAAATCTAAATAATTTAACTTTATCCATTTTAAATACAGGTTCTGGTCCAATATACAATGTGTCATTATCTATATCATCAACATTACCAATTATAGGTAATTTGCCAAAAATATCTTATTTAAAGCAAAATCAGTCAGCAAAAATTCCTTTAGAGGTTTATGTTCCCTCAAACTACCAAGGCGAAGCTATACAATTAACTGTAAATGTAAACTATTTAAATTCAGTGTATCAACCATCAAGCTATCAACAAGAAATAGGTGTTTATGTTTCTCCAACTCAAGGTCTATCAATTCCAATGATAGCAACTTTGAAGCCAAACATAATATCCTCTGGAGTATTTACTACAGCTCAACTAATTCTAAATAACACGTTAAACGCAACCATATATAATGTTTCGATATCAATATCATCTCCAATATTTATCAATTCTTCTAGTCTCAATTTACCAATATTTAAATCAAATTCACAATTTTCTATTCCAATTGTTATAGCTAGCCAAAATCCTGGTTCCTATTCAATCTCATTAATTATAACATATTATCAAAACAATATTTTAAAACAAGAACAGATATCGATACCTATTTACGTAATGCAGTTTACATCTCCGGGTATACCTATTTTAATTAGTTTTAATACCAGTACCTTAGTAACTGGTCATGTAGAATATACTAGTCTAATGATATCCAATATACTAAACGAACCATTATATAATATTACAATATCTTTATCTACTCAAGGTCAGTTGTATATTAACACTACAACTATAGTTATACCTGAATTATATCCATCACAGAAAATAGGAATACCAGTAGAAATATACACCAGTTCTTCCGGTATTATAAGTATAGATGCGTCATTAACATATTATCAGCTTGGGCAACAAAGACAGGCTCAAGAACTTGTGAATACTTTAGCTGTAGGCTCAGTCCAGATCATAATAACTGGAGTATCATCTGTCCCATCAGTAGCAGTAAGAGGCAGTATTGTTTCAATAACTGCTACTATTTATAATTTCGGCACTGGACCTGCTAATGCTTTAACAGTAACAGTATTTCCTCCACATGGTATACAAGTAATAGGCCAAAATACTTATTATGTAGGTAATTTAGGTTCAGATACTTCGTCTACATTTACTTTTGCCTTCAGAATACTTAATAATACTAAACCAGGAACTTATGTAATTCCTGTTGAATATACATATACTAATGATATAGGACAAGTATTACATACATATTCTAATATAACTATAACAGTCTCTAACAGTTCTTTAAACTTTTCTAGCTTTAGAAGCAATAGTAGCAACAATACATCTCATATCTTAATCTATGCAATCCTAACTGTAATTATAATATTAGCTATTGTGTTAGTAGTAGTATTTTTGAGAAGAAGAGGTGCTAGTAAGTGAATGCACTAGATATATTATGGTTAGCATATAAGGGTCTAGTTTCAAGAAAGGCTATAGCAATTCTAGCTATAATATCAGTTGTTATAGGAGTAGCTAGCGTGTCTACACTGGTTGCATTCACTCAAGGAGTCAGTCGAACTGTACTTTCGGTAGTTGAATCTTTAGGGTCTAATACGATACTGGTTCTTTCTTCTAGAGGTTCTAGTTTAACTCCAGCAACAGTAGCTACTATTGAGAGTTTACCTGGAGTTGCTGAAGTATATCCAGTTGTTACTGGGTTCGGTACAATAAACGTAGAAGGTCAACCTATTAGTGTATCTATAATCGGAGTAGATAATTTATCAGCAATTTTAGGTCAAGTTTTACTAGAGTCTGGAAATGTCTATCCTCCAGTAGCTTCACCAGACGCTGTAATAGGTTCAGCAGTAGCAAATCCCTTACCTGGGGTGTATTTTCAAGTAGGTAATACAATTACGGTCGAGGTTTCTAGAGGCGACAGTATTCAATTCAATGTAGTTGGTATACTATCTCCTTCTGGTGCTAATCCACTTTCTAATTCTGACACTTCTATATTTATACCTTTAGGTGAGGCTATGGCTATTCTTAATAGGACTTCGTACAATGAGTTAATAGTTGAAGCACAGTCTGTAAATGATGTCAACCTTGTTGTATCTTTAATTCAAGATATTTACGGTAATGAAGTTAGTGTAATATCTGTTCAGCAACTCATTAATACAGTATCCACTATTACCTCTGGCTTTAGCCTCTTACTCGTAGCTGTTGCATCAATATCTCTATTCGTAGGGGCAGTAGGGATTATGGCTATAATGTTAAGTAGAGTATATCAGAGAATAAGAGAAATAGGTATAATGAAAACGCTAGGATTAACCACAAAAGACATTTTGCTAATTTTTCTATCAGAGTCTGGATTTATAGGCTTAATAGGTGGCGTTATTGGTGTAATACTAGGACTAATGACTTCTTCCGTAATAGATATTTTATCGGCAATTACTACGCAAACATCATCGACTAATTCTGCCGGTGCAGGATTTGGTAGAGGTCCAGGATTTTTTAGAGGAGCTAGTTCAGGCGGAAGCGTATTTACCTTTAAACCAGTAATTTCTGTAGAAGCCATAATCATATCTTTAGTTGTTTCAATTATCGTAAGTTTAATTGCTGGTATTTACCCTGCATGGAGAGCTGCTAAATTAACACCTGTAGAAGCAATTAGAAGAGATTAAATTTTTGAAAAAGATAAGTATTTATGTGATGATAAGAGGGTCCAATGATTGGTGATTGTCGCTGGAAGAACTGATTTAAAATGTTTGCCGGTACATATTTTCAATTTATATTTTAGAATACTTATAGCTCTCCTCCAATATGAGAAGTATAATAATAAATTTTAAATCTTAACATCTTATTATTTATTATACAAGCGGCCGTAGTCTAGCCTGGATTAGGACGCCGGCCTCCCATGTTAAACGAGGAAAGCCGGTGATCCCGGGTTCAAATCCCGGCGGCCGCATACAAATGTGGTAACAATGTTTGAGGCGTATTTTAGAGATGCTATAAAAGGGTATTATAGACATTTAGCCATTATTCAGTCGTCGAATTATTTAAGCGATGTGTTTCAACTAATTGATGAATACTTGCAAATTAACCCAAAGCCTATCACCATATATGCCTTTCACCCTTGGATCCCAGAGGCTAAAGAGAGATTTAAGCTATTTAGACAAAAGTTTGATAAGATAATTGACATAGATTATTCTAATTCTGAAAAATATTTAGGTCAGAGTGGGGATTTGGTAATTTTAGATAATGTTAATGACTTCAGACCTAACTATATCGCACGATTCGTTGATATGGCAAAAGGTGGAGGTTTAATAATTATTTATACCGATGATATATTGAGAGACAAACTATATCGTTCTTCTCTAACTAGAGATGGAATAGTAAAGGATCTTTTCGAAAAAAGATTCCTTAAAGAGGCTAAGACGCATAGGGGTGTAATTCTTATTAATGAAGGTAAAGTTAATTTTTTGCAATATTCTTCTGCAGAAACAAGTAAGGCATTTAAAAAACTTCCTGATAAACCAAAAGTTCCTCTAGTTCTTCATGAGCTTTGTTTGTCCGCAGATCAAAATAAAGTGCTGGAAGAATCACTATTTGTTTTAAATAAAGGAAAAAGAGTCCTTGTAATTACAGCAGCTAGAGGGAGAGGAAAGAGTGCAGCAGTTGGTATTTTGTTATCATATATAGTCTATAAGTATCAAGGCGAGATGTCTACTATAATAATTACATCTCCTACATATTATTCTTCTCAAGAAATCTTTAATTTTCTGATTAAAGGTTTAGAGACTCTAAAAATGAGATTTAATGTAAGAAAGTCTAAAGACGGAAAGATTATGGGAGTTAAATCTGGAGACATTAGAGTAAAATGGGTTTCGCCAGAGCTTGCCAAGGATGAAGACGGGGATATAGTAATTGTAGATGAGGCTGCAGCTATTGGATTAGAGAATTTAGATTATATAATAAGAGCGTGGGAAAAATCCATCTTAGTAACTACTATTCATGGCTATGAAGGTTCAGGTAAAGCATTTATTAAATACATAAATAAGTTGAAAAATTCAGTATTACTTAAGCATATTAAAATGGAATATCCAATCAGATATGCCAAAGGTGATCCCATTGAAAAATATATTTACGATGTAATGTTATTGGATGCTGAATCACCCGATGTCAGTAATATAACACAACCAAAGATACTTGAGATTAGCCAAGAGGCTCTATATTCAGATAATAATTTGCTTAAAAGTGTTTATGGGATTTTGGTCGAGGCTCATTATAGGAATTCTCCAGATGATTTAATGATATTAGGAGACATGGCTTTTCAGAAAATAGTTGTACTACTTTCTGAAGACAAGCCAGTTGGAGTAGCGCAAATAGTTTATGAAGGTTCTTTGAGTGAAAATCAAATAATAAACATTGCTAATGGAATGAAGAATGAGGGCCATTTAATTCCGCATAGAATAATAAAATATGCAAGATTAATAGAATTTGGAAAGCTGAAAGGTTGGAGAATTATGAGAATAGCGGTTTCTCCAGATCATCAAGGTAAAGGTTTAGGCAGTGAAATTTTAAAGGAGATAAGCAATAAAGCTAAAGACGAAAAAGTAGATTGGGTAGGCTCTTCTTTTATAGCGGATCCATTAGTTTTGAAATTCTGGATTAAAAATGGTTTTATTCCAGTTTATCTATCATCTATAAAAAATGAGGAATTAAATGGATATTCTGTAATTGTAATAAAACCTATGAATGAAATGGTTAAGGAAATGGTAATTAGACTTTCTACATTGTTAAAGGATAAACTACTTAGAACATCTCACCAGGTATATTTTAATCTAAATCCAGTTACTATTGCTCTCTTATTAAAGAATACTCATTGGACTGGTTTACAATATCAAGAAATACCAGGATTATATATAGATAAGATCAAGGCTTATCTATCTGGGAAAGTCCCTTATAATACTGTAGCTGAGGCAGCTCATTATATTGTTACAAAGTATTTCTTAGAACTTAAGTCTGATATAGGGTTAGATTTTGAGGCAGCTTTAGTTGCAAGAGTTCTGCAAGGAAAAAGCTGGTATCATGCGGGAATAATGTTAGGTTTACCAAATAAGGAAGTGGAAAATAGGGTAAAACTCGGTCTAAGTAAGATATTGGAATTATATGAATAAATAATTTTTATTATACTGTAGAAATACTACTCCATCTGACTCCCGTAAAAAATTAAAGCTATGACAGATAAGGTAGAATAAGCCGGGGTGCCCGAGCGGTCTAAGGGGCTGGCCTTGAGAGCCTCTAAGTAAGCCAGTAGGGTTTACCCTGCGCGGGTTCGAATCCCGCCCCCGGCGTATAATTTTTATCGAGCATAAGATTATATTTTAACTATTGTTATGATTGAGTATCCTTTCTGCCTTTTAATGTTGGAAATATCAAATCTCTGGCCAAAGATCTTTTTAACGATATCCTCACCTTTATATACGACTAATTGGATAAATCCTCCCTTAACTAGTCTATCATAAGCTTGTGACTCTAATTTTTTAAGGAAATTTACTCCTTTAGAAAGAGGTGGATTTGAATATATTGCGTTTAGACTGATTTCATTAGGTAATTGATCGAAAACATCTGATTTCAAAAATATTACTCTATTTTTAACTCCATTAATTTCAGCGTTTTTAGAAGCCATTTTTAATGCTATGTGATTTACATCAATCATATAAATCTTAAGATTAGGGTTTCTCAATGCAACATATATTCCTATTGGCCCATAGCCACAACCGACATCAGCTACTGTTCCATCCTGTGGTATTATTATATTTTCCAAAAGTAATCTAGTACCTAGATCTAATTCCTTTTTTGAAAATATTCCATACGTGGATAATAATGTGATCGGTACTCCATTAATTACAGCTGTAATCACGTACTTATCCATGTTTTTTCCACGCTTTTGGATAAATATCCCTTTGTATAAATACTCTATTTGGTTTTGCTACTACACCTTTAGTTAATCCTTCAATATCCTTAGAATTGATATTCGAATTGCCTATTGCTACTAATTCTCCCTTAAGTGTTAATATTGCTACCAAATCATTTTTAACAAATGTTTGATATGCAACTATTCCCGGCACTGTTAATGAAGCGCCATAGGCTATAGCATTAACCGCATTATCATCTATAACAATTTTTGGTATCCCGCAAGTAGCATATTCCATAGGCATGAGTAATCTTCTCAAATCGCTTTCATCTTTACAGTTTTTATAAATGTAAATAGCTTCTGAGAGCTCATGGAGTTTAATTAAGTTTGTAGACTCTGTAAAAATCCCAGATCTAGTTCTTCTTAATTCTCTCATATGGGCACCGCAACCATACAAAATTCCTATATCATGGCATAATTTTCTCATATATGTTCCAGAATCGGAGCTTACTCTCATTAATACTAGCCTTTTATCCATTTCAAGTATTTGTATATCATAGATTGTTCTTTTTCTTAATCTTCTTTTGACTGAAGATCTAACCGGTGGTCTTTGATATATCTCACCTTTAAACGAATTTATTATTTCAGAAAGCGTTTTCTCATCAAAGTCACAATGTACTTGCATTACGCATATGTATTCTTTTATACCCCTAGTTACATAGCTCATTATTTTAGTAGCGTTTTCTATGCCTACTGGTAGAACTCCAGTTACTTTAGGATTACCCCGCCCTATATAAGGGCTCTAGGGTCCCCCCATGTCCTGCCCTATTAACTCCTAACATTTTTTTAATCCAATATGCTACTTCGTGGCTCGTTGGGCCAGGCGGCTTATCTAAGTTTAGTATTGAGTTTTTAATATGTATGTCTATAGGTCTTTTTTCTGGGTAAAAACCATATTTATCTATTGTTTCACTCTCTTGCCTAATTGTCCAATTATTTTTATAATTACAAAAATTATCTATTTTATATATAATATCATTTAGATTCATAATTTATCACAAAGTTGGTATTTTTATGTTTATTTTTTCTTTAATATACTCTAAGAGACCGCTTTCTTCTAACTTCTTCTTAACTTCTTCATCAGAAGCCCCTTTTTGTATGTCTATTTTCTTGTCAGTAGGTTCAATATGTGTTATATTAACTCTCCTTCTTTTAACTCCAGTAACATCTTTTGGTCCGGTTACTAATACAAAATTGTCGTCTATTATATCTACTATTACACACTTTCTTCCCGCTTCTCTGCCTTTACTTTTTACGCAAATCCTTCCTATTTCAATCGCAGGCATTTTTATCTCACAAAAACTTTTAAGAAGCTAAATTTAAGATTACTGCCAATATTTTCTTGTTCTAAGGAACTTTTTTTCCTCTTCCATTATTGCTAGATAAAATTTATCTTCTCCTTCAGGCAACTTACTTAAGATTCTCCCTAAATTACTAGGACCAACACCATTTGCAGCCAATGCTATAAAAGTATGTTTGCCGTAACTAGAAAAAAGCGAGGCTATAACTTTTAGAGCCTCTAATTTCTTTCTTTCCGGTAATTTTAACCTCTCTCCCTTTATAGAACTTTTTATTATTTTAACTGAATCAATATCATCAGAGTTAGTTGCAGTTAAAAATATAGATGAACAATTTGGACATTTAGAAGGTATATTGACAATAGAATATTTATTATTCCAACCACAGACTAAACATATTACTCTTAATTCCTTATTCTCTAATCTTCTTTTGTACATCTCTACTAGCAAAGGTATATCATCTTCTGAAGCTCTGGTATAATTCAATAGTTTATCCAAAAATTCTTTTGCTAATGGGGAAGCTTGCGGTACTCTGATCACTTTCCATTGATAATTTCTTATTTCATCAAATATATCTATATCATAATTTTTTACCAATAGCTCGTTTACTGCTTCTTCTCCTACTAATGTGTTTACATAAGCTTTTATTAATGGTGATGTAAGCTGTACTTCTTTCTCTGGATCAATTAGTCCAAATCTTTTAATCTCGACTAATAATTTCCATTTAAATTGCGGGGTATCTTTTATTCCATCCCTTAAAATTCTTATAATATTATATTTATCATCAGTAGTTAACTTTTGAATTACTTGTTCAATTTCTTGCTCACTTATTGGTAATAAGGAGGACATAACAATATGATATGGATTATATCTATACGTGACCTTAATCCCTTTTTCCTTAGATAGTAAATAAGATAAAATATTTCCTAATGTATTATTCCCCCTAGAACCAAACGGTGAATGTATAAATATCAGATCATTACCAATCATTTCTACTAATATTAAATCTGATCTAAGGATAGGATATCCCCTATCTTTATATGTTTTTATTATCTTTCTGATTCTTTCTTCATCTTCTTTATTATCATTATTAGTAAGCAGATTTATAATATACTCATATACTCGCTTTGCAATTTCTTTTTCAACTGGGATTGATTCTCCAAACCAGCTAGGTAATATACCAGGTTTTAACTCATTAACTCTATCTACATATATTTTGTCTTTCTCTATTGAAATAACTTTCCATAATTTACCGCTAAGAATGAAAACATCCTCTTCGTCTATTCCCGCTACGAATTCCTCATCTAATGTTCCTATCTCTGTATTTATCTTATAGTCTATTACTAGATAATCTCTTATTGAATCTGGTATCATGTTAGTTCCGTAGTAATATTTCCATATTCTCGGTCCTATTCCTAGTCTTTCTCCATCTATTCTTTTAATTATTTTTGCAGATTCTAATAACTCTATAACATCTTTAAGTAGATCTTCTGAAAAAGTCTCGAAATAGAAAGATTCCCGTAAAATATTCAAAATTTCCTTAGTATCTCTATAACCTTCAAGCACCATTCCAGCTATTTCATGTGCTGCTACATCTAATGGATTGGTTTGAATTAATGGTTTTTCAAGATAACCAGCGTATAAGGATTCTAAGATAGCTCTACATTCTAATATGTCGAAAATATCATCCGAAGGTATAATATAACCTCTCGACATTTTTCCGATCTTATGTCCGCTTCTTCCTGTTCTCTGAATTAGTCTAACCACTTGCCTTGGTGACATGTATTGGATTACTAAATCCACTTTACCAATATCTATCCCTAACTCAAGGCTTGACGTTGCCACTAATGCGTCTAACTTTCCATTTTTAAATTCTTCTTCGGATTTAATTCTTACTTCTTTAGATAATGAACCGTGATGAGGAGCTACTTTTAGATTATAAATAGTTGAAAGCTCGCTAGATAAGAATTCGCAAGTCTCTCTAGTATTTGTAAATATTAGTACTGGTTTGTTAGTTTTAGTTATTTCATTAATTTTTTCTAATCTAACTAATGTTTCTGGATTCAAATTATATTTGCTAGATTTGTCTAAAATACTTTTAGATATTTTCCCAGTTATTATATCTATCTTCATATCTTTTATCGTATTAATACTAGCTACATCTACATTACCATGCTTATCAAGATATTTTTTAGCTACATTTACATCGCCTATCGTAGCAGAAATTCCTATTAACTGGAGTTTGTTCTTCGTAATTTTTTTAATTCTTTGTATAACTACCGAAAGCTCTATTCCTCTCTTTTCATCTAGCATTTCTTGTAGCTCATCTATAACTATCCATCTTAAGTTTTCGAAATATTTTCTAAAATCGTTATTTATTATTAAATACATTAGAGTTTCTGGCGTTGTTATTAGCATATCTGGAGGGTTTTGTAATATATTCTTTCTTTCGTTTTGGGAGGAATCTCCATGTCTAACATTAACTTCTATGCCAAATTCATTTCCTATTTTTCTCAGTCTATCCTCGATATCTCTATTTAAAGCTCTTAATGGCGTTATGTACAAGCTAGATATTTTTGGTGGCTTTTCTTTAAAAACGGTATAAAATATAGGTAATACTGCTGCTTCAGTTTTTCCAGAACCGGTTGGGGCTATGATCAGAGTATTTTTGCCAGATATTATCTTTGGAATCGCTATTTTCTGTATTGGAGTTAGATCACTATATCCTAATTTCTTTAGTCTTACCAAGAATTCATGAGTAACATTTATCATTACTTTGCAATAGTGTATTATTTAAGAGGAAATATATAAATGTATGAAATAAGGCATTTGATAACGAATCTAATGATAATAGGACTAGTGTATCTGCTAATTAACGTAATAGCCAGCTTAAATATACCGGTATACGTCTCATCTGGAAATATAGATATTTACGCTGTTCAAAACTATATAGGAATTGTTGTACCTATTATATTATTAGCAATATCGTCAGTGGTAATTGTTTTAATGTTTTCATCAATAATTATGGCGATTATATATTATATTACGTTTTTTGCCTATTTATCACTACTAGCAAATAAAACTTCTTATTCACTGTTTTCTTCGCTATTACTAGATTTTTCTACGTTTTATTTTTTAGCTATAATAATTTTGGGTATAATATTAGGACTTACGAGAAGAACTTTTCCAGATGAGATAATCTTGAATATTAATAAAATTAAAATTAATTTAAATATAACTAAAGTTATCCTTGGGATAATACTTGCTTTAATATCATTTCTATTATTTCAGTATTTATTTCATAACTCATTCCTATTTATTGGTAGTTTTCTTTCTTTAATCGTTTATTTGTCTATTTCTCATGAAATGGACTTTCCTCTAGTTTTATTTTCATGGTTTTCTATACCATATTTGATTACTCATTCCATATCTTTTAGTGTTAAAGATCAAGGAATTGAAATAGGAGAGATAGAGGGTATTTTGTCACCTACTTTGGTTAATAGGATATCTCAAACTAAGCTAGGCTGGAAGAAATTTTCAGTTTCAAAATTTTTCATAAATTTTGAAAAAGCAAAAAATTACAATACAGTTATAATAGGTACTAGTGGATCTGGTAAGTCTACCTTAGCTAAGTATATAATATTAGAATCTAATGTCAGCTATCTAATATTTGATCTTCATGGAGAGTATTTCATAGAAAATGGAAAGAGGATAGATATGTCTAAGGCTTCTATTAATCCCCTTTCATTGGATGGAACTTCTCCAAGGCAACGTGCATTAGAAGTAGCATATATGTTGAGATCAATTTTCAAACTAGGTAATTTGCAGACTATTGATATTTTCAATATTATTATGGAAACATATTTTGAAAAAGGAATAGACGAAAATGACAGTAAAACATGGGTAAACCCTTCACCTAATTTTTATGATGTTCTAATATACCTAGAAAAAAAGAAGAAGGTGATAGATAATTCTCAAGATCTTTCTAGAATATCTTCAATAGAACCCTATATACAATTTTTAGCAAATCAAATTTTACTCGGTAATAATATGGATATGAAAGAGATATTTGAAGGTAATATCATTCTCGATTTTTCTAGAGTAGCTACAGATGAATTGAAATATATCCTAATCGAAACTATTTTAAGAGAATTTCTGAATTATTTATATAAGAGAGGATTCTCACAATTATGGAAGTTTGTAGTAATTGATGAGGCTCCTTTTGTATTAAGTAGAGAAACTGGGCTTAAAATAGTTGAGAGGCTATTTGCAGAGGTAAGAAAATTTGGAAGTGGAATAATATTAATATCACAGATTTCTGAAAATCTTGAAACAATTTTACAGAATTCAGCATATATTTTTATATTTAACGTAATTGAACCTACGGAATTAGAGTATTTGAGTAAATTATTAGGTGGAAGTGATAGAGAAAAAATAACAGCTGTTTATGAAGCTATACGATCTTTAGACAAGGCTCACATTATTACAATAGATGGATATAATAGAGATATACTTTTAGTTAAGCTTAATTCTTTAAGATAAGTGGTGATTAATATGTCAGAAGGCGAAGAAGAGGAGGAGAGCAGTGAGGAAAAAACTGAGAGTGAAGAAAGAGAAGGAAGCGAAGAGTCTGAGGAATTTCCTAAGCTTTCAATTCAAGATATAGAGTTATTAATGAAAAATACTGAAATTTGGGATAATTTATTAAACGGAAAGATATCGGTAGATGATGCAAAAAGAATATTTGAGGAAACATATAAGGAATATGCTGAAGCAGATTCTAGGAAAAAAATTAAGGGAGCAATGAGCAAGAAATCTAAGAAAAAGAGTAAAAAGAAAGAGAAGACTGCTTAAGGGTTATGAGTATGAAGGTAATTTATCCTAGTGCAAAAGACTTTTACTCATTTATAAATTCTATTACTAAAGTTACAGACAATGTTGTGTTAAATTTTACAGAAGATGGTATATTTTCAAAGTACCTTACTGATGATAAAGTTCTAATGGCTTTAATGAAAATTTCGAAAGAAGTTCTAAGCGAATATACAATAGAGAAGAGCACTGCGTTTAAATTGGAAGCTACAGCACTGAAAAAAATAATGGCTAAGATTAAGTCAAAAAAGGCTATTATTGAAATTAATGAAACAGATAATGGATTAAAATTTGTAATTAGAGATGAAAAGAGTGGGGTTAGAAGTAATATATATGTTAAAGCGGAGAAGATTGAAGTGGAACAATTATCTGAACCAAAAGTTAATCTTTCAGTAACTTTTTCTGTGGATGGAAAGATATTGGATACAATAACTGGCGATGCTGCATTGATAGGAGAAGAAATTAGATTATCAACAAAAGAAGATAAGATTGAGATAGAGGTTGATGAAGGGGGAAGAAAATATACAGCATTTTTAGAGAAAGACAAATCTTTGAAGGAACTTATTATAGATAGTGCCGCGTCAGCTTCTTATAGTGTAGAAATGTTTAAGTTGGCTGTAACTGCTTTAAGAGATTTCTCTTCTCCTATAACGATAAGTTTTGGTACTAATTTACCTTTAAAACTGGTTACAGAAGCCCCTGCCGGGGGTTATATGACATTCTGGATAGCCCCTAGACTATGAATAATATCATACCCTCTTTTTATTATCCCCAAATATTTATTATTTGAGTTAAAAATTCCAGATTCTTCTCCTTCAACTATTAACGCATTTATATAGTTACCTTCCTCTAACCATCCCTTAATACCTATAAATTTATATGCATTGATAGTTGCCGCTTTCAAAATGTCTAAAGAGTAATCAGAAAAAGGTTCTTGATACCTAGAAATTAGCAATAAAGTTTCCATTTCATGCCATATATTTGGATCTAAGATTCCTCCATTATCAGTTCCTACAAGCAATGTAATGCCAGTCTTAAATGCATTATTAACTTTGGGTAATGCTGAGAACCATAAGTTACTTCTTGGACATAATACTACTGGTATGTTTTTCTCCTTTAAGATCTCAAACTCATCTTTGCTTAAATGGGTCCCATGAATTATTAGATTTGGTTTATATTTGGTGATTAAGTACTCTAAATCGTTTTTTAGCCACTGTCTCTGAGTTTCAGATACATGAACTGCTCTGATCTTATCAACAAATATTTTGCTTACTAATTCAATTTTTGAGTTTGTAGAGGCGCTTGATAGTCCGTATCCATCCGTGATGTCATATAATAACTTTAAATTATCTTGGTTAAATTCATCTTCTTCTAATCTACCTAGCATGAGATAAATTATTCCTTTTTCTCTCAACTTTTTTCTGGCATTATTACCTATTTCGCTTCCAACTATTCCTTGTTCTCTAAAATCTAAAATTATATTCGAGCCTAACTTCTTAGATCTTAGAGCAAATTTTTCTATTGCTTCGCTTGTTTCTTCTTTAGTGTGGTTATTTAAGCAATCATATTTTATGCTTTTTGGATCTCCAACTACTTCTCTTATAGGTTTGTCATATCCCATCTCCTTACAAATAAAATCCGCTGCGTGCACGTGAGAGTTAACTAAAGCAGGCGTTATTATTCCATTATAAAAATTTATACCATTACTAGAAAATCCATTCCCAATGTGAGTTATAATTCCATTCTCTATTTCTATATTTATATTCTCCTTTATCTCTAAATTCTCTCCTAATAATCCTAGTCTAACATTTAATTCTACTCTCTCTTTATATACCATCTATTTTCCCTATTAACTCTAATTTCCTCTAATGCATCTGTAGCTAATTTTATTGCGTTTCTGGCATTTTTAGCTATTCCTATGCCTAGTTTTAGTCTATTATCCTTAAATTCATTAACAAACTTTGGCACATCATCTGAAGATATAAATCCTAGATAGTTATCTCCTCCTAAATACTGAACTATTCCGCCATATTCATATAGAATTTTTGCTATATACAAATATGTTTGTGTAATCTCTAAAAAAGAGTCATAAATTGTAGTATGTTTAAGTGATTTAGTATTATGATTAATATCGAAATGTAATGCAGCGAGCAATTCATCTTTATATTCTTTTAAAGGTTCTACAACATTCCCATTGAGGCATTCAGAGGCTTTTGATTGAGCATCTAGCGGTGTTTCCCCATATCCTAAGCATGTTTTAATTTCTACCGGTAGATGTTCTCTTATACTTCTTGTTAACGATATAATGTCATTTTTTGATATTCCATCTACTAAAATTATGAAATTATCATATCTGAGTTGTAAGGGAAATGTGTTATAAGATGCTGCTATTTTATGTATCTCTGTCATAAATTCATGCTGTGTTTTTTGTATTATCCATTCTCTATCAGTCCCTAAACTCTCAGTCCAATCTTTATAATCTAACAATTGTATGGCTAATACTTTCACTCTATTATCACCGTTTCTGAAGATTCTACGGTTTCCTCTAATTTTCTACTTCTTTTAGCTAGTTTTACTGCGGCTTCTACAGCCCTAGTGGCATATTCTTCTATTCTTTCAACTGCTTGCTCACGAGTAGCCCCCGGACCTATTATACCTAATGTTACTGGCTTTCCGAATTCTACGGAAAGATCTAATAATTTTCTTGCAGTTTGGTTTGCTACTAAATCATCATGTCTTGTCTCACCTTTTATAACAGCCCCTAAAGTTATTACTGCATCAATGAAATTCTTTTCTAATACCTTCTTTACCATTAAGGGGATATCGTAGGTTCCAGGCACTTTAGCTATTATCTTAACTTCAGCCCCAAGGAATTTCGCATGTGAAATCGCTTTTTGTAACATTAAGTATGTTATATCGTAATTAAACTCAGCTACTACGATTCCTAATCTAATCGATTTCTCCTGCATCCTTATATCCCTGCCTTAAACCTTTTCCTGCGTATTTAGTTAAAGCGTTTTTACCTTCTTTTACTAATTTGACTAAATTTTTAGCATGTTTAGTTGTTCTATCTATTGCTATCTTTTTCAATTCATCTTCATTATCAGCCTCATCTTCATGTACTGTGACATCAATTATGTGTTTAGAGGTTAATATTTGAACTAATATTAAACCTAAACTAGAAGCTAGATAACTATACTTATCAAGCATCGTTTTACCTACCCATCCTAAACTTATTACCCCATCACATCCCTCTTCTATGAGCTTTTTTGCAGATACTGGCAAATCCTTAATACCTGGTACAGTATATCTTACTATTTCAGCTTCTTCATCCTCATTTTTTATTACCTTGTAAGCAATACTACCCATATCTACACGAGAAAATGTTGTATCTACTATACCATACTTTCTCATAAGATCATAGCCTCCTTAAGAATTTCTTTTCCTTCAACAAAATTAAATCCTAAATTTTCAGCAATTTTTTAGCCTTATCCTTAGCCATACTTGTTTTTTCATCGAGCATCTCTGCTATTACTGCACTTCTTTCTAAACCCAGTTTATTAAATAATGTGATAGTTAATTCTGTATGTCCTTTTCTCTCTCTAGGGTCTCTTGCAATAAGTATTGGCACATGTCCTGGACTCATAAAATTGTTGTAAAACTCTAGTCTGGCCTCTTCTGGGCTAGTTTTACTCATTACTACTATCCTGTGAAGCTCGTGCATGGTAAGGTATATATCGTAATCTGAGATGCCAGTCTTTGTGCTTATATGGTTTACCCATAGCGAGAAGGCAGGGTAATCTCCATATTTAGGCTTTTTAAACTAATTTGTTATATATTGGATGTTTATTTAGTTCTTCAGAAATAAAATCTAAATTTAAAACTGCTGCCTCCTTTTTTGAAGTAATATAACATATTAGACCTCCAGCTTCTTTCCTTAATGTATATATACTTTTCCAACTTACTGCTCCAGCATAAAATACCATGTCTGTTTCCTCTTCCCTACCATCAAAATCATATATTAAAATAGGTATGCCCGATTCTAAGTCCTTACGTATATTTTAAAGATCCATCTTAAGAAAATCAAAACTGTGAAAGTATATAAAAGTATTTACGCAAAAATAAGTACAAATAAAATCTCTAAAATTATAAGAATTTAGAACATCCAACAGAAATATAAGCTCTTATAATTAAATATGGTAGAAATGTCAAGTGCTTCGTATAATCCGTTTAACTGGAAGTTTGTACTATTATCGCAGGTAATGACGATATTATTTTCTTTGGTACTTAGTTATTTTCCAAAGTATTTTATAGAATTTTACATATTATACATTATAGTTTATCTAGGAATAACCTCAATTATAATGATGAGATCAAACCCTTTACTTAGAGAGAGGAGATCTCTTAGTGAAATTTCATTAGCGAGAACTCTTTATGATGAAAAGAAAGCTAGTGAGTTAATTAACAAAGATGAGCAATATTTAAAAGAGACTACAGAGGCTATGAAGAAGAATCTCTCCTCATTAGGATTAATGTTTCTATATCTTATTATATTGATTATATTGTATAATTATGTTATATTAAGATTTGTTACTAGTATTACAGATACTCTTTTCAGATTTGGTTTTTATGTTTTATATTTTGAGTTACTTTACGGAGTAAGCTTCGTTATGAATAGGCGAGTTTTAAAATTTCAAACAAACATTCCAATGGCTCCTATGTCATATAAAATAACAGAAAAAGGGGTTATAGCAACTGATAAATCTGGGATATTTTTACCATCTAAGTACTTAGTTGATGCAGAGATCTCTCCAAATAGAGATATGAAATACGTTGAGATTAAATCTACCACATCTAAATTTCCATTTCATATTAGACTTTATTCTTATGATATAGATAAGATTATTGAATTAATTGATAGAGTTAAAAAGATAGAACTTAAAAGGCAATCTTCTGCTGAAAGTTAGAGAAATGTAAATGCGTATAGCTAGCTATAGTATTATTTAGCTTCACTCCATCAAATCCATTAACTATACCTTTACCTATTCTAACTTTGAACACAAAGTCTTTCTCATTAACGCTTATGGGTTTAGATATATGGAACTCATGACCTCTTATTATGCTATTTTTTCTAACTAAATAATTATCTAAAATGCTTTCTAGTTCAGTGTAACCTATAGTTAGTTTATCCTTAGCTTTTATATCTATATCAAAAACTCCTACCATTTTATAGTTTTTACCATTCTCGTCTACTAGATTTTTAGATAGATACATAAGACCTCCACATTCAGCATAAATTCTAACACCATTATAAACTGATTTTTTTATCCACTCTTTTGTAGTAGTTGATTTCTCTAATTTATCCATATGTAACTCTGGATAACCTCCTCCAATATAAATAGCTTGAGCATCTTCGACGTATTCATTATTAAGCGGGCTAAAGAATTTTATTTCATATCTTTTCTTTAATATGTCTAGATTTTCTTGATAATAAAAATTAAATGCAGAATCATATGCTATAGCTATTATAGGCTTACTTTTTTCTTCTTCTTCCTCCATTTCTTCTTGAATGGAATCCTCCTTAATCTCATTAGCAATTTCGATAATCTTGTTTAAATCTATATTTTCCTCTACCAATTCTTGGGCCATATTAAGAACGGTTGAAATATTATTATTATCTTCTATGGTTATTAATCCTAAATGTCTAGACTTTATCTCGAGATTCTTATTGTATGGAATATATCCTAGCACTTCCACATCTTCTATTGAGTTTTTACAATGATTATAATGTGTCTGTGAGCCTATTTTATTTAAGATTACACCTTTTATATCAATATCCTTTCTGTAATATTTTAATCCTTTAACTATTGCACCAACGGTACTTCCTATGTTTGAACAGTTTATTACCAATATTACTGGTGTTCTAGTAACTTTAGCTAATTCATACGTACTATATGATATATTTACTCCATCATATAAACCCATAACACCTTCTATTATTCCTATATCGAAACCTTTCCCATATTTTAATAAGCTTTTCCTTACGTTTTCATAACCCATCATCCATAGGTCTAGATTAATCGAGGGAAATCCTGTGGCAACTCTATGATATCCAGTATCTATAAAATCTGGTCCAATCTTAAATCCCCTAACCTTTAACCTTTTAGATAAGGCTTTCATAATAGCCGAAGCTATAAGAGTTTTTCCAGAACCACTTCTATCTGATGCTATTATTACTTTTTTCATACGTTATTTGTTTTAGATTTCAGATAATTAAACCTATAGGATCTTTCGGATTATTGAAAGTACTAAAGATCTTAAATTATAAAAGCATAGATAAGTTATTGATAATATGAAAATTGTGTATGATGATGTAAGAGATTTAAAGACTATAATTGAAGCCTTGGCTAAATTAGTTGATGAAGCAGCATTTAAATTCAAGCAGGACTCAATGGAATTAGTAGCATTGGATAGGGCTCATATATCACTTATTACAGTTGTATTGCCTAAAGAGATTTTTAAGGAATATGATGTACAAGACGAACTCAAATTTGGTTTTAATACACAAAATTTATTAAAATTGCTTAAGACTGCAAAACGAAAGGAGGCAATTGAGATTTCAGCAGACTCTCCTGATATTATAAATCTTAATATCTTAGGAGGTGTAAATAGGGAATTTACAGTTAGAAACCTAGAGATAACTGAACCAGAGCTACCTGAAATTAACTTACAATTTGATATAATTGCGACTATTAACTCTAATGGATTCAGATCGGCTGTACGTGAGATATCTACAGTTAGCGATACTGTTATCATAGAAGGGTACGAGGATAAGATAATTATTAAAGCCGATGGCGAAAATAAGATAGAAGTAGAATTTTCTAAAGAAAGTGGTGGTCTTCAAGATCTTGAATATTCACAGAAATCAAATAGTTCATACTCGGCTGAATATCTAGATGACATATTGTCTTTAACTAAACTTTCGGACCTTGTTAAGCTATCTTTTTCCTCGCAAAAGCCTCTTCAGTTAGAGTTTAATATGGAAGGAGGGGGGAAAGTTAATTATTTGCTTGCACCAAAAGTAGGGTAATGCAACTTAAAAAAGCTCTAGTAGGGGGTTTTCCTAAAAGCCCAAAGTTAGGTAAAGCTATTTCATGGTATAATGCGGGTAAAATATCGAAAGACAAACTAGATAAATATATTAAAGAAAGTATAACTAAATTGTTTAATCTTGCAAATGATATAAAACTCGACTATGTTACTAATGGATTATTTAGATGGGATGATATCGTTGATATTACATTTGGGTATATAAGAGGAGCAGAGAAAGGAGCATTACAAAGGTTTTTTGATAATAATTTCTATTATAGACAGCCTATAATTAAAGCTAAGATAGAAAGGAAAGAAGCTAGTGAATATATTAACGATTTAGAATTTTCAAGAAAAATCAAAGACGAGATGGGTCTTTTAGCTAAATTTAAAGCAGTTATATTAGGTCCCTTAACCTATTACTCATTATCAGATAATCGGTATTATAATGACGCCATTGAACTTATGACAGATTATGCCTTTGCTGTAAACTCTTTATTAGGAGAAATTTCAAACTTAGCTGATGCTATTGAAATTCATGAACCATCAATTTTTGGGAAGAATGTAGGAAAGCAATTACTTGAGAAGTTACCTGAGGTATATAATATCATGTTATCCAATATTAAAATAGAGAAGCATTTAATAACATATTTTGAAATAAAGAATATGAAAAGGTTAGATACGCTATTTGCTCTTCCCGTCGATTATTTTGGTATAGATGTAATAGAGAATATTAAAAAACTCGCTAAGATCTATCCCTATTTTTCAGGTAAGAAGGTATATTTAGGTCTTTTAGATGCTAGAAATACTAAGATGGAGAGAATTAGTACAATACATAGAGTTATTAATTCTTCCATGAAGAGAAAGACAATAGATGTCTTAATAGGCAATAATACAATATTAGATTTTATACCAGAAATAGTTGCAGTAAAGAAACTTAAACTTTTAAAGAAATTAGAAGAGGTAAAGTTAAATGGCTAAATTACCCTTGCTTCCAACTACTGTAATAGGTAGTTATCCTAGACCAAAGTGGTTAAAGGAGGCAATAAGACTGTACCATGCAGGAAAGGTTAATGAAGAGGATTTGCAGGAGGCATTTAATGATGCAGTAGTTGCTGTTATTAATGATCATTATAAAGCAGGTGTTGATGTTCCAACTGATGGAGAAGTTAGAAGAGACGAAATGGTAGAATTTTTCGCTGAAAGAATAAAAGGGTTCAAATTTTATGGACCGGTAAGAGTATGGGGTACTGCGTATTATAGGAAACCATCGGTTGTAAGTAAAATAGAGTATAATAAGCCGCTTCTCGTTGACGAATTTAAGTTTGCTAGTTCAGTATCTTATACGGAAAATCTTAAAATTACAATAACTGGTCCTTACACTATAGCAGAATGGTCTTATAATGAATATTACAAGAATAAGAGGGATTTAGTTTTTGATTTAGCAAAGGTAATAAATCAAGAGATAAGGAATCTAGTAGAAGCAGGAGCTAAAATAATACAAATTGATGAACCTGCATTGCATACTAGAAAAGAAGATGTTAAGTGGGGTATAGATGCTATTAATGAGGCAGTTAAAGGAATTAATGCTAAGCTCATAATGCATATATGCTATGGTGATTATTCTCTTGTTGCACCATATCTTAATGAAATTAAGGTTGATCAAATTAACTTTGCATTAAAAATTTATGATTATAAACCATTAGAATTATTTAAGAAATATGGGTATGATAAAGAGATTGGAGCAGGTGTGATAGATGTCCATAATAAAAGGGTTGAAACGCCAGAAGAAGTCGCTAAGGATATAAATAGAATTTTAGACTATTTTACGCCAGAGAAGGTTTGGATAAACCCAGATTGTGGTTTAAAATTATTATCTAGAAAAATTGCTTTTCAAAAATTATTAGCTATGGTAGAAGGCACAAGAAAAGTCAGAGAAGAACTTAAAAGTAAAGGGTATAGAGTATAATAGAAAAATAATCGGTGAAATCAATGAACAAGAAGAGGGCTAGAGGTAAGTCCCATTCAATAAGGCCAGCTAGAGCTGGAGCTCCTAAATGGGTTAGATTATCTAAAGAAGAAGTAGAAATGTTAGTGGAAGAGTTAGCAAAAAAAGGTTATTCTCAATCAATGATAGGTATAATATTGAGGGATCAATATGGAATACCATTAGTAAAGCAGATTGTAGGTAAGAAAATAACTCAAATATTAGTTGAGAGAAATTTAGCCCCTTCAATTCCCGAAGATCTCTTTAATTTAATAAGAAAAGCAGTAAACATAAGGCGTCATTTAAACGAATATCCACGTGACAAGACAGCTAAAAAAGGATTAGAAGAGGTAGAATCAAAGATTAGAAGATTAGCTAACTATTATAAGAGGATTAACCGACTTGCTCAAAATTGGACATATGATCCAAGCAAGGCAGAGTTATTAGTATCAGGCATTTCCTAGATTTTTATAAGCCTCGTTTATGCGTTTAATTAATACTTCTCCTATTTTCTCATCAAAGCCTAGTGGATCTGCAATTATTATATTTATTTTTTTATCGTTATTTTCGATAGTATTATCTTTAATTCCTAATAATTTTGGTATGTCACGTTTAAAATGTGCACCTGCAGCAAATAATAGTGGAACAACTACAATTGTATCAGCCCCTTTATTTACCAGAGTTTCTAGAGCTTCCCTTAGAGTAGGAGTATTAAACTCTATAAAACCAAATTCTATTAAATCAAAATATTTTGAAAGATATTTAGCGTATTTTATTCCAACATCCTTCCATTCTGGTAATCTACTCCCATGTAGAACTAGTAGAACTCCTAACAAAGTGTATCATATAACTTATGGTAATGCGATTTTATATATCTGTTTTAAGTATACCACATCTAAAGGTGTTAATTGCTAAATGCCTGATTTCAAGATTGTCATTTCAGATCCTCAAACTAAGAATCCTAAGATAGTTAAAGTTAAAGTAAAAGCATCTGATCAAGTAAAAACTATAGCTGGTGAGAAGGAAAACAAGGCACTTCCTATAGCTAGATTGAGTGAAAAAACTAAACAAGCAATTAATGCTGATATGTTACTTACATTAGAGATAACCAAGCAAGAGGGAGATAAGAAAGTTAAGGTTAAAGGACACTTTAAGGTAGAAGTGGATAATAACGTCCCTGAAAATGAGATATGGATTAGTAAGTCGATGGCTGAAAAATTTGGCGCAGAAGAATTTGAGGCATTAGCGTATAGGACTAAAGCATTTCAGATAAATGTAGATCAAAATAAGGCTACTAATTTAATTGGTGTTAAAATAGGTGATGTAATAGATGCAAACGTGTTTTTAGGATTGCCAATTAAGGTAAAAATAACTGGAGGTTCAGATAATTCTGGTTTTCCAATGAGATCGGATGTAACTGGAGCTGCTAAAAGAAAAATAATACTAAGTTCTCCACCTGGTTTCTATCCTAAAGAGGATGGGGAACGCAGAAGGAAAACCATAAGAGGGAACGTAATCAGTCAAGAAATTGTCCAAATTAATACAATCATAGTTAGGTGAAAAGTTTTTTGGTATGGCCTAAAGTTCAACCAGAGGTAAATATAGGTGTAGTTGGTCACGTTGATCATGGAAAGACTACGCTAGTTCAAGCTATAACTGGAGTTTGGACTTCAAAACATTCTGAAGAGCTAAAAAGAGGAATGACTATAAAGTTAGGATATGCTGAAACTAGTATAGGTTTATGCGAGAGTTGTAAAAAACCAGATGGGTATGTTACTGAACCTTCTTGTAGATCTTGCAATTCTGATGAAGAACCTAAATTCTTAAGAAGAGTATCATTTATTGATGCACCAGGTCATGAAGTATTAATGGCTACGATGCTATCTGGCGCAGCTTTAATGGATGGCGCTATATTAGTTGTAGCTGCTAATGAACCCTTTCCTCAGCCTCAAACTAGAGAGCATTTTGCAGCATTAGAGATAATAGGAGTTAAGAACTTAATAATAGTACAAAATAAAACTGATGTAGTAAGTAAGGAAGAGGCATTATCACAGTACGACCAAATAAAGGAATTTGTAAAAGGTACCTGGGCTGAAAATGTCCCCATTATTCCAGTTAGTGCACTTCATAAAATTAATATAGATGCATTATTAGAGGCCATTGAGAATTACATTAAGACTCCTGACAGAGATTTATCACAACAACCAATAATGTTAGTAATCAGAAGCTTTGATATTAATAAACCTGGTACTTTATTTGATTCACTTAAGGGCGGCGTTATAGGTGGTAGCATTGTTCAAGGGGTATTTAAGATTGATCAAGAGATAAAAATATTGCCTGGTATAAGAACTGAAAAACAAGGTAAAGTATCCTATCAACCAATATTTACCAAGATTTCGTCAATAAGGTTTGGCGATGAAGAATTTTCTGAAGCTAAACCAGGTGGATTAGTAGCAATAGGTACTTATTTAGATCCGTCATTAACTAAGGCAGATAGTTTGCTTGGCAACGTGGTCACTCTAGCGGATGCTAAGGTGCCAGTTTTATGGAATATAAGGATAAAACACAACCTATTAGAAAGAGTAGTTGGAGCAAAAGAAATGTTAAAAGTAGATCCTATAAGGACTAAAGAAACTTTAATGTTATCTATAGGTTCTTCAACAACATTAGGTGTAGTTACTTCTGTAAAATCTGATGAGTTAGAAATTGAGTTAAAAAAACCAGTAGCTATTTGGTCAAAGGAAGTTAGAGCTGTATTAAGTAGACAGATAGGTGGAAGATGGAGAATAATAGGATGGGGATTAGTAAAACTATGAAAGTTTTGATAGATACTAATATTTTATTATACATATATGATGGGCTTGATCCATTTTTTAAAGTAATTAATTTATTAGACTATAAACCTGAATTCTATATACATACTACAGTTTTAAGAGAATTGGAAATATTAAGCAAAAAAAATGAAAAAAGTTTTATAATTCCGGCTAAAATTAGAATAGCCAATAAATATTTGGATACATACAAAAATATGTGGAAACCGGTAAATGATTATGAGGAACTTCCGACAGATAAAGCATTACTTATGACCGCACTTAAGTACAATATGCTAATATTTACCAATGATAAAGAATTAAAACATTATGCAATTAAGAATGGTATAGGAGTTTTATTTCTTCAAGAGAAGGGTAAAATTATAAAATCCTTATATACAATCTAACGTATGTATAAACTTATTAAAGCTCGCAGCATAGTGAGGATTCCTCCTAACGAGTTTGGAAAGCCTTTAGAGGAAATAGCATTAAACGAGCTTAGGCAACAATATCAAGAGAAATTATTGAAAGATTTAGGGATAGTTCTAGCTATTTTAAATGTCAACGTTTCTGAGGAGGGTATTGTAGTTTTCGGAGATGGTGCAACATATCACGAAGTAGAGTTTGAAATGCTAACTTACGTTCCAATAGTTCAAGAAGTAATTGAAGGAGACGTTCTTCAGGTCGATAATTATGGAATCTTTGTCAATTTAGGTCCAATAGATGGCTTAGTCCATATATCTCAAATTACTGATGATAATCTAAAATACGATAGTACGAGAGGTATAATAATAGGAGAGAAGTCCAAGAAAATTATTCAAAAAGGAGATAAGGTTAGAGCTAGAATAATTAGCGTCTCATCCGCTGCTACTGGTAAATTGCCTAGGATTGCTTTAACTATGAGACAACCCTCTTTAGGTAAAATAGAATGGTTAACACAAGTTAGAAAGTGAGGGATATGGCTAAGAAGTCAATTTTTAAAGCTTGCAAGAACTGTAAAGCACTAGTACAGCCAGATCAATCAACTTGTCCAGTTTGTGGAAATTCAAGTTTTACAGATGATTGGGAAGGGATAATAGTAATCATTGATATGGAGTCTGAGATAGCAAAAATAATAGAGGCTCAAAAGCCTTGGAAGTACGCAATAATAATAAAATAGATCTTTGTTTTACTTTTGATAACTATCAATTAAGAAAGGAACTTGCTAGACCGTATGGAATTCTTTTTGTTAATAATAAGTTATTTTTAAATTTTTTATCAAATACATTTAATTCAAGGATAATAACAATAGGAGATTATGTAACTAATTTCTTAGAATCAAATGGAATCTTCCCTTTCTTAGAAATAGTTGACGGGAAAACTAAAAGGAGTGTATCTCTTTTATTATCTAGAAAAATGAAGGAATATAAAGCTATTAACGAGCAAGGAAGAATAAGATTTAGCGTAATAGATATTATAAAGACAGTATTTAGATTAAATGATAGCAGTAGGATCCTTATAGATGGAGAAGAGGATTTACTAGTGATGCCAGTAGTTTTGTATTCGGCTGATGGTGATTTAATAATCTATGGACAACCAAATGCAGGTGCTGTAATGATAATAAATAATGATTTAATAAGATGGAGAGTAAAGAATATATTACAAAAAGCTAAAATTATCAATTGCTAAGAATATTCAGACCTGCGCAGGGTCATCATTATTTCTCTGACCTTCCGAGCTTCATCATTAAGCTCCATACTTCTCTGCTCTATTAGAATAATTTAATAATAAATTTATTATATCTAATCCTCTTAACCTTAAGCTACCTTTTCGTGCTTCTTTTTCATTAAAATCTTTTACATTATCATTAACTATGGGATAAGGTACATATAAAAGAATTGGAACTGGGTCTCCAGTGTGTTCTTTAACTTCAACAGGTGTAGTGTGGTCTCCAGTAAACATGATAATTAAATTATCTCTTCCTACTTTATCAAGTATGTTACCTAATACACCATCTATTCTTTCAATCGCCTTAACTTTCTCTTCTACTAATCCATCATGTGATGCAGCATCAGTAGCTTTAATATGGAGAAAAACGAAATCATGCTCTTTAAGAAGCTCTATTGCAGCTTTAGCCTTAGCATTGTAATCTGTATCTATGCCTCCAGTAGCACCTATTGGTGTAATAACATCCATTCCTAACTCCTTACATATACCTTTAATCAGGGCCGTTGCAGATACTGCAGCAGCTTTAAGTTTAGTATAACTTTCAAACGAGGGTAGCTTAACATAGCTTGCTGCACCTCTTAAAAGGATCACATTTGCTGGTTTTTCTCCACGTTCTATTCTTTTCTTATTTATTTCTGAGTTCTGTAATATATTATGGATTTTAACTGTAAGTTTGTTAACAATTTCTGCAGTTCTTGTTGCCTCTATGGTATTATCCAACGGTTTGCTTTCGAGAACCTTTAAACCTTCATGATGAGGGTCAGTATCAGATATCTTATCGCTTAATCCTTGCCCAGAAAGCACAACTGCCACTCTATGTTCTGTTCCCTTATAGAATCTAACTTTCACATAATCTATTTCATTAATCTTATCATTAAGCTCCTTGACCAGCTCCTCACCCTCTTCAAGTTTTCTCCCTGCTCTTCGGTCTACTACAATTAGATCATTATTTACTGTAGCAAAGTTACCCCTAAATGCAACGTCACCATGTTTTAATATTGCTCCAGCTCCCAATGCCTCGAAAGCTCCTCTTCCCTTATAGTATTTATAAGGATCTAGCCCAAATATAGATAGGTGCGAAGTATCACTACCGGGTATTATACCAGGTGATATTGGATCAAGTAAACCTATCATAGAATTTTTTAATAAATCATGAAAATTTGGTTTATGTGCTGCTTCTAAAGGAGTAGCTCCATTTAATACCGTTACTGGCCTATCTCCTAAACCATCAGCAATTATAAGCAAAATTTTATATTGTCTCAACCTACTACTGCCCTCTTAAGATTTTTGGCAAGGTTTTCGAATCTCATTATATCTGTTTTGGTAAGGCTTGGTGTTACAGTTTTCATTGTTTCAATGAAATCTTGTATTGTAATTTTTATTTCTGCACTATCCATACAACTTTTTATTTCCTTATCCATACAGTCTTGTGAATCTTTACATTCTTGTCTAGCCTTATTGTAACACTCGTAATATTTCTGTCTAAGGACCTTCATCGCTGTTTCTCTAACTAAAGCTTCTATATCAGCTCCAGTATACCCCTCAAGCTTCTTAGCTAGTTCTTCCAGACTAACACTTGAATCTAACGGCAAGCTTTTAGTATATATCTTTAAGATCTCTAGTCTAGCTTTTTCGTCTGGTGGAGGGACATAAACTAGTCTGTCAAACCTTCCTGGTCTTAATAATGCTGGGTCTAAAATATCTGGTCTATTAGTTGCTGCTATTACTACTACCCTATTTAATTGCTGAACTCCATCCATTTCTGCTAGTAACTGATTCACTATTCTTTCTGTTACTCCAGAATCATGCGAAAATCCTCTCATTGGTGCAATTGAGTCTATTTCATCGAAGAAAATTACACAAGGTGCAGCTTGTCTAGCTCTCTTGAATATTTCTCTTACTGCTTTTTCGCTTTCTCCTACCCATTTTGATAATACTTCTGGTCCTCTTACTGCTATGAAGTTAGCTCCACTCTCAGTTGCTACTGCTTTCGCTAGCATTGTCTTTCCAGTTCCTGGCGGTCCAAATAACAAAATACCCTTAGGTGCTCTAATACCTAACTTCTCGAATACTTCTGGAAACTTTAATTGCCACTCTACTGCTTCCCTTAATTGTTGTTTAACATCATCTAACCCACCTATGTCTTCCCATCTAACTTTAGGTACTTCAACATAAACTTCTCTGAGTAAGGTAGGTTGAATAAACTTCATTGCATCAATAAAATCTTGCATTTTAACCTTTAGTTCTTTCAATGCGTTGATAGGTATCTCTTGCTCAAGATTAATTTTTTTATCCCTAAGAAATCGTCGCAATGCATTCATTGCTGCTTCTCTAGCTAATGCAGCCAAGTCAGCACCAGTATATCCATGAGTCTGTTCAGATATTTTATCTAAATCTACATCCTCGGCTAAAGGCATGTTCCTAGTGTGAACTTGTAAGATTTCTTTTCTAGCTTTAGCATCTGGTGGTCTAATTTCTATTTCCCTATCAAATCTTCCTGGTCTTCTTAAAGCGGGGTCTATATCGTTTGGTCTATTAGTTGCACCTATTACGACTACCTTTCCTCTACCCTTAATTCCATCCATTAGGGCAAGAAGTTGTGCTACAACTCTTTTTTCAACTTCACCAGTTGTCTCTTCCCTTTTTGGTGCAATTGCGTCTATTTCATCTATAAATATTATAGCAGGAGCATTTTTTTCTGCTTCTTCAAATATTTCTCTTAATCTCTGCTCACTTTCTCCATAGAATTTACTCATTATTTCTGGTCCATTAATTGAAGTAAAATATGCTCCAACCTCATTGGCTATAGCTCTAGCTAATAATGTTTTTCCAACACCTGGTGGTCCGTAGAGTAATACTCCTTTTGGTGGTTCCATACCTAAGTGCTGAAAGATTTCTGGATGTCTCATTGGGAGTTCAATCATTTCTCTAATTTTTTCTTTAACTTCATCTAAATCACCTATATCCTCCCATGTAACTTTAGGCAGCGCACCTACTTCCTTTACTGGCTCTTGTTTTATTTCAAGTGTAGTATTGTTTGTAACTCTTATAGATGTTGAAGGCTGTGTTGATACTACTACAAAGTCAACGGAACCAATGTAAGTAGGTACTGAAATAGTTTCCCCTTTACTTATTGGTTTGTCCATTAGCCAATCTTTAACGTAATCTATAAAGCTTTGGCTAAATGATATTGGTTGTGTAGGAGCTAATACTACTCTACTACCATTCTGAACCTGTGTCTTTTTTACTGTTACCTCATCTCCTATACCCACTCCTATAGATTTTCTTATATACCCATCAATCCTTATTTCATTATCTCCTATACTATCCCCTATTAGTGCTTGTGCTACTGCAGTCCCATTAGGTCCTGTTATTTCTATATAATCGCCATTTTCTATATCTAGTTTACTCATAGCATAGTCATTAAGTCTAGCAATTTTTCTTCCAACGTCTCTTTGTCTAGCTTCTACAACCCTAAATTTTAATTGCTGAGACATGCTATACATTTTTCCGAAATGTTTAAAATAAGTCTTACTCATTAAGACAATACGAGATTGATAAATTGGTAACAGAAGTACCTTATTCAATATATACCAATTCTTGCCCTAACTGTGGTGGAAATATATCAGCAGAAAGACTAATCAAAGGATCTGTTTGTGAGACGTGTTTGAAAGAAGATTTAGAATTTAATAATATAACGGATTTAATCTATACGTTAATTAAAAGAAATAAGTTAGTATTTGATAATTCCGAAAGCAATTTCTCTCAGTTAGGAAGAGTATATAATATATTGGAAAAATATAGATATATAGAAAATATATTTGAGAGAGTTTTAAATTCTAAACCAATAGGTCCTCAAAGGTCCTGGTTATTAAGATTTTTGAACGGAGAAAGTTTCGCTATAATAGCTCCACCGGGCTTAGGTAAAACTACATTTGGTCTTATAATGTCATTATACAATTCACAAGAAAACAAGAAGTCTTTAGTGGTTTTTCCTACTAGAACTTTGGTTTCACAAGCAGTCGATAAACTATCTAACTTTTCCAACGTTATTTCTAGACCTCTTAGAATTTTATATACTAAACCTAGAGAGAGTCAAGGAGAAAATATATTGGAACAATTAAAGAATTATGAATTTGATATATTTATAACTACTAGTAGATATGTTGTTAAAAACGTAGATGCGCTATCGGAAATAAAATTTGATTTTATTTTTGTTGATGATGTGGACTCAGCACTAAAATCTAGCAAGAGTGCTAATTCTATATTACAACTAGCTGGATTTACGCTTGAAGATATTAAATATGTCAGAGATACACTTAGGCAAAGCGGAGATGAGGAAAATAAGTTTAAAAATATACAAAAAATTAGAGAAAAAAGATTAAAGGATAAAGTAGTTGTATTTTCCTCTGCTACATTAACACGTGGTAATCCAATACTCTCTTCACTTATGGGCTTTAGGCCAGGCGGTTCAGTAATTTACTTGAGGAAAGTAAAAGATAGTTACATTGATTTGAGCTCAATATGTAGTAATAATGATGAGGAATGCATAATTAGTATTCTTGTACCTTTACTTAAAAGATTTGGTGATGGTGGACTAATTTACGTGCCAGTAGAAAAGGGATCGAGCTATGCTGAAAGTTTAGCTAAAATTTTAAATGAAGGGTACGATATTAAAGCAGTTTCAATTTCTACATCTTCTGTTACTAAACTAAGTGAATTTGAAAGAGGCGAAATAAGCGTCTTAATAGGCGTTGCAACTCATTATGGAGTTTTAGTTAGAGGAATAGATATACCGTGGAGAATAAAATACGCAGTATTTACAGGTATTCCGAAGTTTAAATTCAAGATAGGAGAAAATATGCATCCATTGGTAATGAACAGATTACTAACCTTAATATATTTAGCTACTAATGATGAAACTGTTAGAAAAACTCTAGCCTATGTAAGATCTAGGCTAAGAAACTTAAGTCCTGCTGCATTAACAATGTTAGCTAAACAAATTAAGGATAATGAAATTTCAGATCAGATGTTAAAGCAGGCTTATGATTTAGTTTATAAATACCTTGAGGATAAGGCAATTTTAGATAAAATAGCAGAGTCTGGAGATGTTGTAATACAAGGAGATAATATTCTAATCCCTGACTACTTAACGTATATACAAGCTAGTGGAAGAACATCTAGGTTGTATGGTTCTACTTTAACTACTGGTCTTTCTGTATTGTTTGTTGATAATTTAAAATTGTTTGAAATTCTAAAGAAGAAGCTAAATTTAGTTTTAGATGATGTTGAGTTCGTGCCTTTAGATTTAAATGGTGATGTTATTGGTAATTTAAGTTTAGATGATATTTTAACGCAAATAAATAGCGAGAGGGAAAATATAACTAAGCTAAAAAAGGAAGGTATAATAGAACCTGCAAAATTAAATGTGAGAACTACTCTCCTTATTGTTGAGTCCCCAAATAAAGCTAGAACAATTGCTAATTTCTTCTCAAAACCCTCTTCAAGATCTTATGGTTCAATTAAGGTTTATGAAACAGTATTAGGGGATAGAATTCTAATGGTTGTTGCTAGTGGAGGCCATATATATGATCTGGTAAGAGATGGTACATTTTACGAAAATTCTAATATATACGGCGTACGTGTGATAGATAAAGAAAAATTTATTCCTTATTATTCTACAATAAAAAAGTGTAGTAAGGGTCATCAAGTAGCTCAAGATACACCAAATAAAGTATGCCCAGTTGTTGGGTGTAATGCTGAAATAGTAATAGATAAGACTGAGATCGTAAATGTGCTTAGAAAACTTGCTTTAGAATCTGACGAAGTATTAATAGGTACTGATCCGGATACTGAAGGAGAGAAGATAGCTTGGGATATATATTTAGCAATAAGACCTTATAATAGTAATATAAAGAGGGCTGAGTTTCATGAGGTAACTAGAAGGGCAATACTAAATGCAATTAATAATTCAAGAGAATTTGACGTTAAATTGGTTAAAGCGCAAATTGTTAGAAGGATAGAGGATAGATGGTTAGGTTTTAGACTTTCATGGAAAGTCCAAACTGAATTTTGGAAACAGTATTGTGATAGTTTAAAGGAAGGACTTAAGAATTTAAATGAAAAAGTTAGGCAAAAAAGAGCTAAAAGGATTAAAGAAATGGAATGTGATAAGCCTAATCCCTATTTAAGTGCAGGGCGAGTACAAACTCCTGTTCTAGGCTGGATATCTAAACGGTATGAGGATTATTTAAACAACAAAAAGAAATATTTTCTAGTTGAATTTTCAATAATGCCGAAAAATGATAATATAGAACGAAAATTCCAACTATTAATACCAAAACAAGGAAATCTATCTAAAAATTGTAAAATAAAAATACAAATAGAAAAAATAGACGAAAATATTAGTGAGTTCGGTCCACTACCCCCATATACTACGGACTCGCTTCTTTTTGATGCAACAAATCTTCTGAGAATATCTGCTTCCGAAACTATGAAAATAGCTCAAGACCTTTTTGAGCTAGGACTGATAACGTATCATAGAACGGATAGTACCAGAATTTCAAATTTAGGCATAAGCGTTGCTGAAAACTATCTTAAAACTAAGCAAGTGGAAATTGAGAAAGTTTTTAAACCGAGAAGTTGGGGTGAGGGTGGAGCGCATGAGGCTATAAGGCCAACTAAACCTTTAGATGAGAATATGTTAAAAGCAGCCATAGAAGAGGGTGATTTAGAACTTCCCAAAAGATTGCATGTGAATCATTTTAGGGTCTATGACCTGATATTTAGAAGATTTATTTCAAGTCAGTTACCAACCTTGCTATTAACGAAACAAATACTTAAGATAAAAGCTTATTCCAATGGGGGTGAGGAATTAAATCTAGAAAAAGATTCTATTGAAATAGTTACTGGATATATGTTTAAAGAAGGAGACGAGTTTAGATCTAAATTGGAAAATATAATATATTTCCCTTACAAAGTGTCCTCACCAGTTGACGTAGTGGCTAAACAAGAAATAAATGCAAATATAGTAAAGTCTTTTAGTGTAAGTAATGTACAATTATATACCCAAGGTGAGTTGGTAAGGGATATGAAAAATAAACAGATTGGAAGGCCTAGTACATATGCAGTTATAATAAGTACTTTGATCAAAAGAAGATATGTGATAGAATCTCATAAAACTAAGAAGCTAATTCCAACAGATATAGGCAGTGCTGTGTTTAAATATCTTGATGAAAAATATAAGGATATAGTTTCAGAGAGTAGAACTAGTGAATTGTTGAAAAAGATGAATGAAATAGAGAATGGAAAAATTGATTACATAGAGGTTTTAAAGGAATTATACAATGATATACAAAAGATTAAATAGATTATGGTGAAAAATTATGCTTATAGCATTACTCCATCTTAGGCTTAAAGAATTATCACGAAAGTACAATTTAGAAAAGGCTAAGAAGCTAATGAAAGAAGCTAAGCAAAAGGGGGCTAAATTAGTAGTACTTCCATCATTATTCCCAGTTGGCAATATTTTTGAAATTTATGATAATGAAAAAAAATTAAGAAGTTATATAAAGAATTTATCTGAGAAGATCCCAGGTAATAATACGGATATGTTGGTAAGCTTAGCTATGGATGGAGAAATGCATGTAATAGTAGGACCTATTCTAGAGCAAGCAGGACCTAAAATATTTCTCACCTCACTTATAATATCTCCTCAAGGAGAGATAATAGGTAAGTATAGGAAATCTGTTCTTTCGGAAAAGGATATTAGATTAGGCATATCACCGGGAAAGGAACCAGTAAATGTTGTGTTAGATAAAAAATATGGAATAATATCAGAAGATGATTTGTTCTCACCCGAAATTAGTAGGCTCCTAGCTATAGAAGGGTCAGAAGTTATTATAGGTACCATGAAGGCATTAGGCAGTAAGCAACAAATCATAAAACATATTGCGATATCCAGAACAGTAGAGAACGGGATCCCTTATCTAATTATAGGTGAAAGCATAGAGGATGAAGAAGGAGAAGTCATAGGCTACTCACCTACTTTCGTAGTATCTCCAGATAATCTAATAGTTAAAGAAGCTGAGGAAGATGATAAAGTATTATATATTGAAAGTTCTGCTATAGTGCCAACTTCAAAATCTCATTCGTTGACGTATTTAGAGCCCATAATAAATGGTTTATGTAAAGGTATAAAAAAGAGTAAGGGAGAGGCTAAAAGAAAATCAATAATGTCATCAGAAGAAGAGTAGTTTTATTATGAAGCAGCTGTGTATATTGCTAGTCTTCTATTTTTGGAATAAAGTTTAACTACGTTCTGAGTTTCCAGATCTCTTAGCACCTTTTTAGCTACGCTTATACTTATTCCAGCTTTTGTTGCCAAAATGTAGGGTGTAATTATATTTTCTTTCTTTATTTCATCTAAAACTTTTTTCTTAGTATCCTCATCTATTATTACAGTTCTGCTAATTATTTCCTTTCCGGTTTTTGATAAGCCCTTTTTCTTTTCTTCAGACTTCTGTTGTTTTTCAGTCTCTTTTTTCAACTTTTTTTCCATTGTAGAGATTGGCTTTTTTGTTGCTCCGCCCATTCTTAATCACTATTTTTAAAATTTTGATTCTACCTATAAATTCTTGATGTCATTTGAACTATTAGAAGAGACAATAAGTAGGGTCTCAAAATTTGCCTCTATATTTGGCATATCAAAAACCGAACTTAAAATATATTCTTATCTTTTAATATATGGAAGAGCTACTGCAAGGGAGATTTCAGTAAAATTAGGTATGCCATATACTAAAGTATATAGTATTTTATCTAAGCTTGAGGGCAGAGGTTGGATAATAAAAATAGATAAGAGACCTGCAATATACGAGGCTATCCCATTAAAAGAGGTTTGGGCCAAGATTAAAGTAACATTTCAAGAAAGGATAAATGACTTCGAAAAACAATTCATTGAACCTCTTTCCAGCATTTTTTCATCTGCAATGTTATATAATATAATAATAATTCCTCAAGACAAAATTATCGATTATATAGTAAAATTATTGAAGGACTATAGTAAATGGTATTTGGTAGCAATATCTTACCAAGAACTAATAAGAAATGAAATACTAGATTTATTAAAGGCTAATGCATTAAAATCTGAAACTAAAATAATAATTGATAGCAATATTAACTTGCCAGATGTACCCTCAGCTCAAATTAAAAAGGTATATTCTTTATTTGGGAGTGGAATTGTAACTTCTGATTCAATTTTACTTATAGTTAAGAATAATGATAATCTAACTGGTTTGTTTTCTAATCACAAATATTTTGTTGATATAGCTACAGTTTATTTTAATCACTTATGGACTTATACTACGGGCCAACTCTTATAAATGTTATTATATTAACTATGTTACTTGAGCTTCCATGAAAATAATAACGGTTAAATTACCAGAGCAATTTTTAGAAGCTATAGATGAGTTAGTTAATACTGGAAGATATAGTTCTAGAAGTGAAGTCATAAGAGCTGCAATAGGGGATTTTATACGGAAAGAACTATGGGTTTCTGCAGAAGAGTGAATGATGAAAGCTGGTATTTTTGAAATATGAAATGAGACACCAGTGCTGATTGTTTTTAATATTGTTTTTCCTATTTTTTGTTTCACTACTAGAAAGACACTTATTTTTCCGTTTTTCCTAATTATGTGATGCCATTGAATGAAGGAGATCCAGTAGTCATCTGGATAGATAATAAAAGAGTATATATTGTTAGACTAGAAAAAGGCAAAAAATTACATACTGATAAAGGTTATGTATTACACGATGATATGATAGGTTTAGAATATGGAAGTTCTATTAAACTATCTACTGGAATTAGAGCATACTTGCTAAAACCGAGTGTCCATGACTTATATTCCAAAGGTCTTAAAAGACCGTCACAAGTTCTTTATCCTAAAGATATAGGCTATATTTTGATTTCAACTAGAATAGGTAAGGTGAAAAAAGTAGTTGAAGCTGGTACTGGATCGGGCTTTTTAACGATAGCTTTAGCTCTAAATCTAAATGATGATGCAAAGATTTACACATATGATATTAGAGAAGATATGCAGAATATAGCAAAATTTAATGCTAAAGTATTAGGTGTTGAGAATAATATAATATTTAAGATAAAAGATGTGAGAGAAGGTATAGATGAAAAAGACGTTGATGCAATCTTTCTAGACATGCCAGATCCTTGGAATGTAATTCCTTCAGTATGTAATGCTCTAATTCCTTCAGCACCATTAATAGCTTTTATTCCAACTGTAAATCAAATAGAAAAGACATATTTTGCTATGAAAAATGCACGTATGGTAGATATTCATGTAGAGGAACTTATATTAAGAGAATATCAGGTTAAAGAGAATGCTGTTAGACCTAGAAATATAGGTATTACGCATACTGGATTCATAGTAAGGGGAAGAAAATCAATATAAGTTACTTTCTATGCACTATAATTGATGAGTGAAAGTAAGTTTAATGCGTATGCGAAGGCAATAGTAGAGTTTGAAGAGGAAATTAATAGAGTAAAAAGGGGAATAGCGGACGATAGTAAAAAACTAATAACTCTTTCAGATCTATACACATCTGAATTAAGAAATACTGCAGAAAAATCTTTATCAGAAATCCAGAAATTAATAAATGAGGAGAGGGAGAAGCAACTAAATAGTATAAGAAGTCAATATGCGGAGGAGAGGGAGAAGCAACTAAATAGTATCAGGAAAGAGGCTGAAAAGAATCTCGACAAGGCTGTAAATGTAGTTATAAGGCAATTATTAGGTGTTTTTAAATGAGCTACGCAATATTTTCTTTTATACACTCGATTTCTCGTTCTCAGAGACCTTTCTTAATAACCAGAGGATTGGTGAACGAATTAATTTCTAGTGAGAGCTGGAATAGTGTTGCCTCATTATTAAAAGAAAGAGGTATTATAGAAGAGCAACCAGCTTCTATTGAAGATTTTGAATATATTCTTAAGATTAGAGCATTTAATTTATTAGAGAAAATTAGAAATTACTTCTCACTTTTTAGAGTAACATACAATATTATGGATTTATATTTATATGTTATCTCACTAGATGAATTTAAAAATATTATTGTAAGTCTTTTAAACGGAATTAACAATAATAGGATTAGATTTTTTAAGAAATATTTTGACCAGATACCCTCATCAATTGATGAGTTATTGAACAGCCTTAAAGGCAGTATTTACGCTAATGCACTTTCTTTTGCCATGGAAGATTCACAAACTAAAGATATATCACGTTTTCTTTCATTAATAGATTTTTATTTCATAAAAAAATTATCAGAAATAATAGAAAGTTTTAGGGGAGATTGGAAAAGCGTTGCTGAGAATATAATTTGCTATTATAAAGACTACCACTCTATATCATTAGCTGTTAAGCATAAGATTGTACAGAATATAAGTTGCAAAATTAGTAATGAGATAATTAAGGATTTATCGTCTTTAAATAATCCAAATGAAATATTAGAGGTTTTAAAAAGATCACAATATTCTAAATTAATAAATATGAATAGTTTACATGAAGCCTTGGCGGATTTATATAGAGTATCTAGAATTAACACAAGAAAAAATGCGGAATTAGCTTTTATGAACTCTCCCTTTAGTCCTTCATTAGCTATAGCTCTAGCAGAACTAATAAGGCTTGATACAGAAGATGTAATAACTATAGCGAATGCAAAAAAATTAGGGATGAAAGAGGAAAATATTAAAAGAGCATTATCCTTCGAACTTATATAAGAATTCTTGATCTACAATATATTTATTATCATCTTTTATAATTGTAATAGGTGGTATATCTGGCGGATTTGGCATACTTTCGATAGGTTTCTTTTTACCTAAATATATCCATCTTAATTTTCCTCCAATTTTTTCTAACTTATACCAATATTTCCCAATATAAATATATTTTTTCCCATTTTTGTATACGATGTGATAAGGTTTTAAATAAACACCGTATTCTTTAATTTTTGTATTATAATCATATACTAACATCTTTAGCTTAACAATTACAGTATCAAATTGTTTTTCATCAATCTTAACTAACACAATAGCCACCTTTATTCTTATTATTTTAAAATGTACTGATTATAATGGATGATATTACATGCAATACAGACACATAGGTGATACTGGTATTCAAGTTTCTGAAATAGGAATTGGAGTATGGAGTCTTGTTACTGACTGGTGGGGGACAGACGTAAACAAATCTGAAGATATTTTAAGAAAGGCTTATGAATTAGGCATAAATTTCTATGATACTGCAGACGTTTATGGTGAAGGAAAAGGTGAGGAGATAATAAGCAAGGTTTTATCAACTAAAAGAGATAACATTATTATTTTAACTAAAATAGGATACGATTTCTATCATAAAGAAGGGGGAAAGATTAAGCAAAGATTTGATATACCTTATCTTGAGTTTGCCTTGAAAAAATCTCTTGAAAGATTAAATACTGATTATATTGATATTCTAATGCTACACAATCCTAAAATGAGCGTTATAAAAAATACTGAGGTATTGTCCTATTTACAATCGTTAAAAGAGGATGGGATAGTTAGAATGATAGGTGTTGCTCTTGGACCAACTTTAGGATGGGGAGAGGAGGGTTTAGAAGCTATAAAGATTCATTATGAAAGTCTAGAATATATTTACAATATTATAGAGAGGAAGCCAGGTGAAGATTTTCTAAAATACAAGATAGGCCATTTTGTGAGAGTACCACACGCTTCAGATGTATTAATTGAAGATAAATGGCCCTTAATTTTCGACCCTAAGTTACATAGATCTCTAAAAGATATGAAGTGGATAACTAAAGCTGTTGAAAATAGTAAGGAATTAAAGAAATTTGCTAATGATAAAGGGCTTAAATTATCACAACTTGCGTTAAAATTTGTTCTTTCAAATAGTTATGTTTCTTCAGTAATTCCTAACATTTCGTCATTTAGTGAACTAGAGGAATATACGAATGTTGAAAATTTGCCTAATCTTACTAAAGAAGACTTAGAATTTATTGACAAATATTATGATAAATATTATACAACTCTAAATATTGAAAGTATAGAAGAAACGGGAAGATATAAATAATTCCAATTAAATTTGGCTCGTATAACTTTGTAGAAATTCAGCAAATTTTGAAAATGCTTTATATCTATGTGAATATTTATTTTTCTCGTTAATAGTCATTTCTGCGAAAGTTCTATTTTCTCCTTCTGGTATAAAAATGGGGTCAAAGCCAAAACCTTTATTCCCTCTTACTTCTTCTGCTATAACGCCCCTAACGATTCCACTGAATGATTTCGTTATATTTCCATCAGTAAACGTTATTACTGTCATGAAGTAAGCAGATCTATTTTTTACACCTTTTAATAACTTCAAAATACCTTCATTATCAATAGTCTTTTTAACAAAGTTTGTGTAAGGCCCAGGGAAACCGTTTAATGTGTCTATAAATAGGCCACTGTCGTCAACTATAAGAGGCTTTCTGAATACTAAATAAGCTAAGATAGCAGCTGTTTTAGATATCTCCTCGAGTTTATCATGCTGTATTTCAATTTTTTCGCTTTTAATCCATTCCAGTTCTATATTAAATTCCGTTGCCATTTCTTTCATTTCAAGATATTTTTCTTCATTGCTAGTAACCAGACTTACTCTTACGCCTTTCTTCAACGTATCTTCCCCTCATTCTTATTTCTCTAACTAAATTTAATATCTCGCTAATTTTACCTCCAATTATTCTCCTATAGCCGCTTATAAAGGATTCATAGAGTATGTCTTTATAATCTGGGAAGGTACTTTCTAATGATCTTAAAAATGTATGAATATCCATAGCTAGGTCTTCTATATCATTGGATTTTTTAGTAAGTCCAAAATCAATTAAAAATATTTTACTATCTACAGAATTTTTTATCATATTATTAGGAGTTAGATCACCGTGAGCAATTCCTATTTTATGAATTTTTCCAACCAGTTCGCCTATCTCTTCACCCGTTTTCTTTAACTCGTCTTCATCTGATGTAGGAATCAATTCACTTAATAGCTTACCCTCTATATATTCCATTACTAACAAATAATTATCCGGATCTATAAAGAGTACTGCAGGAACATTTATATCATTCTTTAAAGCTGTGTAAATTATTTTAGCTTCTAGAATAGTTCTCTCATAGTTTATCTTATGATCCAGATATGGATGCCTATAAGATTTTCTAATTCTTTCTTTAAATACTGCGTGTATTCCCAGAAAATAACCTTCATATATGTTTGACTCTGAACCTCTTTTTATAAGTCTTAGTTTCTCCATGGGATTGGTACCTCATCGATTCTCCATCGAGGTCTTATATATGATTTATCAATATCGATAAAAATTCCCTTTGAAGCGGCTAGTAGACCAGTATATGCTATCATTGCTCCATTATCACCTGCAAATTCTGGTGGTACTATTTTAATTCTAATATTCCACTCTTTTTCTAATTCTTTTAGCTTACTTCTTAGACTAACGCTTGCTGCTACTCCCCCTACTATTAATAATTCTTTTTTCTCTGTGAGTGCTAATGCTCTTTCTGTAGCCTCCAATAACATATCAAAAGCTATCTCTCTAATTGAATAGCAAATATTTTCCAGCTTTTCTTTTCCTACTAATCTTAATGCTGCAGTTAATAATCCAGAGAATGACATTTCTTGTCCTTTAACAACATAAGGTAAATCTAGTATTTTATCTCCTTTTTCAGCACAAATATCAATTACATGCTTGCCATTTACAATATAAGGTGGGGCTAGATTTACTTCCCTAACAAATACATCCATCATATTCCCTAATGCTATGTCTAATGTTTCTCCAAATATTCTAAACTTGTTTTTATAAAAAGTAGTTATTATAGTATTCCCACCAGATAAGTATAATATTAATGGATCTTTCGATTCGGTAGTTAAATAACCAATTTCTATATGCGCAATTCCATGATTTACTGGTACTAATTTCTTATTGTATTTTAATGCTAATGCCCTAGCTAATGTAGCACCAACTCTTAGTGCTGGTCCAATGCCAGGGCCTAATGCGACTGCTATATAATCAATCTCATTTATACTTACTTTAGCCTTCTGTAAAGCTCTTTTTATCACATCGGAAGATACTTCTGCATGATGTTTAAGTAAATCACCTGGTTTCATTCCTCCTTTTTCGGGTACAAAAGTATCCCTTTCATTTGCTAATATGTATGGATCTTTATCTGAAACTATACCCACTCCAAAAGTATGTGCAGTAGATTCTATTCCTAATACTATCATAATTTACCTTTTTCTCGAAGCGCCTATAAATTCAGTGTAACCACATTTTCCACACGCCCATCGCTCATAGGGTTTCATATGGTGAGCCATTACACTTCCACATCTGGGGCATTTTTTATTTTTTAATTTTATTTTTCCGCCTTCTATTGTATAATACGTTCTAACTATTGCTTTAACTTGCTGATCCTTTGCCACCTTTACCTCCTCCTTTCTTTTCTTTAGTTCCTGCATCCCTATTTAATAAATATTTTGGCTCAATTTTCTCTAGTACGTCACGAGAATTGTAAATATTTAATTTAACGTTGCTTATACCAGCACCATACGTTGTAAATACTTTTCTCACAACTATAACATTTTCACTAACGTTTAAACTCTGTGCTATTGCTTTTATTATTTCTTTTCGTGATGGAGTTCCACTTCCCATGTGATATACTTTTAACGATAATTCACGCCTTCCAAGTACACTATTTTGAAAATCTCTTTCTACTATTCCCTCAGCCTTGTCTGAGATCTTCACCTTAACTTGTGATGACATTATAACTCATCAACTTTTTAAAATACATAGCATTTAAGGTTTACTCTTTACGTTGCTCTAAAATAAGGTCCTCTTCATCAGCTAAGGCTTAAATATCTGATCTCTCTCTCCACCTTAAAAGGTTAGGTTCCCTACATATATTGTGAAACAATATGGATTATTAGAAATCTCCCATTAATGTTTTTTCTATAAAATTGAAAACTGCCTCATTATTAAAGGATAGCCTTACATTCTTATAGGAAACCTTATCCTCTACTCATTGTCATTCATAAAAATAAGAATTTTTAAACTTTTTAATATTCGCTTTAGGCTTTCAGCTGTAATTTTAAAGCTTTAATTACAATGAACTAATAATATTCATCATACTACTTTTATTGTACGTTTCTTAGATGGATCTTGTGATCTAGGACAAATCCTATACAAACCTTTAGATCATGGCAAAGAGAGGATATATTTGTGAATCAGAAATGTCATTATCATAGTCCTAACTACTAGGCTTATGTATTGTAGGACAATCGTATAATAAAGTTTTAAAAACTTATCTAAGCCAAGCCTTACGACTAGGTTTTTAGCTATAAATAGATCGGGGTTTTTAAAATTGAATTACACTCTGACCTCTGTCTTTAGAATGTCCTTGATTATCTGTTCTGCCACTGCTTTTCCAGAAAGTACCATTGCTCCAAATATTGGTCCCATTCTAGGCAAACCTTTAACTTCTGCCACTGCCATTCCAGTAACATATAGTCCTTCAGCTACTTTTCCAGTATTAATTACTACTAATTCTTCAGCTCTTTCACTATATGCTGATTTTTCTCCTGGAATAACTATGCCTAATTCGGGTATTTTTCTAGCTGCTACAGATACTATTTCAGCATCATGACCAGTAGCGTCAACTACAGCTTTAGCTGAAATAAATATAGGATCTACGTGGAGACTAGCCATTTGTGTTGCAGTCCATTCCACAGCAATCCCTGCAACTCTTAATGGGTTTTCTCTGAATATTACATCATCTACCGTCACACCGTGAATTATTTTAGCACCAGCATCGATCGCAGAAGCTGCTAACTTAGCCATAAATTCTGCTGAATCTACTATATATACACCATCTTCAACTTCCTTTAATCTTATATTGAATTCTCTTAAAACACTATCAGCTGGTCTCTCTATAACTAATTTATGAAATAACATTGCCCCACCGCCTATGCCTCCACCGAAGCTTAATCTTCGTTCAAATAATAATGTCTTTAACCCAGCTTTTGCTAAGTAGTAAGCTGCAGTTAAACCTGAAGGACCAGCACCAACTATTGCTACATCAGACTCTACAAAGTTGTACCAGTCTGCCATTGTTTCCTTTATTATATATCTGCTTATCTTAACTTCATCTACTTGTTTAATTTTTTCTTCCATAAATTAAAGTAGATATAACCAACTTATAAATTTACTTTTATAATAGTTGAGTGGAGAATTTTTTTAGTAAAGACTGTGAGGAAAGAGTCATGCCATTCCAACTAAATACGAGTACAGTAAAATTAAAGTGTAATTGGTGTGGGATAATAATAAGAGAGAAGCCTATAATAGTTAAGACATGTTGTAATAATAAACCATGGGTGTTTTGTAGTAATAGGTGTTATCAACAATGGTTAGCAGAATGGTTAAGAAAGCAGGAGCAGAAGGCGGGGGGCAAAAAACAAAAAGGGTTATTGTAGGGATTAGTGGAGCAAGTGGTAGTATATATGGTATAAGAATGGTACAAGTCTTAAGTCATCTTAACTATGAACCACATGTAATAATATCTAAGAGTGCAATAAAAGTTGCAGAAAAAGAGCTTAGTATAGATTTAATAAGTGAAATAAAGAAATATTCTACCTATATTTACACTCAGTCTCAAATAGAAGCTGCTCCTTCAAGTTCAAGCTTTTCAATAACTGCCAAAGGTATGGTAGTTATACCATGTAGTATAAAGACTCTTGCACAGATTGCTAATGGTATAGGGTCCAATTTGATATCGAGAACGGCTTTAAATTTCATCAGAACTAATAAAAGACTTGTTTTAGTTATTAGAGAAACGCCTTTAGGTGCTATAGAACTAGAAAACGCATTAAAATTAGCTAGATTAGGTGTTTTAATAATGCCTGCTTCACCTGCTTTTTATACTTTGCCTAAAAATATTGATGATATGATTAATTTTATAGTTGGAAAAGCTTTAGATTTATTATCTATAGAACATAATTTATATAAAAGATGGAAAGGATAAAAATGTTATAATAAATCTAATCCTTTTTTACCAAACTTCTTTGAAATAATTTCTTTCATCTTTTCATCGTAATCCTCTTTTTCTTCTATTTGATCTTCTTTTTCACTTTTCTTATTTATTGCAAATGCGCATTTGTTTCCTGGTAATAAGGCTCTTTTTTCACAATAGGCATATTGGCATTCACCAGAGATACAAACATCACCTACCCATCTACAATAGCCCACCTTGTATGGGTTACCTTTAGAGTATTTTACTTGGATTAATAGTGCTCTCTTATTACATCTGAAATAAGGGCATAAATAATTACATTTATCTCCTATGGGCATAGGTTTTAGATCGTCGGGAATTGAAGTAGGTTGTCTATCGAAGCTTCTATTACCGTTTCTCAAGTAGGTTTTACCCCCAAATTTTGCATTTACATTTAAAATTATACTTTGAGCCATTTAAACATTATGTATCTTATAGTATTGTTTCTGCTATCGACGAGACCTAACACTAATCTTTTTCTGGTGCTGTGCGAAACTCTTCCAAAACTTAATAACTCTTGTGGTGTTAGATTTTCTTCTATATCCAAAGCTATAACTACAAATGGGGCATGCTCTAGGCCTGGACCTAATGTATAAACTGCAAAATCTGCTCCGTACTTTATTCCAGATCTAACTATAAATCCTCTATCTCTTAAATCCTCATAAACACTATATATTATATTAAATTTATTTATAACCTTAGCACTATAATCGTAAAGTTTTTCATAATCTAAGACTTCATCATTTTTATTATGAACTTCGATTATACCTTTTTTCGCTAAATATACACCTTCAATTAGTGATAGTTCTAGTGGTCTAATAATGTCATTTACAGTCTTTGGTTTAGAGATGCCTATTGGTTTACCGTAAAATCCATTAGAATACAAATATTTAGAATCTTCAATATTAGGTACTAATATTCTAGACTTAACTAGGAAAGCTCTTATCATACATTACATCCTCTCATATGCTATATAGGTAATATCATCTGCTGAACTCTTTAGCAGATCTTCACTATCTTCCAGCCTATCTGCTACATCTTTTAGTAACATTATATGCAAAAAGTTACTCACAGATTTTTCAAAAAGGTATAGCTCTAAGCTTCTATACAACTCATCCACTTCTTGCTCTATCTTTATAACATTCCTGGCATTTTCTAATGCATTTTTAGGATTTGTTGATAACAGTCTTAAAGCTTCTATGAAATGTGTTATAGATGCGATAATCTTTTCACAGATAACTATTAATAATCTACCTATAGAATTTTCAATCTTTAAATTCTTGGTTAACATTACACTTAGCCTATATGCTGCTGCATCCAAATTTTGTGAAATCTTCTCTAAGTTATTTAAAATCCTAACATATATATCCTTATCTAATAAGCCCTCTCTAATTTTAAAAATATATTCGCCTAATCGATACTTACTGTTTTCTATATCATTTTTTATACCATCTATTTTAGAGTATATTTGCATATAATTCAAATTTGAATCATTATTTGATATAAGTTCATATAGAACTCTAACTTCATCTAGTAATTTTAATGAAATTTGCTGTAGTTGTTCCTCAATTGTCAGTGTTGCTATTCCTTCGCTCATTATTGTTTAACACAAGAGTTAAAGTTTAAAAATTAAGATGAGACATACTGTTAATTATTTTCGTTATTTGTTCTATGTCTTTATCTATTTCTAAGTTTATTCCTTTATCCTTAAGATGAATATTTAGTGTACTTAATAATTCCTTCTCATCTTTAAGTCCAATTATTGCTAAATAATTTATTAAACCAAGTGCCTCTTCTCTAATCTTCGAGTCGCTAACTTCATTTATATTTTTCACTATAACATCTAATCCTTTAGAAAGTTCTCTTCTAACCCTTCTCATTCTCTTTAACAATCTCATAACTTTTTCTACATCAGGATCAGTAAAAGCTACTAAATTTTCCAATTCATCTAAATAATTTGTATGATCTTCTATTACAGTTTCAAAATTAAGTAATATTCGGCTTACTATTATATCACTATCATTCATTTAGAAGCCCTCACAGTTATTGCACTATTATCTTCTATCCCTAATGTTACTAAATCTTCTGGGCTAGCCCATATCTCTAAATCTGGGACACCCTCTTGTATGATAGCCTTTAACTTCAGCCTTTTTCCTTTAACAGAAAGCTCTAAATTGTCAGTTATTCCTAGTTCCTTAGCTAATTTTGTGGAGATTAATGCAAAACCTTTTTCTACATCGTTCCTTTTTCTAATCTTTACTCTTTTCTCTTTAGGAGGAGACTTACTACCCTTTAGTGCAGAGGCTGGAGGTATTACACTAACAAGTTTTTTAATATCTACCTTCTTATTCTCCTCATTATCACTCATTACTGTCTTTCACCTCAATTCCAATTTTACTAAGATCTTCTCCTCTAAATAACTTTTGTAATGTAAGTTCAATAGTATCCTCTTTTATTCTTATTTGCTTCCAAGTATCTCTATCCCTTACTGTAACAGTATTATCTACTAAAGTTTGAGGATCTATAGTTACAGCATAAGGTACTCCAATTTCATCAGCTCTAGCGTATCTTCTCCCAATGCTTCCACTTTCATCATACAACACATCATAATTTACTAATAACCGGTCCCTTATCTCTCTCGATTTTGTAATCAGCTCTTTTCTTTCTAAAAGTGGAAAGACTGCTACATCATAAGGTGCCAAATATTTTGGTAAAGAAAGAACTACTCTTCCTTCTTTCTCCTTATAACTATTTAGAAGTGTTAGAAATAATGTTCTCTCCAGACCGAACGATGGTTCTATAACGTGAGGTATTATACGTTCACCATGTACTTTTTCTTCCCTCTCTACTATGCTAAGGAATTCGTCTAAAGTATGGCTATCTACTTTTACGTTATCCTTTATCATCTTCTCAATTTCTTCCACTGTTTTATTATTTATTAACTCCATTACTTTCTTTCTCAACTCCTTGTCCTTTAGTTTTACATTATTTATAACTAAAGTTTTCTTTTTGATTAATTTAGGTTCATTATATCTTTTGAAAATAGTTAAATCTTGATTACTATATTTCATGTGTCTAGATAGATCATAATCGCCTCTATACGCGTGTCCAGAAATTTCGACCTTAATACCATTTATTGTAACTATTTGGTCAAATGTTTGTTTTGAATAATGTGCCCTCTCATATGGCAGCTTTTCCTCAAAGTAAAACTCATTAATACCTAATGCTCTTACGAAAGCTGATGCAGTAGCCATCCAATATGCAATCCAAGGATTAATTACTATTTTTTCGCTAATCAGTTCATCAACTTTAAATGATTGTATCTTTCCATCCTTCTCTTTCTCATTCGCTGTTAATACATTTATTTTTTCATCCTGAAATTTATACAATGGGACGTTGTCAGTATCTTCCGGATCTATAAAGAATTCAATTTCCATAATAGTGAACTCTCTTAATCTGATTAAGCCTTGTCTAGGAGATATCTCATTTCTACCTACTCTTCCTATTTGAGCTATTCCTAATGGTAATTTTTCTCTACTACTTTCATACACGCGCTTAAATGAAGTAAACATACCTTGCGCAGTTTCTGGCCTCAAATACCCTAAACTTCCAGTATATGGTCCAATATTAGTCATAAATAATAAATTAAATAATTTGACCTCTCCTAATTCTCCTCCACATGTAGGACATCTTATATTATTCTCTTTAATAATTCTAGTAAGCTCGTCTGGCTTTAATCCTTCTACGCTCTTTTTTAATACATCCTCAATTAAATGGTCTGCTCTATATATTTTTTTACAATTTGTACATTCAACTATAGGATCTGTAAAATTTTCTATATGACCGCTAGCTTCAAATACTTTAGCTGGCCCTACTATAGGTGTTTCAATTTCTACAACAAGGTCGCTATTATCTTTAATAAAGTATTTTCTCCATAGTTCTACTATCTTATTTTTTATCTTAGCCCCTATAGGGCCTATATCGTAAAATCCTGCTATTCCACCATATATCTCATATGAAGGCCAAAAGATTCCTCTCCTTTTTGCTAAGTCTAAGACCTTATCTATTACTTCACTATTCACATCTCTAAAAATCACAGCAAGTTTATAAAGCTCAATGCTTAAAAAAGCAAGTGAGCGATAGTAGGTTATTTTACTTAAATGAGAATAATACCAAATTTGCCGGATTTAATAAGCAGTCATCTCCATTTACGATAATAGGAATTCCAATGGACATTACTAGCAGTTATAGGCCAGGAAGTAGATTCGCTCCAAATTCTATTAGAAATTCAGCACAATACATTGAATTTTTTTCAATAAGAACTGGTGTAGATATGGGTGATATAGGATTTAATGATGTAGGCGATATTGTGCTTCATCCGTCAAATGTTGAAGAAAATCTTTCAAGAATATCATCTGTTATTAGCTATTTTCATGAAAATCAGAAGATTCCAATTTCGATAGGGGGAGAACATACTATAACTGCAGGGATAATAAAAGGGTTAAAGAGAGAGGACTTATGCGTAATTAGCTTTGATGCGCATTTAGATCTGAGAGATGAATATATGGGTTATAGGTATAATCATGCATGTGTGATGAGGAGGATATCAGATTATAACATTAAGATTATTGAGGTAGGTAATAGGGCTATTAGTAAAGAAGAATTAGAATATGCAAGACATAAAGGAATACCATTTTTCACTCCACAACAAATACGATTACTAGGTGTTAAGGAAGTGTCTAGGAGAATAATCACTTCAACGCAAGAGTGTAAGTCTATATACATTTCCATTGATATGGATAGTATAGATCCTGCCTATGCACCAGGAGTAGCAACGCCAGAACCAGAAGGCATAGATCCAACTACTTTATTAGATATAATAAATTTAATAGTAGATAAAAGGGTAATAGGCTTTGATATTGTAGAAATTTCTCCTTCTTACGATAGTTCTGGGATAACTAGTGTTTTAGGAGCAAAAATAGTGCTTGAAATTGCTGCCTCTATATATAAAGCTAGATCGCTTTAACAATTTTTATAGTAGGCTTTCGTACCATATATATTATTTTATATCCGCAGTATGGACACCTAACACCCGGTAAAACCTTTAACTGCTCATCAGTAAAAGTTTTGAAACATTTTCCGCATCTATATACTGCCATACTAATCTAACTCTTCACTTTGCCTTTATAAGGTTATCTAGCAAAAAATAATAGAAAGATTAAAAGGGGAGACTTTAAATTTAATATTTTGAGAATGGCAGAAAATTTGTGTGGTGGTCTTCCACCAGATATATGTGAACAGTTAACAAAAGAGGAGCAATTTATAAAGATAAAAATTGAGAAAAGAAGATACGGTAAGGAGGTAACAATAATAGAAGGGTTAGGAGGGAACGATGCTGAGTTAAAAAAAATAGCTTCTGAACTTAAATCAAAATTAGCTGCTGGTGGAACTGTAAAAGATGGTAAAATTATGATACAAGGAGATCATAAGGAAAAAATAAAAGAAATTCTAATAAAAATGGGTTATGCTGAGTCTAATATATTGGTTATTGAGTAGGAATAGATATTTTTAACTCTTGAGTTAGTTCCTTATACCTATTTCTTACTGTGACCTCAGTAACACCTGCTACTTGGGCTATTTCTTTTTGAGTTCTTCTCTCATCATGTAACAAAGATGCGATGTATATTGCAGCTGCTGCTAATCCTGCAGGATCTTTTCCAGCTGTTAATCCAGTATTCTTTGCCTTATCGATAATTTCTGCAGCTGATTTCATTACAGCACCACTTAATCCTAACAAATTAGCTATCCTAGTTACATAGTCCTTTGGGTCACTGACTGGAACATCCACATTCAATTCTCTCAATAATAGCCTATAGCATCTAGCGACTTCTTTTCTATTAGCCTTCGTATATTGGGCAATTTCGTCCAAAGTTCTTGCTAATTTCATTCTTCTACACGCTGCATATATAGCAGCAGCAACTACACTTTCTATACTCCTCCCCCTTACTAATCCTTTTTCCACCGCTTTTCTATAGATTAGTGCAGCTTCGTCTTTAACTGATTTAGGTAAATTGAGCAAGTTACCAATTCTTTCTAGCTCATTCATAGCTTGTGCTAGATTTCTATCTATAGAACTTTGTATTCTAGCTCTTATTTGCCACTTTCTCCATCTTAATGCTTCTAATCTTCGCTTAGGATCTAAAGTTCTTCCCATCGCATCCTTATCTTTCCAATCTATTAAGGTAGATAAGCCTCTATCATGTATAGTATTATTTAATGGTCCGCCAACTCTGCTTCTCTTCTCTTTTTCCTCTGGTGTAAATGCCCTCCACTCTGGTCCTTGATCAATTATCTTATCTTCTAAAACTTCTCCAGTCTCAGCGCAAATATACTCCCCCCTTTCGGAATCAAAAATTATTTTATCTGGTGGACATATAGCTGACAAGGATTTATTTTCTTCAGACAAGATATAACACCCCAAATATACACAGCGGCGAATATTAAGCCTTTTAAACTTTTCTGTTTCTTTCCTTTTAAATCTTTCTCTATATTTAGTGATACTGTTAATCGAAACTAAGCGTTAAGTTTAAATGATAACACAAATATTATGATATTAGCCGGGTAGTCTAGCGGTCAAGGATCCAGGGCTTTGGCCCCTGGGACCAGGGTTCGAATCCCTGCCCGGCTACCTTATTAAAGACAAGGGAAATACTTGTAATTTGAGAATCTTCTAAAATATTTATCTTACAAAATAATATCGTATCTGATTCTATAATTAGCGTACAACTAATTCCTTTTTACTTTAAAATTTATATTCCTAATACAGGTATAATTATTTTAAAACTAAGCTAAAAACTCTACTAACAGTCTTTCTTTTATTAGTATCTACCAGATCAGAATTGACACGCTATATGAAAAAGAGTATTTAGGATGATAAAATATTTATATTACGGTTAATAGTCTTTATATCGTGCGGCCGTAGTCTAGCCTGGATTAGGACGCCTGCCTGCCACGCAGGAGGTCCCGGGTTCAAATCCCGGCGGCCGCATACAATATGATGATGCCTGTAGTTAATGAACCTATAATGAAGATTATTAGGTCTTGAGCGCTGATTAGTAGTTAAGCTTAATTAGTATTAAGAACGAGGTATTGGTGATATGCTATTATATGTAGTAATAAAGACCCCTAATATTCCTCGGCTTTCTAATATTGATAATGATAATAAATTATTAATTAATATCCTAGATATAAGAGTTGAGAAAGATAAAGGTAAAGTGCTTATTGAAATACGTGGTAATGAAGAACTAGCTAAGAACCTGTGTGAAGAACCACTTAAGGTTACTAGATATAAGTCTATATGTATAATTTATGATTCTTCTGATCTATTAAATATTTTATCACAATATATTTTAATGAATGGAGCTGTAGTTAGTGACGGAATAATCTGGACATTAATTTTAAATGGATACTCAGAGTTAAGAGAATTATTAAATTCTTTAATAAAAATAACTAAAGATGTAAAAGTATTAAAGATAGTGAAAGCAGAAAGAAGGGATGCTATAACTGCTAGACAAGAGCAAATACTTAGAATAGCATTAGAAGCAGGATTTTTTGATTATCCTAGGAAGATAGCATTAAAGGACTTAGCTAAAAAACTTAATATGAGTCCTTCTAGCTTAAGTGAAATAATAAGAAGAGCAGAAAAGAACATTATTATCGAATATTTTAAAGATAGAAGAATATGAAGCACGGAGGCTATCCATGGAATAAAGGTAGACCAGTTTTTAACATAAAGGATTTTAGCGTTAATTTGAACCCTCTAGGAACGCCTAAATTTGTTGAAGAGTTAATTGAGGAGGCCATAAGGTTAAAAATATACAAATATTATCCTCCACAAGATTTTAAAGATCTAAAATACACTATTGCAGAGATTTATAAGGTAAACGATGAATTAATAGGAGTTTTTAATGGTGCTTCTGAAGCTATTAACCTGCTTGGCAATTATTTTACTGTGCCTCAACCTAACTATTCTGAATACAAATTTAAAGACGTATATTACGCTAAGAAGTCTGAGGATGAATTCATATTCTATCTAAAGCCAGGTAAGATTCTTACTAGTAATCCTAATAATCCCTCTGGAGCCTTAATTACCTTATCTGAAATTGAAAATTTCCTTCAAAATAAGGATAATGAATTAGTGTTAGATGAATCATTTATAGATATAAGTTTAGGAGAAAGTTCTTTGAAACTTATAGAAGATTATAAGAATTTAACTATTATAAATTCCTTTACTAAGAGTCTAGCGATACCTGGTTTGAGAATAGGTTTTACAATTGGATATAGAAGTATAGAATTGGAAAGATTAGCTGTTCCTTGGCGTTTAAACTCGATAGTATACTACGTTATTTCAAATTTAGATCCAAAAAAGGTAAGAAATTTTTTCATGTTGTCTCAAAATAAACTTAAGGAAATATATGATAAGGTAAAAAGTATTACTACTTCCTTCAAGATTTATAAAACTTATGCACCTTATTTTCTTGTCAAATTTAAAATTCCAACTAAAATAATTAATGATGAGCTGATTAAGAGAGGATATTATATAAGGGATTGCAGCAACTTCTTAGGTCTTGATGAGACTTATGGTAGGATTGCGTTAAGAGAAGATGTTGATAATCTAATTTATACGATAAATGAAATTGTAGAAGAGAAAACACATTAATTATATTTATTAATTTCGAGACTCTTATAAACATTGTGTCACTTATAAGACGACTCGTTAAATTTGCAATAGTTGGTGGGCTAGGTACTATCGTTAATGAGGCAATTTATATTTTTTCGGCTAAGGTTATACCAATTGCATTTGCATTAGCAATTGCGATTGAGATATCCGTTATATTTAATTTCGTGTTAAACGATATATGGACTTTTAGGGATAAGAGAAGTGGATCTTATATAAAAAGGCTAGCTAAATTTCATAGTTCTTCATATCTAGGAAATATCGTACAATATGTGGTAGCGATTATACTACTACTATATGCTCTTCATTTTTCTTCACTTTCTCAAGTTCTAACTGTTCTATTCTTCGATGATAAATTGGGAGTTCCTACTATAATACTTATTTTAACTAATTTTTTTGGAATACTATCTGGATTTCTTGTTAGATTTGTAACTAGTATAAAATATGTATGGGCTTAAGGATTTTAATCTCGCTTTTTAAGGAGAATCAGAAAGTACTAAATCTGGAAAATAAGTGCAGACGCTTAGTTTTCTCGTATAAGAAGAACGCTAACTACCTCTAAATGATATATCTAAATTCCTTATAGGCTAAGAAGAGGTTAAAGTATAATATACTCTTTTTCTCCCCTTCCCTTTGTTTTCTATTTTTAATATTTTAATCTCTCCTATTTCTATAGTGTTCTTTACATGAGGTCCACCATCTGCTTGAATATCAATTCCCGGTATTTCTACTATTCTCCAGATAGGAATTTCGGGAGGATTTCTTCCAGCTAGCTTAACTATTGCAGGTATCATTAATGCCTCTTCTCTAGGTAGGAAATATATTTTAACTTCTATCCCTTTTTTAATGATCTTATTCGCCTCATCAACTAACTCATTTAGAACTTCCTTGCTTTCAACGTTAAAATCGTCTTTAGCGTACTCTGGACTTATATGTCCCCCAGTTATCAATGAACCAAACTTATTGTAAGCTAATGCAGCTATGATATGGGATGCGGTATGTAATTTCATCATTCTATATCTTCTTTCCCACTCTATTATTCCCTTTATATTCTCACCTATTTGTAAATCTATTTCTTGTGAGTTAATTTTATGCAGTATTTCATTGTTTTCTTTTCTTACTTCTACTACATCCAATTTTTCTCCTTTGCTATTTATAAAATATCCTATATCGTTTTCTAATCCCCCTCCTCCAGGATAGAAAGCTGTCTTATCTAAAATTACATAATTTTCTTTAATTTTGATTACTTTTGCTTCAAATTCCTTAATATAAGAGTCTGTTAAATAAAGTTCCTCTGTCATCTAATTTGACTTATTACATTTGAGAATAAATATTCCATTCTTATAATTATACATCAAGGATGATGGATTAATCTTTACTGGTAATATTATTATCTTTAGTAAATTATTATTTCTAGAATCTAAGACATAAATCTTACTCCCATCCGTCCTTATATCTACTTTATCATAAGCTACTTCTTTTCCTCTGAGATCCAGATATATTACTAAGCTATTTGATGTTAAAAAGACATCATAATCTGGATCTTCATCTTCTCTAATGAATACATCTGGCATAATACTTATTTTCGATTTTACTAATTTAAATTCTTCATACTATGAGCTTTGCCTTATAAACGTTAGTAGAGTAAGATATATATTAGCCATGCTTGGAAGAGATTTCCAAAAGATATGGGGGGATAATCAAGAAAAATTTAAGGTTAAAAACTCTAAAGAACCATTAAAATACAAATTAGTTCATGCTCACTATAAGATTAGCTCTATGATTAGTAGGTTAGATGCTTACATAGCTAGAATGCAAGAAAGAGATAAAATACTCTTTGAAAGAGTAGTAGAAGCTCAAATGGCTAAGGATGCGCAGAGAGCTGCAATGTATGCTAATGAAGTAGCTGAAATTAGAAAGATTTCTAAACAATTATTAACAACCCAGATCGCGTTAGAGCAAGTAGAGCTTAGACTAGAAACTGTTACTGAATTAGGTGATGTATTTGTAAATTTAATACCAGTATTAGGTGTTGTTAATGAATTGAGGAGTACTCTAAAGGGTATATTACCAGAGGTATCAATAGAGTTAGCTGATTTAGGAGAGGGGCTACAAGAGATAGTTATGGAATCTGGAGAATTTGCTGGAGTAGGAACTTATCAGGCAGCATCTTCACCAGAGGCAAGAAAGATATTAGAGGAAGCTTCAATAATAGCAGAGCAAAGAATGAAGGACAAGTTCCCAGAATTACCTATTAATTCTTCTGGATTAAAGAGTAAAACAAATACCTAATTCTTTTTAACCTTTTATATTTTCAAATATTTTTATACTATAATGCCAGACGAATTTACTGTTACACCTTGGGAAGTTAAGGGTAAAGTAGATTATGATAAATTAATAGTTCAATTTGGTACACAAAAGTTAACTGAGGAATTAAAACAGAGAATTAGCAAATTAGTTGGTGAACTTCATGTAATGTTAAGAAGAAATATATTTTTCTCTCACAGGGATCTTGATCTAGTTTTAACGGATTATGAGAACGGTAAAGGGTTCTTTTTATACACTGGGAGAGCCCCATCATTGGGTATGCATATAGGTCATTTAATTCCTTTTATATTTACTAAATGGCTTCAAGAAAAATTCAAAGTTAATGTCTATATAGAGATAACTGACGATGAGAAATTCATGAGGAATCAAGAATATACTTTGGATCAAACTAGAAAATGGGCTTATGAGAACATTTTAGATATAATTGCTGTAGGTTTTGATCCAGATAGGACGTTTATATTTCAAGATACAGAGTACATAAGAAATATGTATCCTATAGTAATTAAAGTAGCTAAAAAATTAACCTTTTCTGAAGTAAGGGCGGCTTTCGGGCTAGAAAATTCCTCAAATATAGGTATGATATTCTATCCCGCATTACAAATAGCTCCTACAATGTTTGAGAACAGAAGATGTTTAATTCCTGCAGGTATAGATCAAGATCCTTATTGGAGATTACAAAGGGATATAGCTGAAAGCCTCGGATACTATAAGGCTGCACAGATACATAGTAAGTTTCTTCCCCCATTAACTGGGCCAGAGGGCAAAATGAGCTCTTCAAGCCCTGAATCTGCAATATATTTAACAGACGATCCTAAAACTGTAGAAAGGAAAATTATGAAATATGCGTTTTCTGGAGGGCAGCCTACAGTAGAGCTACATAGGAAATATGGTGGTAATCCAGAGATTGATGTAGCATTTCAATGGTTATATTATTTCTTCGAAGAGGATGATAATAATATTGCTAAGATTGAAGAGGAATATAGATCTGGTAAGATGCTAACTGGAGAATTAAAGCAAATACTAATAGAAAAGTTGAACGATTTCCTTGAAGAACATAGACGAAAGAGAGAAGAAGCTAAGAGGTTAATTAATACTTTCAAGTACGATGGTAAATTAGCTAGTGAGATGTGGAAGAAGATTCATGAATAGGCTTTTTATACAACCCTTGCTTTTTTAAATGATATACAACTAAGTTCGTTGAAATATTTAATTCTTTAGCTATTCTGTATATTGAACTCCCTTTTCTATATTCCTCTTTTATCCTTATTATATCATCTTCTTTTAATTTTCGCTTAGTTCTTACCAAATTATGTTTTTTGAGAAGTCTTAATACAGTATTGAAATTAAGATTTAATTCCTTACTTATCTTATTTGCACTATATCCTTGCTTAGCTAACTCAAGTATTTTTTTAACAATATCTTCAGGTAACTTACCTCTGAAGTTAACTTTTGCCTTAATTAATAATCGGCGTACTTTAGAATAGCTTAATCCTAACTGCGAAGCTATTACTCTTATACTTAATCCTTCCTCATACATGTTTTTAACTTTACTAATCAGTTCTTCTTCAGTCATGTGTAAAATTACCTTAAAGTAGTTATATTAATCTTTTCCCAAAATCCATAAAAGATGATAAAAATAGGTACATGTGGATTTACATTAAAACATTTTAAACATTTTAATGTTATTGAAATTCAAGAGACTTTTTATAATTTTGTAAGCGAGGAAAAAATTAGAAAATGGAGAGATCTCTCGATCAAGAATAATGTAGAACTAACAATAAAAGCAAATCAGATAATTACACATCCTTATAATAAAAATACATATAAGAGATTAAAGAACTTAATTGGAAATCCAGACAATTATGGATTATTTAAGCCTACAAAAGAGGTAGAGAAAGCGCTTGAAATTGTAATAAATGAGGCAAGAGAATTAGGAAGCAAAATAATAATATTCCAGTCTCCTCCATCTTTCAAACCAACTCCAGAAAACATAATAAATCTAAAGAATTTTTTAAGCATTTTAGATAAGAATTATATATATGGTTGGGAACCTAGGGGAGAGTGGTATTTAAATTCTAATATTTTAACTGAAATATTTGAAGAGTTTAATTTAATTCACATCGTAGATCCTTTTAGACACTTTCCTCTATCTTCTATTAATACCAGGTATTATAGACTGCACGGTATAGGAAAGGGAGAGGTTAACTACAAATATAAGTACAAAGATGCTGATCTTGAAAAGCTTAAAGAATATATCGAGCAAAATGATAAGAATATGAAGAATGTTTACGTTCTTTTTAATAATGTTTACTCGTTTGATGATGCAATAAGGTTTAAAAGTATTATGTCGATCAAATCTTGAGATGGACTTCTTTGGTTACATTGGATTAGGTGTAATTTTAGGCTTATCAATGGCTGCACCGCCCGGTCCAATAAATGCAATGATAGCTAGCGAGTCTACGAAATCTTGGTTTCATGGAAGTAGTGTAGGAGCTGGGGCAATGACTGCAGATTTCATTTTCTTTTTAATAGTATATACTATACAAGGATTAATCCCCAGTTTTATTTTAAAACCACTTTATTTCATAGGAGGAATCTTTATGCTTTATTTATCCTATTTAACCTTTAGATCTAGGATGCCCTCTAGTTCAATAAAAGGGAATTATTTTATAGGACTTTCAATGGGTCTTACTAATCCTTATCAGATAAGCTGGTGGGTCACTGTAGGTATATCTATGATTAAATCACTATCATTATACATAATGCCAGGCTTTTTCTTGGGTATAATAATCTGGATAATATCGTTCTCCACAGTTATTAATAAAGTTGGTAAGAATTATCTAAACTATATTAAAATTGCATCATCAATTATTTTATTTATATTTGGGATATATTTATTGTACGAGGGACTAATTGGTATTATCTAAGCAAGGAATAAAGCAGTTAATATGCTAGTATAACATCATTTCCTAGGCTGATTTACAGTAGAATATAAAATTTTAATGGTGCAGATAAGGTATTACTAAATTTATCAAAATTCGATGAATTTAATATTAGCGTAAAAAAGACGAAGAAGGGATCAGCTAGAATATTGGGCTACATAGAAAATAAAGGAAACTTTATTTAAAAAATTAGAAAGAAGATATTATAGTTTGTAGATCTTTACAAAGTTCTTCTGCCTTTTTTGTTAATTTTTGTTTTAGTTCCTCTTTTTTTACATAATACATGAACTTTGGTCTTCCACCTTTATTCATTGTGTTCTTATCCTTCTCTATTAATCCTGAATCTGCTAGTTTCTTTAAGATTAGACTAGCTCTACTTTTGCTTATTCCTAATTCTGATGCTACAGTATCTACATCTTTTCCAGTACTACTATTTAATATTCTTAAAAATGCATCAACATCGGCTTCTGAGAGTCCATAGGCAACTATTAAGAATCTTTTCAATAAAAAACTTTTTTCGCTAATTTCAATACTCATTAAACTTTCACCAATCTTTATTTAATATTTTTTTATTTTTAAGTTTTTCCTTCACTATCCCTTAATTTTTTTATTTGAGTTAAACCAATTGTATTATTGTTATGAGCGAAGGAATAAGGGAAAAGATTTTAAAAATACTATCTAATGGAGAAAAGACTTCAACACAAATAAGAGACGAGTTGTTAAGCATGGGTGAGGAGGTAAACTTAGAAGAATTTAGAAGAATTCTAGCAGACTTAGTAAGGCAAGGAATAATAGAAAAACATCCAGTATACCAAGAGAAGAAATTTTACTTTAGATTAAAGTCTAAATAGGTGGTTGACTTGTTTCTACTAGTTTAATTACTTTATCTGCAATGCGTAGGAATTCTTTAGATGTTTCACTATCTGGATACTTTAAGAAGAATGGTTCACCTGCATCATTAGCCTCAGCAATAGTTGGATCTAAAGGAACTTGACCTAATAACTCAACGTTCATTTCTTCAGCCATTTTCTTTCCTTTTCCCTCACCAAATATATAGTAAACCTTCCCATCACTAGGACATACGAAGCGACTCATATTTTCAATTACGCCTAAAATTTTAGTGTTTACAGTCCTTGCGAAATTAATGGATTTTTTAACTGCTAATGTTGACACTTCTGAAGGTATAGTAACTATTACAAATCCCGTTAATTGAGGAACTAATTGGGCTACAGATAGAGCCTCATCTCCAGTACCTGGAGGCATGTCTATAATTAAATAATCTAATTCTCCCCAATTCACATCACCTAAAAATTGTTTTATCGCAGTATGCTTTATTGCTCCTCTCCATACTACTGGTGTATCATCTCTAGGTAGAAGAAAATCTATCGAAACTACTTTTATACCGAAAGGTCCTATTACGGGATTTATTCCTTTGTCATCAGCTGTTAGTACTTGTCCTCTAACACCAAGCATTTTTGGCACTGATGGACCATGAAAATCTACATCAATTACTCCTACACTCCTCCCACTTGCAGCTATTGCCATGGCTAGATTTGAGGATACGAAAGATTTTCCTACTCCACCTTTTCCGCTTATCACTCCGATTTTATATTTAATATTTTTTAATCGCATTTGAATTTTTAAATCAGCTGCTTGAACTTGTTGTGCAACTTTTCTTAAATCACGAGGCTGCTTTTGGGGTTGTGGTTGAGGGCTTTGAATCCTAAAAGGATTATTACTCATGAGTACTCATCTCTAGATATTATTCTCGTGCGAGCTAATAATATTATCTAAACTTTCCAAAAGTTTTTGGTTTTCCTCATAGCTTAGCCAATCAATTATACCATCACATTCTTTATTTAATATTTTAGTTATAATCTGATCTAATGTTAATTCTGTAGTATCAATTTCGCAAACTTTATCATTAAACGTATCTCTGGCCTCCTGTGAAACTACACCTAGTATTTCTGCCTCTACGTTTTCAGACACCTTTAGTTCTGGCCATCCTCTTTTTTTAAGTTCTTCATATAGCTTAAGAGGTGATTTTCTAAGTACTATTACACTGTCACCTTTAGGTATCAGTGAAGGATATATTGTTTCTATAACTATATTATCACTAATTATTTTTTTAAGTTCCTCCTTTACTTTCTCCTCGTCTAAAATATAACTTTGACTTTCTTCATCATAATCAGTGTAAAGTTTATTGGATATTACAAATTCGGATAGATGAAAATAAACCAAATTATATTTTTTAGCAAGCTCTTTAGCAACTAATGTTTTACCTACTCCAGGAGTTCCAGTCACTATTAGTATCATTAGAGTATTGTAAGTATAGTCTCTACTATAAATAAAACTACTGATAAGCTAACAAGCAATATTTTAACTGTCTTATCAGCAGAACTTTTTACAATCTCGTATAATCCATAAGGGAGCATTAAAAAACCAATTATTAGTAAAATTTCTTCAACTATTAACATGATTAAATTACTTTCCTATTTTGGCTTATAAGGCGATAAACTATAGCATAGATAATACCTCCTATAACTCCACCTACGTGTGCAATGACGTTAACGTTAGGAAATAAAAAATCACTAATCCCAAAAATCGCTATTAAAAATAATAATCCGTACAATCCCAGATTACCCTTACTTATAAAATCGTAAAATGTGTAATAACTTAATAGACCGAATATTCCTCCAGAAGCTCCAGAAGATAATGTTAATGGGCTATAAAATATTACAGTTAGAACATTTCCCAGTATTCCAGATATTAAGAATATTATATACTCATTTTTTCCAGCCTTAGCTCCAAAAATGAGATATAAGACATACATTGATAGAAAATTAAAGATAAAATCAGTAAAACTATTAGTTATAATTATTGAAGTAACTATTTCATAATAATATCCATGTAAGACAAGATAATTAAATTGTTCTAAAAAATATATTAATTTATAATTTAGTAATGACACTGATATTCCTATAATAAACCCTAGAAATATAAAAAACATTAATACAAATGTAGGTATAGAAAATATTCTCTTAACGTTCGTATTTTCACCCTAATATAAAGAATGTAAATATAAAAGATATTCCTATCGATATTGCCCAAATTAAGAAGTTCCATCTAAATACTTTTGCCCCATCCAATACCCAAAACGGAAGCAGATTGAAGAATGCAACCCAAAAGTTAAACGTAGCAAGATAGTAAAAGAACAAACCAGCATATCCCGCTTGTAGTACTAAATATCCTAAAAGACCAATAAAGCCTAAGCCTAAATTCGTTAAAGGACCTGCTAGTGAAACTTTTCCTTCAACATCTCTATTAAATCTGAAACCACAATTTATCCCAGTAAATCCAGAGAAAAATATCAAGAAATGTAGAAAACTTCCAATTAAGTTAAATAGCAAAGTTGTCCAGAAGCCTACGAAACTTAATGTAAACCTTGAATAGCAACCATATCTTCTAGCCATTTGTCTATGTGCTATTTCGTGTGGTATTAATGCCAATAAGGCTACAATATAAGGTATAAATATAGAGCATAATGGGTTTTCTAAAAGCGAATGTGGGCGATAAAAAGGAATAAACGCTACTGCCAATGATAGCGAAGCTAAGAGAAATGCTACTATTTCATTCAAATTATTATATTTCCACTCTAAATACCTAAGATCCCATGACATTACTATCTTGCTAATCTTAATAACTCTGAAGGTATTAAATTATTTCTTAAGTAATGTATATTAGTACTATCTATTTGCCATATAAGAGCCTTCATGTCATCACTAATAGATGTCATATATTTTGTACCACTAAGATTAACTATACCTTCAAAGGTTATTCTAAATAGTTTTTTAAAGACATTGAAAGTATCAAATATTACAAATCTATATATAAATGGCATAGTTATTTCTAGACAGAAATATTTTTCTGTTAGTATTTGTATAAGCTCTTTTGAAATATTATTATATAGTTCAGGTTTAAGTAGAACAATTTGTGCACTTCCCTCTATATTTACAATTACTGTTAATATATTTATAGAAGATAATCGTGTAGACACCAGTATTTCAAAAATCTTTACTATATTATTGCAATGGTCTTTTATAGGCTTAGCTGGTATAAAAAAGGAATAACTATTTATATTATCTTGCGAAATAAAATCTACTAATCCTTCAACAAAAAGTTTAGCGGATATTCCAATATTATTTAACTCATTCTCAACTGCTTTAGATAACTCAACTATATGACCTTCAGATGTGAGGTATCTATTTCCTATACCCTCTATATAATCTATTCTCGCTTCGAAATTCACAAAAATATATACTTACTTTCATACCTTTAAATATTTAGTGTATATTTCCGCATTTAGTTCCATGTTTTTTGCCAACATTTTTTCTAATATTTTCTTATCTTTTTCTGATGGTGAATAATTTCTTAAAATATCTTCTATCTGCTCCATTAACTTGAGCACATTCTGAATAGGTTCCATAATTTTACTTCAACAGGCGTCTAAAAAATGATTACTAATATAAAATTGGTATTTCCACAATAGTTATAATAGTTACGGAATACTAAGAATAACGTGAATCGTAACATTGTGCTACTAATATTATGGTTATTGTTAATTGGTCTATTATTACCCTTTGCGATGAAAGCTACAAGCATATTTACGTATAGTGATTCGCCTTTCTTATCAAATAATCTTCAAAGTGTAAGGGCACAGAAAATTCTTCAACAGCATTTCAATATAGATGAAAGCGAATATCTTTATGTAATAATCAATTCTACATATAATCAATCTCTTCAAGAGATTTATTCCAATATTTATTTACTTAGTAATTCTACAGTAATAACGCCATATACGTATTATAAAACTTTAGAGCAGCAATATCTGAATTACGTTTCTTCAAACGAGAGCCTAATGAATATCACAAACGAAATTTATAATCAATATTTAAATTTAATCAAGCTAAAATTCTTTCTTATCTCTAATTTTCAATATTTTGAATATCAGTTAAATGTAACTTATTGGTTGCCATTACATAATTTTAGCATAAATATTTGCCCTAATTACAAAGCTAATTTCGATAAAGTAAATGGCACTCTATTGCAAAGGGCAAGATATGCTGGCTATTTAACGTTTAATGACCCTTATCTATTATATTTTAGTTTTAATAATTATACAAATTATTCTTTAGCATTTGAATTTTTACTTAAATTTAATAATTATTCCGATATTATATATAAAATTGCAAAGTTTAATAATACGCTCTCACTTGAATTAATTAAATTAAAAAATTTCGATCTTATGTATAATAACATTACTAACATTAGTTCATTTCATAAGGATGGCTTTTGGTTATTCATAATAAAAGTACCTTCGAATGAAAGCCTAACTTCAGTAGAAGAATTCATACAAAAATTAAATAATGCATATGTAGTCGGTCATCTAGCTTACTATGCCCAATCCGCATACTATACTCAAAAAGATATAGAAAATATAGATATTGCTACAATAATCTTAGTTACTTTGCTACTAATCATACTAATAAGGTCAATAATTCCCATTCTAATACTAGTATCTAGTGCAGCGGCAGGCTTAGTCTTAGCTTATGGTCTTCTGTATATTGAAACATTCTTTGGATACAAGATATACTATATCTCTGGACTAGTTGTACCGCCTATAGTATTTGGCCTTGCTGTAGATTATGGTATATTATTCATTTATAGATATTTTGAAGAATTGAATAAAGGTAATTCAAATTCATTAAAAATATCATTTAGAAACTCAACAAAGGCTATATTAATAAGTGGTCTTAGTATTACGGTAGGCTTTTTAAGTTTCATCTTTTCACCATCTGAACTATTAAGAAATATAGGCATTTCATTAGTAACTTCTTCAGTCTCAGCTCTCTTACCTTCAGTATTTCTAACATATGGTTTATTATCTATTATTTCATATAAATACTTAAGCTTTCCAAGGAGGAGTATGCCTAATATAAATGATATTAGGCAAAAATATTTATATAAATTAGCTCAGTTTTCTGTCAAAAGGAATAAGGCTATAGTAATTTTCATGATATTGTCAATAATAATTTTAGGTATTTACTTTCCTATGATTCACACTAATGTGAGTATTAGTGAAATAATACCATCTTATGCTAGCTCGTTAAAGGGGACTAAAATATTAGAAAATATTTATAATTATAGTACTGATTATATAATTCTTTCTGGGAACAAGGCAAATAATTACACTTTGATATATAATTTAACTAAGACTCTCATAGATCAAGGAAATTTAGTTTATGGCCCATTATCTTTTGGAAATAAGATAATACTTAATAATACTAAACTATTCAATTCTTTTCATAAAGATAATTATACCTTACTTATAGTTTATGTTAAATATCCAGTATTTCAACAAGGAGCCATAAATATTACAAGCAATTTGATAAAAGAGGGTTATCTAGTAGGTGGAGCAAACGCTCAAAGAATAGATATTGTTGACAATACTGTAAATGATTATTTTACCTTTACACTACCCTTAACAATAGTAATGATACTTATATACCTTTTTATAATTCTAGGTTCTATAATATTACCGATAAGACTTTCTCTAACAATAGGTTTAAGTTCTTTATTCGGGGTATTTAGCTTATCGTTGCTTTATCATTCATTATACTGGCTATCGCCATTGATAATATTCGCACTTCTTTTTAGTTTGGGTATAGATTATGATATGTTTATAGTTATAAGGCTATTTGAAGAGGTTAAATCTAA
>JAVYOH010000001.1:137228-153069 GCA_038734615.1 Saccharolobus sp. | reverse complement strand
ACGCTTTTAGCATCTACTTTAGCAAAAGCTAGATTACTTAAAACTTCCGGAATTAGAGGTGTAACAAATTGGTTCTGTAGGATTGAAATTGCTAGTTCCATTAATTCTTCTTCGTCTTCTTTGTAAATACTCTTACAAATATCACAATCAGATGGTATTTCTGTATCTATTGTTTTATGATATTTACAGAACTTTAATTTACTTAAGTTTGATAGAAAGAAGATACTAGTGAATTTCATAACTTGTTTTGGATCACCATTTATTATTAGTTGCGTTAATTTATCTAAAAAATCCTCAATTTCATTATTACTTAATCCTAAGTTTTGTAGCCTTCTGTAATGTATTTTTTCATCTTCATCGAGATATTGTTTAACTGCTGGTTGGCTAACGCCTAGTAAATTAGCTATCTTTGTTTGACTCATGTGTAACTCTCTAAGTTTTTTAGCTTCTAAAACCCTAATAGATGGTATAAATATGTCATCTACCAATGATAGTGGTGATTTTAACACAATAGTAAGTTTGAGAGGAGTAAAAAATTACTTTCTAAGCAAGGACTTAGCGTTTATAGCAGTTGACGGTTCTTTCTCTGAAGCAATTACTGATGAGGGATCTCTTTCATATATAGTGATAGGAATAGTTAAAGGCATAATATTCAAAGATGGTAGATACACGATAGATGGCATCGAAGTAAAAGATGAAATTTGCAAATGTAGTGCAGAGGAGAGAATGAGGGAATTAGAGTATAATGTATTAGAGAAATATTATAACATAGTTGATATAATTTTCTTAGATAGAAAATTATCCTATGATTCATCGCTTAATATTTCGATACCTCAAAACTCTATAGGGATAGTTAAAGACTTCGATGCTGATATTAGATCAAGGCTACGTTTAATTTCAGATACTCCTTGGCTAATTATAAAAGAAAAGAGAGAAAAAGTAATATCAGCCTACTACAAACTTTTCCCACAGTCTTGGGTTTTTTATATAGAATCCTATATATTTACTGAAGATTTAGAAAAACTATTATTTTTATTATACGCTTTAGGCAAAGAACCTATCTCAGAAGCTTTAGGCTATAACTATCCTTTATTTTTAGCTGATAAATTGGCTAAATATTATAGAAATAGAATGAGTAATCTTATGAATATGATTCAAAGACATAGTAATATTAGATACAGAGAATTTAGAAGTTGGGTTGAGAGATTAAGAAATGATGGAAGGTATATTTGAGGAAGTAGAGGGAAGACTTAGAGAAAGTAGAATAATGACTAGGCAAACATCAGATGGAAGAGGTACAATATCTTTTAGGAACTATATAGTAGAGTTTCCTTTTTCACTTAAAAATAAGTTAGGAATAGGAAAATTATTGGCTATAAATACCATAAATGAAAATAATTACTTAATATTAGAAATAGCTGATATAGTACCGATGCATTATGGCATGATAAATCTAGATGTGTCTATACCTAGAGAAATAAGAAAGGAAATTATGAAAAGAGTAAGTGAAGATTGGTATTCTAATGAGGAAAAGGAAAAATGGATAGATGTAATTGCGTACCCATTAGGTTATATTCTTGAGTTAAATGATTCAGGTTATATTTTTAAAAAAGGTTATTTACCACCATTGCCTGGTACCTCAGTTAAATTACTCAGCAAGTCAGCATACGCTAGTTTTGTATGCGCTAGAACCAATGTATCTTTAGGATATATACTAAATGAAGATATAAAAATGAATATAGATTTAGAAAAGGCTATCAAATATCATATAGGCATATTTGCTTTTACCGGATCTGGAAAATCAAATCTAGCCTCATTACTATCTAGGAGAATTTTAGATAATTTACGATCTACTAAAGTTGTTATTTTCGATGTTTCTATGGAATATGCAGTACTTTTGTTGGATAAGCTAATAGAGATGGAATCTAGACTTGTAAGCCTAGATAAAATTTCTACAAATCCGATAGATGCTGGTAAGAGATTTCTTAGAAACCATGTAATACCAGATGATATTATAGGTTTAAAAGATAAAATAAGGAAATCTGCAGAAATACTATATCAGAAAGAGAGAATTAAACAATTATACGTCCCACCACAAGGCTTATCTTATTTAACATATGGTGATCTTATCGATTTACTTAAGAAACAAATAGAGGACAAATACACTTCAGTTGCTCAAAAGCCTTTACTTTATACGTTTTTGAGTAAGCTCGATTATTTTATGAGAGAAAGAAAATTAACTGCTGATGATATCGTAGATGAAAGTATAAATTCATTGCTAGATGAGATGGAAAATATAAGTAGAGAGGCCCATCTGAAGGATAATTCCTCCCTATTTTCTTTCATAAGCGGTATAAAATCTTACATATCTTTAGGTATACAAGAAACTGAAGAATATGATATAGAAAAACTGTCAATAGAAATATTAGATTCCTCTGAGAATTCTCCACGTTTATTCATTATAGAGCTTCCAAACCTTGAAGAAGGAAGGCAAGTAGTTTCGTCAGTAATTAATCAGATTTATAACAGAAGGAAAAGGTCGTATTCAGATAATCCTAAGGTATTATTTATTATAGATGAAGCGCAAGAATTTATACCATATGATACTAAACAAAAGGATAAGAGTGAGGCTTCTAGTATCTCTATAGAAAAGTTATTAAGGCATGGAAGAAAATACAATTTACATGCGCTAATAAGCACTCAAAGACTAGCTTATTTAAATACTAATGCTCTACAACAACTTCATACGTATTTTATAAGTACACTTCCTAGACCATATGATAGGCAGTTATTAGCTGAAACCTTTGGAATTAGTGATATGTTACTCGATAAGACGCTAGATCTTGAGACTGGGCAATGGTTATTAGTTAGCTTTAAGTCAGCATTACCTCATAATGTTCCAGTATTCTTTTCCGCAGATAATAATTTACAATTAGTTAAGGACTCGCTTAGTAAATTATAGTACTTTTTCCAAATTTTCCTTATTTTGTGACATAAAGAGGTTGAAATTATCTTTATCTAATATAAAAACTATTAGATCAATTTCATTAGTATACTTATAGACCTCATCATAGATAATATTTATAATTTTAGACTTCTCTTTGCAGCTTGACCCTTTAACTATAATTAAATAATAGGAAGCATGCTTATCCTTAAAAACGTAAACATCACCATCATTGTTTAATTCTTTTGCTTTTTTATATGCAGCAAGAATTATATCATTCATAATAAACTATTCTTTTATAAATTAATATATCCTACTACTCTTGGCTTTCCCTGCTTCACATTAACATTCAATACTGGTATTTGTGAATCTACTAGCGGTATTGGAGAAGATGATTTTATTTTAACCCTTTCACCCTCACTTATTAGATTTACTGCAATAGCATGGCCTTTAACTACTATATGATTTTGTCCTTGATTTATAGAAGACCACTTGTATTTTGTTATATTACCTTCTATTTCATTTTTAATCTTTACATCGGGTTTAACAAGGTATGTCATATCTTTTATTTCTTCTTCTTTAACATTTTTTATTGAAAATCCTATCCTTACTCCGCTTCCTATGTTTTTCTGATCCTCATCTAAAACCTGTATACTCTTTACCTCTACTTCCTTATTATAAGGTAATGAGATAAGTTTTTCGTGGACCTCAACGGTGGTAAAAGAAAAACCAGTAACTACAGTACCTACACCCTTAACTGTAAATACTCTATCTACGTAAACTATACCCTTATCATCTTCTTTAAATTCCTCTATTTCATTAAGATTGTTGTTTAATTCAAAATTGGTAAAATTTTTTAAAGAATTTACCAAGTTTTCAATTTTTTTACCATCTAAACTACTTACTATTATCTTTTTACTAATATTTAGCGAGTCTATTAGCATTAATATTTCTCCATCTACCCATGATAAATTTTCTGGAAGATATACTATAGATAATGACGAGAGGGACAATGCTTCAGCAGTGTCTAAAATTTTCTCTGGGTAATCTGATGGGGCTAGTATTGATCTTATGTATTCACCTTTTTTTCTATAATATATCTTAAGCTTATCATTTTCATGGAGTTTACCTAATTTTTCCGCAATTTCTGCAATCCTATCTTTATCAGATGATAAAATTGATCCTATTCCTCCATAATACATATGGAATCCTTTGTATAAAGTTTATAAGGTTAATCTAAAAGCTTAATATATGAAACTAATCACTGCCGGTCTTATATTAATATTCATAGGCTTTGCACTATTATTTTTAGGTATGCTTCAGTCACCTTCAGTTCCTTCAACTTCTTCTAATACGCAATTTGCTGGTATAATCTTGTTAGGCCCAATTCCAATAGCCTTTGGAAACGTTTCACCAAATATTCTAAGCAATCTAGTAATAGTAGGTGTTGTATTTAGCATTTTGGTATTAATAATATATTTAATAATGTTTATAATAGCTAGGAAGTCGGCTAAATATCCTCCTACTTAATCTGGTACTATTAAACTCCTTATTGCGTCGCCTTCTTGTAATAGTTTTACTGCTTCATTTATTTCTTCTAGTTTAAATGTTCCAGTTATAAGGGAAGATGGGTCATATTTACCTAATTTGACCAATTCGATAAGTCTAGGCATATCTATTCTTGGTCTTCCACCGTAATTTCCAATTATTTTAATCCCATTTCTTACTATGGTCGCTATTCTTAATGGTATTTCTGCAGTTGTTGGTGGTAATCCAACTAATACTACTCTACCTCCTATTCTAACAGAGTCTATAGCCATTCTTATTGTCTCTTGAGTACCTCCAGCTTCAATCACAACATCTGGTCCCCCTCCAGTTATTTCTTTAATTGCTTTAGTGACTTCTGTCTCTTTGGAATTTATAGTATCAGTTGCTCCTAATTCTAAAGCTTTTTCTAGCTTCCATTTTTTAGTTCCTACTGCAATTATTCTACCGGCACCAACAGCTTTTAGTAATTGTATTATAGATAAGCCTACGCCTCCAACACCGATCACTGCTACACTTTCTCCAGCTTCTATTTTAGCTGAATTCAGAGCCCCATATGCAGTTAAGCCTGCGCAACCTAATACAGATACTTTCCTTAAATCCACATCATCTGGTACTTTGGTTAATGCTGTATAAGGAACTACTGCGTATTCTGCAAAACCACCGCCTAGAAAGAATCTTATTTGTCTTCCATCTTTAAAGTGTAATCTAGTAGTTCCATCTAATAAAGTGCCTTTGAGTCTATTCCTAGCAAAAACTTCACATAAATTCTCATTTCCAGTTATACAGTTTTTGCACTTTCCGCAAGGATGTATAAAAGCTGAAACTACTTTATCTCCAACCTCCTCTATTATACCAGATATTTCATGTCTGCAATTACGGGCAGTTCTACTGATGTTTTTCCTTCAAACACATTAACATCAGAATGACATAATCCAGTAGCACTTACTCTTATTTTTATTTCACCTTGCTTTGGACTATCAATATATATATTATCTTCGATGACTAAAGGCTCATTGTATTTATAAAGTATAGCTGCTTTCATTAATGCTTATACTGTATAAGTATATTTAAACATTTCCATACATCTCATCTAAAGTATCAATTTTAAATATATTAATTCCATTAATATAATTGTGGTAAGATTAAGGTATTTTAAAGGCTTAATATTATCAGATTTTTCGGCTCCAGGCTTAACATGGAATGATGAGTTAAAATCTTACATTGGTTATGCTAGTAAGTATAGAGATATAGTTTTCTATTTTAAACGTTCTGGTGTTAAGGTAGAGGATAGTGTATTGGACCTGTTACCTTTTCCCATAATAACGGATAAGATAAAGCTTAGAACTTATCAAGAAGAGGCCTTACATACTTGGTATAGGAATAAGAGGGGTATAATTGTTTTACCTACTGGTGCTGGAAAGACAGCGATAGGGCTAAAAGCTATAGCATTAATAAGGCAAGCCAGTTTAATAGTAGTCCCTACGCTAGATTTACTTGATCAATGGTATGAAGCCGTAAAGGAGTTCCTTGGTGCAGAAGCTGGAAGAATAGGTGGTAATTTTGACGAATTGAAAGGAATAACTATAATTACTTATGATTCAGCATATACTAGGGTAGAAAGTTTAGGTAATAAGTTTGCTTTAGTCATATTTGATGAGGTGCATCATTTACCATCAGAGGGTTATTCAAATATAGCACAAGGATTAGCAGCTCCATATAGGCTAGGTTTAACTGCTACTCCAAAAAGAGGTGATGGTAGGGATTCTTTATATCCCTCTTTAGTAGGGCCTATCGTTTATGAAGTATCGTTAAAAGAGTTAAAGGGGAAATATTTATCTAATTTTACAATACATCGAATATACGTTAAGCTTACCGAAGAAGAAGAGAAAGAGTATACGCATTATAGGAACATTTTAAATAATTTTTTACGTAAAAGAAACTTAAGATTAAATTCTCTTGAAGATTTCAATAGATTAGTTAGAATTGCTGCTAGAGATAAAGAGGCTAGAGAAGCGTTACTAGCTTGGCACGAAGCATTTAAAATTGCAGTAAATTCCAAGGCTAAAATAGAAAAATTAAGAGAGATTTTGTCTGAATTGAAAGATGAGAAAATTATAATATTTACCAGAAATACTGCAATGGCATATGAGATTTCAAGGCGTTTTCTTATTCCTGCGATAACGTATAAAACCCCAAAGGATGAAAGATTAGAGATTCTAGAGAAATTTAAATCGAATGAGTATAAGGTTATAGTTTCTTCAAATGTATTAGATGAAGGTATAAACGTTCCAGATGCTTCAGTTGGAATAGTTATAGGAGGCTATGGTACTTCAAGGCAGTTTATTCAAAGGCTAGGAAGGATACTAAGGAAGAAAGAAAATAAGATTGCTAGACTAATAGAAATAGTGACTAGAGGTACTAGTGATTATAATCTAAGTAAAAGGCGAAGGTTAGATGTTACCTTCTGAATTAGCTAGATATAAGATTAATGGACAAAATATCATTCCATTATTTGCTAGTACAGATGATATAAATATTGCCAGCGATGTTATCAATACATTTAGGGTAGGTAGGAAAGTTGGGGATATACTTGAAGATATAAAATATTTAAGTAAGATATATGATTATAAGCTAGTTAAAGGATTAGCGAAAATATATCTAAGATACTGTAAAATTGAAACAGAGAATAAAATAGACTTCAGGGAATTACGTAGGCAATTATTTATCAGAGGTCCAGTGCTAGATAATGAAAGCAGGGCAAAAGTTATAGAAGAAGTTAGGAACATTTTTAGTTTAGATGATCCAATAAAGGTAATTTATGAGGATCTAGATGAGGAGAAAAAAATTATCGAATTATTTTCAATTTCTCCAGAAGATTTAATAAAATTATATAACCTTTCACTTTTGCAAACAATTTTTTTTAATGCTTATAAAATTACTGTTTATATTAAAGAAAATTGGAAGAATTTGATAAGAAGGATAAAGTTTCTAGGCTTAATGTACTTAGCATATGACAACCCGCTTAGAATAGAAATATTTGGACCACTAACATTACTGAAAATGACAGAGAAATATGGGAGGAATTTAGCAGTTCTAGTACCATATATAGTTTTGCAAAAGGAATGGAAAATAATAGCTAATATAGTTTTGGGTAAGCAGAGAAGAATGTATAGGCTAGAATTATCAAATCTCAGCGAAATATTTAAGTATATTAGAGATGAAGAGGCAGAAAAGAGGTTTGATAGTACAGTTGAGGAAAAATTTTACAATGAATTTAGAAAAGTAATAAAAGATTGGCAAATATTAAGGGAGCCAGAGCAATTTGTGGTTGATAATAGGCTTTTTATACCAGATTTTGTTGCAATTAAAGGTAATTTAAAGATATATATTGAAATAGCTGGATTTTGGACTAAACAATACATACACGATAAGATGCAAAAACTGAAAAAATTCAATTATCCTGTTTTAGTATTATTGAATGATGAACTTTCATATGATAATTATATACCAGATGATCTAAATATTATAAAGTTTAAGAGAAAAATAGACATAGCGAAAGTATATTTATTTCTTAAGAAATTCAAAGAAAATAAAACTGGCTCAGATGTAGATCTAGGCAATCTTAAAGATGATATAATTTCCATTAGGGAATTATCTGAAAAATATGGAGTAGATGAAAAGATTATAAGATCTAAACTAGCCCTCCACCAAGATTATGTTGTTCTAAAAAATTATGCAATTAAAAAAGCTTATCTTAATGAACTATCCATGAATGACTTTTCAAATCAGCATCTCTCTAATCTGATTAAGCAGTATGGAAATTATATATTGGATGTCTTAGATTATTTCGGCTATAGCTTAGTTTGGAAAAATATCGAAGATGCTCTAGTCGTGAAGAGGTCTGAAAGCTAATCTGAATAACCAGTATATTGATTTTATTACACCAATTGTATTATTTATGTTAATATTCGCAAAAGTATAAGCGTATTTACCCTCAGTCTCCTTTAGCTTTAAGAACACCCATTCTATACTATCAAAGATTCTATCTATCATATATTTAACAATTTTTTGAGAGAATTTGTTACCTATTCCTCCAGTGAGAATTGGTATCATCTCTCTAGTTATTTTCAGATCGTATTTCCAAGAAATATACAATAAATCCCAATATCTAGTAGGCATTTTCTCTAACACTGGGAAGGGATTATTCTTGATATATGATACACCCATAGGAATCACTGGTAAGGGAAATATCCAAGCTTTTAAACTATGATCAATTATAGATTGGACTAGATCAATTGATTCTTCTACGTCCTCATTAGTCTCTTCTGGGTATCCTATTGTCATAGTATAACACGGATATATGTAACTATCATTCATTATTGCAGTAGCATCTAATATTACCTCTTTCCATTCTTTTGGAGTCCATGGAAATGGTTTGGCTCTCATATATTTGTTAAGTATTTTTTCACTACCAGATTCTAATCCTACTACTGGAGCTGCGGCCCTATCAGTATTATATCTTGCGATTTCAGACATTTCCTTTACTGTCTTAGGACTTGATCTTACTGCTGGGGCTGAAATATGAGGGAACCAAATTCCATCTACTCCCATCTTCATAGTCTCATTAAATAGAGTCGTTATAGCTTCATGGTTTACTCTTAATTTCTGTGAACCATAAAGCAGTATATCATCGGTTATGAATTCAACTCTTTTTATACCTGCCTTCATGTTAACTTCTACTTCCTTTTTAATTGTATCTAATGGAATTGATCTAAACGTTTCTGGTGTTATCGGGCAAAATTGGCAACCTCTAGGGCAGCCCCTTGTTATCTGTACTTCTCCTAATCTAGCTGGGTTTATTATCGGTGGTATCTGATCTACTTTTGGATTTCTTCCAGTAACTACTTTAGGTAATTCATAACCTTCTATTGCTGATTTAACTAAAGGTGGTAAATCCACTTCTGCTTCACCTATAAATATTGTATCAACCCATTCTGGTCTTTCATTAACTAACTGCCAACTAGCAGGACCACCTACTATTACTTTAAAATTATACTTAGCCTTTAATATTGAAATTTCATTTCCTAATTCCTCAAAATATTTAGCAGTCCATGTAGGTCCTCCACCAAATATCATGCTCAGTTTGAAACTTACTGGATTAAGACCTAGAGGATCATGAACCGTGATACCTATTACTTTCGTATTTGGCCCTACAGCCTTTTTGAGATTATCGGGAGGTATTACTGCTACATTATCTAAACCCGAGTGAACTAAAGTACTCTCTACCTTTCTTAAAGCATAAGGTGCTAATAATGCTTTTCCCGTAGAATCAGTAGGTACACTTGGTGTGAAGAACTTATCCATGAAAAATTTAGGTACTAATCTAGCTGGCATACACGCTACATAACCTAATACACTAGATCCTCCATAATCAGTAAAAGAGCCTTTATCTGCTGTTAATATAATGTCCCAACTCATATTTAATTAATTATTTCTATAGCTATAAAAAGTATTCCTTATAAATCATGAAAAAGACTAATATTACATTTGTATAAACTTTTTTATTGTAGGATAATATTTACAAAAACCCATATATTTTACATTAATTGACTTTTAACTAACTAACAATATATGAGAGTGATTAAAAAGTCTGTTATAAATATATATGTTATGATGCTAATTCAGACTGTAAAGTATAATGAAAGCGTAATAGAGGCCGAGTATGGAAACGAGGGTTATTCAATAGTTAATTATGAACGTTCTTATTCACTAAATAGAGCTTTAATTAATGGGAGATGGATAGTTTATAGAGGTGAAAAAGGTAAAAATATACAACAATCTATGAAAGAATTTGAGATTTGTGACAGTTATATACATGAATCTATCAAATCGTGGATTGATAAGGATCAGTATCTAAGCATTTTAGATAAAATTGATCTAAAAGAAGGTTATAATATTAAATTGGAAAGTAAGAAAATTACTAAAGTAATTGAAATAAAGGACATCAAAGAATGTATAGAAGAGAAGGTTGTAAATAATATAAAGTATAATGATACAAATTTCTCATATACTGGAAATCCTAAAGATATACCATCAATTATAGAATACCTAAAAGGTATTGGAACTCAAACGCCTGCTAAAAATGTACTAACTGAAAGTGGAAAGTTAACCTTCATAGTCGATCCAGAAATTTTAGGCACCGTATTACATTACTTATTAGCAGATTTTCTTAATGGTAATATGCCTAAATTTAAACTTAATGAGAAAATATTAGGTGAAATTACAATATACGATAATCCATTAAACCTATTTTCACCTTCCTTTTCTGTATTTGATGATGAAGGAGTCAAAACCAAAAAGAAGGAAATAATTGGGGATGGAATTGTCACTAATTATCTAGGAACTCTTACTTCAAAGTACGGTGAGCCTGGAAATGCTAGGGGTATATTGCCAAAGCCAGACTATTTTTCAATAGAAGTTAAAAATGGAGACTGGTCGCTTAATGAGGTACTTGAAGAAAGTAAGGGTGCATATATTGCGATCGGTAGTAAGAAATCTGAATTAATTAAAAATAGTATAAGGATAACTCCAAGGACTGTAATTAAAATAGGTCAAGGACCTCTTTTCTTTAGGGAGATAGCATTTCCGCTTCAGGATTTGTTGACAATAGATGCGATAACCAAGGAGACACGAGGTGTTTTTATAGATGAAAACCATGGAGGTGTTTTACCATATGTTCGAATGAAAGCGAGAGCGATGATTTATTGAAGATTTACACAAAGGAAGCGTATGAGAAAATAGTATATAGAAGAAAATCTATTCATTTTGTAAATTTAATTAGAGGAAAAATAGTAGTAGATGTAGGATGTGGATCTGGACAAAATTGTTTAGCATTAAAAAACCGTTTTACTATTTGCTTGGATTTTGCTATAAATCAGTTAATTGAGGCAAAGAGAAGAGGGTGTGAACATTTGATACAAGCTGATATGGAATATTTACCATTTAGGCAGTCTTCTATTCATTCCTTAATGTATATAGCATCTTTACATCATTTGAAAGATCCATCTTTAGCAATTAAAGAGGCAAAAAGAGTTTTAGTAAATAATGGCGAGATTTTAGTTACTGTATGGTTAGTTCAGCCCAATTTTCTACTTAAGCATTATATTATAAAGAAAAGCGTTATTAATGGTGTTGAGATTAAACGATTTTACAAGCTTTACTATCCTTGGGAATTACTTAAATTAATGAAAAAAAGTGGATTTAGAAAAGAAATCTATAAACTATACAGAATGAAAAGTATACTACCAAATAACGCAATGTATTATGGTTTTAAGCAAGAATCTTAGCCATATATGGACCTTCCTTAACATATCCTTTTTTCATGTAGTACTCACGGGCTCCTATTCCAGATAATACTAAGATTTTTCTAGCGTCAAATTCCTCTCTAGCGATTCTCTCAGCTTCTGCCAACAATTTTCCTCCATAACCCTTATGCTGAAAACCTAAATCGTCCCACATCCCTACTGGTACTTCAATCCCATATACGTGAAGTTCTCTCACTATAGAAACTTTACCATTAATCTCTTTCCTATGCGCCTTACTAGAGGGTATTCTTAGCCTTAAATAACCAATTAGTATTTCATTACTATCTTCGAATGAAAGGAAAATTTCAGTTCCCTCACTAGCTTCATACACTTCTTTATATAATTTTATATCATTCTCATCCGGTAATATTCCTTTATGCTGCCATACCATGCCTACTTCTCTACTTCTAATTTCGTTAATTTTTATTCCTTTTTCTAATGCTCTTTTTTCAACTAACTCTCTAAGATTTCCCTTTTTATTTCCATCTAAGATTATATTTGCAGGTATGTCTCTTTGTATTCTCATAACTCTAACCCATTTTGGTATATATCTATACATTTCAGAAATTAATTCAATTAAAGTTTCAGTGTCATATGGCTTATAAATTCCCCGTTTCCATAAGTTTACTAAAGGTGCCGTTTCCACTACTAACGTAGGATAAATTTTTAACATATCTGGCCTATAATCTGAATTATGGAATATTTCCTTAAAAGTTTCTAGATCTTTATCCGGATCTGACCCGGGTAAACCTAACATAATATGATATACCACTTTAAATCCAGAATCTTTCATAACTCTCGTAGCTTCTATTGAATCCTTAACAGTATGACCCCTATTAGTAAATTTCAAAATATCATCATATATTGTTTGAACCCCCAATTCAACTTTCGTAGCTCCAAGCCTTAACATTTGATCAGCATGCCACTCTTTAGCCCAATCCGGTTTAGTCTCTATAGTAATTCCTACACATCTCACATTGGCCTTCTCATTCCTTAGCTGTGCATCCTCTAAATAGGTGAATGAAGGTTTAGTAGAATCTGGAAATCTATTCATAGCCTCCAAAGCGTTAGTGACAAACCACTCCTGATAATCTATGGGCAAAGACAAGAAGGTCCCGCCCATTATTATTAACTCTACTTTACTAGGTGTATGTCCATTGTTAACATATTGCTTAAGTCTAGAGTGAACTTGATAAAAGGGATCATAGTTATTCTCTATAGCTCTCATTAGCGTTGGTTCTCTTCCATAATAACTCTGTGGTGTCCCAACATCAGCGCCTCCCGGGCAGAATATGCACTTCCCATGTGGACAAGAATGAGGATGTGTCATAATTGCTACTATTGTAACGCCAGATAACATCCTAGTAGGCTTTCTTATTACTTGCATCATATTATACTATTCTGCAAAGTCTTTTAATCTTGATGAGAAAGAGTTCTTAACCTATTGTAATATTAACATTTAAGTCTTATTATGATAAAGTTTGCTAAATTTTGATGAAAATACTTTAATATTCTTTGGATCAGCTATTTTCTATGAAAGCAGCAATATTTGATTTAGACGGTACTCTAGCAAATACAGAAGAGATACATAAGAAAGCATGGGAGATAGCATTAGATAAGCTAGGGTATAACATTAACGTAGATATAAGCTATTTGTTAGGTAGGAAAACTATAGATATAGCTAAAATTTTAGTTGGAGAAGATAATGCAGAAAAACTAGCTTCATTAAAAACACAAATTTATTCTGAATTAATAAAAGTACTAGCTAAACCTAAATCTTGCGCAAATGAAATTGTAACATATTTGAAAGGAAAAGGCATTTATGTAGCTGTAGTTACATCATCAATGAAAATTTCAGCTACACAAGTATTAAAAATAATAGGAATAGAACCAGATGTTTTAATATCTGGTGATGATATAAGTAGAGGCAAACCTGATCCAATGCCCGTATTAGAAGCTTTGCGAAGATTAGGCGTTAAGGCAGATGATAGTATCGGTGTAGGAGATACATTATATGATGTTATAGCTTATCATAATGCGGGTATACCAAAGATATTTTTAGTAAGAAGTAGTGTCCCAATTAATCAAGAAGAGTTAAGAAAGTATAATGCGAAATTACTGTCAACATTATGTGATTTGACGTTATAGAAATAATTTCTGTAATCCGCTTTATTGAAAGCAAAGTTTTAACCTTATAATATATAATAAAATACTAGGGTTTGGTAAGATGTTAGCAAATCCGTATGATTGGATAATAATCCTCGTAGTAATAGCAGTGTTATTCTTTGGGGCCTCAAAGATTCCTGAACTATTTAGGTCAATGGGGAGAGCTGTTGGAGAGTTTAAGAAGGGCAGGATTGAGGCTGAGATGGAATTGCAACAAATGCAATAACAACAAATGATTTCCCAGCCTTTGGCTCAGCAGCAAAATACTAAGGTTCAGGATTTAGAAAAGCAAATTGAAGAATTACAAAAACAATTAGATCAATTAAGGAAATCTAATCAATCGCAGTAATTTTATTAAGATAGGGTTTTTTATGGTGGATGCTAATGATAGGTAATTTAGGTGATTTTCTTGTTGTTGTAGTGGTATTTATACTTTTAATGGCAGGCGATAAAAATGCTGCTAAAAATGCTAAATCCATTGGTAAGTTTTTAGGAGAGCTAAGAAGTCGTCAAAATGAATTCAAAAATGAGCTAATGAGAGAGTTAAATAGTATTGATGAAGATGGAAAAGGTAGTACAATCTAAGTATGTAAGAGATTTGAGTCAAGATAGGGTAAAAGAATTAGAGATGAAGATCAAACAACTCCAGGAGGAACTGCAGAGGTTGAAGAATAGTGGTGGAAAGAACTAAAGAAGTTAGTATGGAGGAAAGGCCATTAATAGAACATTTAAGGGAATTAGCCTATAGGCTTAAAAGGATTTTTATTTCATTAGCAGTTACATTCTTAATATATTTTATGATTGGTATACAATTTATAACTACATATGTACCCTTTCCATTCTTTGGGTTAAGATACACTTTAGCAATTATCCCTATCCCTTTTCCTTCAATTTTTAATAGTATTTCTGTAGAATTAACTCAATTATTTATATATAATGAATTGCCAAAAGGAGTACAGTTATTAATAATAAATCTATTTGATCCTCTATTGCATCATTTTATATCTCCCTATATTTAGCCTTATTTACATCAATGCCTATAGTTATAAGAGAAATATGGGCTTTCGTCGCTCCCGGTTTATATGAACATGAAAAAAGACTTATTAAACACTCGTTAATTCCAGCCTTTGTATTATTTGCTGCAGGCTCTGCCTTTGCATATTTTGTCCTAATCCCATCTATGCTCAAAATAATAGTCTTTTATGCAGATGCCTTAGGTCCATCAGTAGTTCACAGCCTAGGCTTAAGGTCTTTTATAGGTACTATAATGACTTTAATGATAGCTACAGGATTATCCTTTGAACTGCCTTTAATAATGGGTGGATTAACAGCAATGAGAGTTGTAAAGGCGAAAACTTGGCTTGAGAATTGGAGATGGGGAGTTTTAATTTCGTTTATCATAGCATGGATAATTTCTCCTGGAACTACGGGTGGAATTATAGAAACAGTTATAGGTATTACTTTATCTGCATTATTCTTTGTAGGTGCATTTGTTAGTAAAATGATAGAGAAAAAGAAATATCAAATTTTAAAATAAGTTTTTGGAAAAATTGTAAGAGATATTTACTAAGTTAACAGAAAAATTTTTTAGCTTGGATAGCCTATCCAGTCGTATGAATAGAATAATTAGTATCATAATATCCGTAATCATAGCAGTAGGCGTTATATCAACATTTTATTATTATTTAAAAGTAAATCATGTATCGCAGATTAGCACGAATCGAAATTTGAGAATAGTAGTTTTAGCTCCTAGTGATACGCAGATTTTGATTAGTTTAGGATTAGGTAAATACATTGTAGGAATGGATTATTACTCTTA
>JAVYOH010000001.1:116167-136590 GCA_038734615.1 Saccharolobus sp. | reverse complement strand
CTGTTTATGCTATAGAAATGATTCATGATATTATTAATGGTAATACTCCTTCATATATAACTACTAAGTGGGTTATTACTAATCTTAATGTAACTTTACCGGTGTTCTAATGAAAATAATACAAATAACACTAATTTTAATTTTTTCACTAATATTCTTTCTAGGCTTAATATATGGTGAAGTTAATATACCTCTTAAATATATTTTTAATCCTACTAGCACTTACGCATATATATTATTTAACATAAGATTGCCCACACTTTTATCATGCATACTTATAGGTATAATTTTATCAGTATCTGGAGCCATTCTTCAAATGCTATTAAGGAATCCTTTAGTAGATTCTTACATAAGTGGTACTGCATCTGGTGGAGCTTTTGGTGCAGTCTTGTCATACTTTTTATTATTATTTAACTTACCTTTCTCCTGGATAATTTTCTTTCAACCCTTGGTAGCTTTTGTTATGGCCTTGATTGCAACATTAATTACTACGCTAATAGGTAGAAAAACTGGTAGTTTAGGTCTTGTCATTGGGGGAATATTAGTATCTTTTATCTTCTCCTCCCTAATTACTCTAATTATATCTATTACTGCTTATAAATATCCTCAAATACCTCCTCTTACTTTCTGGCTCTTGGGAGAGATAAGCATAATAGGCTGGTTTGATGTAATAGTGCTAGCAATCCTTACTTTTAGTCTTTTATATTTTGCATTAAAATATTCCAGAATAATCGATTTACTAGCTATAAGTGATGAAATATCCTTTGCGCATGGTATAAATCCTAATAGGCAAAGGATATTTTGGCTAGTGTTCATTAGCTCATTAGTGGCTTATTGCGTTTCAATATCTGGTATAATAGGATTTGTAGGGATAATAGTTCCACATATTGTTAGAAGACTATTTGGAGGGAATACTAAGGTATTGACCATTTACTCGTCAATATTAGGCTCTATTATTTTAATCTCTAGTAATATAATTTCACATGGAGTATTTGGATATTATATACCTTTAACTGCTATTACGTCAATATTAGGTTCTCCAATAATGATTTTCGCACTGGTGAGGAGAAATGTTGAAACTAATGAATATTAATGTTAATATTAATGGTAAAAGAATATTATCTGATATTTCTTTTGTTGCTAATAAAGGGATTAATATAATTTTAGGGCCTAATGGAAGCGGCAAAACAACTTTGTTAAGGGCTATGATAGATATGGTAAAATATGAGGGAAAAATTATAATTGAGGGAGAGAAATCGTACATTCCTGCGGAATTTTTCTCTCCAAAAATGAAAGTGATTGATGTAATATTGGCAGGTAATAAAAAAGCTAATTATATGTATTTTATTAAAAGACTTAATTTAGAAAAATTCCTTGATAGAGATTTCTCTAGTCTAAGTTCTGGAGAGAAAAAGCTTATTTTAATTGCTAAAGCTTTAGCAGAGGGAGAAAATGTAATAATGGATGAACCTTTATCCAATTTAGACATAAGAAATAAATACAATATAATTAAAATTTTAAAGGAAATAAATAAGACTTTTATTATAACTTCACATGAATTGGATGTACTAAAATATGCTGATAAAATAATTTTACTTAGTGAGGGTAGACTAAAATTTGAAGGAAGATTAGATGATTTATCTGAGGACTTACTTTCTGATGTATATAAGATTAAGATAAAGAAAATTAATTTACAAAATGAAGCGTATTTTATGCCTTCAGATTAATGGAAAGATCTAAATACTATATACTTTTTCCTAAAGTTAGATATCATTTAGATTTATAGCTACCATTTTAACAAACAATTAAGTGAGAATATTGTATCTTATAAGAAGTTTGGGTATTAAGGGAGGAGTAGGGAAAACTACGATATCCTTATATTTAGCTAGATATTTCTCTAGAAGTAAATGTCTCTTTATAGATCTAGACACTCTATCATATGGATCTTTGATTTTAGGTCATGAAAAAATGGGACTAATAGACGAGATACTTAATAAAAAACCCATTTTCTCTGAATCCCTTCAAATCTTTAATAATATTCATGCTCTAAAAATGTATTCTGACCCATTTATTATTTCTAAGATTAATGATGAAATTATAAATATAGCTAATCAAAAGTTAGTTGAGTTAGTTAAAACCAATAAATGGGAATTTGTAATAATAGATAATCCTCCTTCAATTAATCCGAACAAAATAACCTCTTTATTAAATGCTGAAAATGTAGTAAACATTTTTATAACTGATCCAATAAGCATTGAAACTACTGTAAATTACTTTAATGTGGTTAAAAGTCCTTTAGCTATTAACGTACTACTACTTAACCTAGTCCCACCTATTGAGAAAGATATAGAAGAAGCTAAGAAAGTACTAGAATCGTATAGAAGCTTTTTTGATATTTTGGTCTTAGAAATATTTGAAGAGAGATTATATCTTTACAGACCCTCAAGGGCAATTGATTTTGAGAGTAGGATTTTAAATAGATTAGCGGACGCTATATTAAATAAACAAAAAACAATAATATTGCCTTAGTATGGTTAGAGAAGTTTGCATGGTTTGTGGAAAGGAAAGAGAAAGTATATATGAGATTAGATGTAGTAAATGTGGAGGTCCATTTGACATCGAAATAGATTTTGAATATTCACAAAATACTGCGAAAAACTTTCCATATATTAATAAGTTAATTACTCTTGGTGAAGGGAAAACACCTATTATAAAAAAAGGTGACGTATGGTTTAAACTCGATTTCTTAAATCCTACTGGTTCTTATAAAGATAGAGGTTCTGTAACATTAATTTCCTATTTAGCTGAAAAAGGGATAAAAAGAATTAGCGAAGACTCTTCTGGTAATGCGGGAGCTTCTATAGCAGCATATTCTGCAGCAGCTGGAATTGAGGCATTTATATTTGTACCAGAAAACGCTAAGGGAAATAAGCTTAAACAAATAGAGGCTTATGAGGCTCGCGTAATAAAGGTAAGTGGTAGTAGAGAAGATGTGGCAAAGGCTGCGGAAAATTCAGGCTACTATTATGCCTCTCATGTTTTACAGCCTCAATTTAGAGACGGTATTAGAACTTTAGCCTATGAGATCATGGAGAGCTTTAAAAAAGTGAAGTATATTTTCCTACCAGTATCTGCGGGTACCTTATTGTTAGGAGTTTATAAGGGTTTAAAGCATCTATTAGATAGTGGAATTATAGACGAGATTCCTAATATTGTAGCTGTACAAACTGAGCAAGTAATGCCACTTTGTGCCAAATTAAAAAATATAAATTATAAACCGCCAGAGAAAATAACCTCTATTGCAGATGCTCTAGTCTCAACCAAGCCAGTTTTGTTGGATCAAATGATAAAAGTGGTTAATGAATGCATTGTTGTTAACGATAATGAAATAATTAGTGCGTGGAAAAAACTAGCTAGAATGGGACTTTTAACTGAATATAGCTCAGCTACAGTTTATGCAGCTTATGAGAAGTTTAAGGTTAATGATGCAGTATTAGTTTTAACTGGGAGTGGGTTAAAAACTATATGAAGATCTTTGTAGGAACTTCTGGATGGTCTTATAGTTGGAATGAAGATGGAACATTAGATTGGTATGTTAAAAATAGTGGTCTTAATGCAGTAGAATTGAATATGTCATTTTATCGCTTTCCTACAGAATCACAAATAAAGAGGTGGAGTAGATATAATAGTATTAGATGGATAGTCAAGGTAAATAGAAAAATTACCCATGTTAGAAGATTAAATGATATGCAAGAATGGTATAACTTTTATGATAAGGTAAAGTTGCTAAATCCTGACTTTTACCTATTCCAATTACCACCTAGCTTTAAAAGAAATGATATTAATCAGAAAAGGGTAGAGCAGTTTTCGGAAATTCTTGGAGAAAAGATGGCTGTTGAATTTAGAGATCAAAAATGGTATATAGAGCCAATAAATATTAGGAGCGTATTAGTTTCGATAGATTCGCCTATAGGCACATATATTGTAAATAGTATGGGATATGTGTATTTACGATTACACGGAAGGGATTCTTGGTACTATTACGACTATTCTGAACAAGAATTAAGACAACTCTCTGAAAAAATAGTCAGTTCAGATCCAGAATACGTATATATATTCTTCAATAATGATCATTGGATGCTTGAAAATGCTCGAAAGATGTTTAGAATAATGAAAGAATTTTCATAACTAATGATTTAGCAAATTATACTTCATATTTTGATATCTTTTTGTAGGATTAATATATACATCAGTTTCATATTTGATATTTACTTATGACTATGTAGTTAGCAAAAGGCTTTAATAACAGCATAAGACGGTTATATTAGATGAACAAACATATAATTACATTTATTTTATCTATAGCCAATATAATTGGTATTATAGAAATTCCCCTATATTATCCCTTTATCGCATTTTTCTTGCTCTCCTCCTCACTTTCAATGCTATATGAAGTACAAATATCAATGGTAGTTTCTGTTTTAGTTTCTGTTTTATTCTATATAATGAAATTTACAGTTTCTATCCAAAAGATCATAATTATTTCATTATTAATGTTGATTTCTTTTATAGGTAAAAAGAATAATTGGGTTTATTCTACGTTGTTAGTTCTAGTACCAGGTTTAATGTTGATGAACAATTACATATTCTTATCAATAGTACTTTTACTCCTTATTCCTTTATTAGTTAAAATAGGCGAAGTACGATCTATATTATTAGCAGGGTTATTATATTTAGTTTCGTCTTCAGTATTATATATAATATATCCTTCCGCCGTAACCCCTATTTCTACAATATCATACTTTTACTTAGTAGTAGGGGTAATAGGAATTTTAGTTGAAAATAAGAGAATTAGATCTAGGTTTCTCAAATATCTTACATTTTTCCCAGCAACTTTGGTAGCTATAATATTTGGATTTACTTATAACTCATCATTTTTCTATTGGACTGCAAATTCCCTTTATTTTAATTACTTATACTTGCCTTGGATATATGGAATTGGTTATAACTCAAATCAGCATTTCTTAGTAGGTTGGTTAGTAGGATACATTATATCCTTAATTGCGAAGAGTCCCTTAATTACTGCAGAAGTGTTCTTAGGAATTTTCGTTTTCTTATCTGGAGTTATAAGCTTTCTTGTATTTACTAAGCTTGGTTTAAAATACCCTCTTTTACTATCATTAATATATCAGTTCAATGTTTTTAACCCAGCAATACATTATTCTCCAGAAATTTTCGCTTATGCTTTTCTTCCTCTTGCACTATTTTTTGTAGAGCGTAATAAGGGATTATTATATTCAATAACCACCTTAGCTACAGCTACATCATTACCAATTTTCTTAACTAGTATTATAATACCAGCTATAAATCGTAAATACAATTTCTTAGCTTATAGTCTAGGCCTTAACGCGTTTTGGCTTATTCCCTATTTGGTTTATTTTAACGTTAATAATCTAGCTAAGCTGTCTACAACCTATCTAACATTTTCAATATTGTTTATTTCAATTACACTATTAATGTATTATTTCGAATTTAAAAGAAATGATATATTATATGTATTTCTTATTTCATTTGTTTTTCTCTTACTAGGTATAAACACAGCTCCACTTATAATTTTATATTCACTATTGTTATTTGGTAGTATAAAAAATTATAGTGTAGTATCTACGGTACTATTATTATCATTACTAATAATATCTGCTTCTAGCTTTTTATACGGTATGGTTTCGCGATATAATAATGTAACCTATTATAATTATTCCCTAAATAAGTCCGTAGGTGTGGGGATATATGGTTTCGGTATTGTTAGCAATATGAGTTCTTTAGATTTAGCGAGTAGTGGTATTCCAGTTAAATCGATAAATTATACTACGAAATACTTTGTTATAAATAATACTATATTTAAAAATAATCTTTATCTCGGTTTTCCTATTCCTGCTATACCAAACTATACTCCTCAATTAAGATTTATATATGCTTATACTAACTCGGGCGTAGTAGATCTTATTTGTTCGCCATTTAAAGAACCATTAGGCATAGTTTGGTATTCTTTAGGTCCTTCAGAATTAGTTTTAGCATTTCCCTCTAAGATTCAAACAGTTAATGGCATAAATGCGACAATTATTAATAACACTATTACTATATTTTCTTCTAATAATCAAACATTAATATTAGCGGGTAATATAACTGTAGATGGGAAACCTATCTTTTCTTCGTATTATAAACCAAAGATAATAACGGAAATGGGAATAGGCTACATTACAGAAGAAATTATATCTAATGTTTCAATATATCTTCCAATAAACGGGACTGTTCCAATAAATGGTAAAAGCTTTTCTCATCCAGTTATTCTTCCTCAAGGTAAGTATGTTTTACAAATTTCTGATAAAAATTTAGAATATTTGAGTCTTGGTTCTATTTTAATTTCTCTCTTATCAATAATCTTGTTGATAAGGAGGTTTAAAATATGAAGTCAATTAAAACACTTTTAACACTTTTTATGATATTATCTATAACTGCTTCTATCATAAGTTATTCAGATAGCATACTAATAATATCGCCCACAATAATTAAGACTGAAGTTCAGAAAATTTTTTCCAATTTTATCTATAGCAATCCTTTATGGGATAATGGGACTGCAATAGTTCAGCATAATTCAACGTTCGAAGCAGTGTATGGATTAGGATATAGTTATGCTGTTCAAAATGTAGATTTGTCTAATTTTACTAATTTTACATATATTGCACGTTATGACTATTTTTCTGGGGTTAATGCTGGACCAATAGTATTAGGAGGTAATGTAAATCTAAATGAACCAGCAAACCAACAACCATATGTTTTAATATATTCAGTAATATCTGGTACTATTCTAATTAAGACCCCACAAACCAATCTAAAAGTTATAATATCTAACCTACCAGTCTCTGTATCTGGTCTACTAGAAATTAAATTTACTAATGTTAATGGCAATCTTACTATTACTACTATCTCATTGAATGGTAATAACTTAACTTTAATCTACATAACTCCCATACCTTGGTCTTCGATTAAGTATGTGGGATGGTTTCAAGATTATGGATTTTCCTATTTGTATTATTTAACTAGTACACCTTTCTTAAAAGTCCCATTAGCAGTGTCAAATCCTATGATTGCAGGCGAAACCTTATTAAAACCAAATATTGTTAGTTCTCCTCAGTGGGATTTGGGCTCAGCTCAAATATTAAATAAGACTGAAAATTACGAGACTCTAAAAGGAGAGGGAGGAGATTATATAGTAGAAGGATATAATTTCTCATCTCTCAATTATATTATAGTTTCAGCAAATTTCACATATTATAGTGGTTCAAACGTTGGAATAGAATTATTAGGCAGTAATACGAGTCTTACTATTTCAGATCTTTCGCAATCAACATACGCTCTATTATATGCGATAAATAGTGGATTACTTTGGGTTAGAACGCCTTCAGTAAATTGGTATACTCTAAAAAGTGGTTTGCCTACTGCTGGTAATGGGGTTGTAAGCTTAGTGTTTTTAAATGATAATGGAAATGTAAGTGTTTATGAAATCATAATTGGAAAGAATACTTACTTTGTAAATATTTCAACTCCGATACCATGGTCGAAAATAGGTTATGTTGGATGGAGGCCAGATAATGGGGTTTCTAAACTTTACTTTATGCCAGAAGACTATATAATAGGAGTTCAAGCGCACCTAACATTTGAGTTTTTAAACTCTGTAGGATCTAGTGTGCCAAATCAAGAATATTATATTTTCATTGGAGATGGTCTAAGTAATTTACAATTCTATACTTCTGGCCATACCAATTCAAGTGGTATAGGATCATTAGTTCTCCCTGTAATATATCCATTGGCAAGTAATTATGAGTATGTGAGAATAGTATGGGTAAATAGCTCTGCAAATGTTACTTTAATGATACCACTTATTAAGGATACTTCATACCAGTTAAATGTACCATTAAATACCATTTCAATAACTGAGGAAAAAATTTCCATAAATTTAAATTATATAGAAATTTCTCTATTTATAGTGCTTATAATTGTGCTGCTTTGGTATATTAAAGATAGACATCCCTAAAATAACCAAATTTTCTGTAAGTGCCCAATATGTTATTAATTTTTTCAGCAAATTGATATGCTGGACAACTATTGCATATTTCATCAATTCCTAATAGCTCTTTAGAGTACCAATATACTATTGGATTTGCCAACTTTATTTTATTTCCTAAATTAGATATTAAAAACGGTATTGAGTAGTTGATATTTACTTCTCTTTCTATAATATCTCTTGTTAATTTTGAGTATTTACTCTTAGCGATATAACTATTAACAAGTTTCATTATTATATTGTCAAAGAAATAGTAATCATCAATATCAAATATCATCAAGGAAGAATATACGTATTCGTTTATCGTAAAAACGTTATTTTCATGAAGTTCTCCTAGATTCAATTCATTAAATTTAATAATGTTATTTTCGCCATATTTTGCAAAAAAGCCAATTTTTATACCATTTTTATCTAGTTTAGACGAGTTTATTGTATATATTTCTTTCTCATCAATTTTTAGATTACCCTTTGATGTTATATGAAATAACTTTACTTTGCTCTTATATGTAGTTTTTTTACCTAAAAATTCTATAGCTTTATCTTCTATAGAATTATCTAGCTCTGAGTATAATGCTGTAAAAAATGTTAAATTAGAGTTGTTTATTGTTACTGTAGATAATGGGTTATTACCATGAATAATATCTAGCTTAAAGGTAGAAAGCATTGTATATATTGTTCTAGTATCTTTTACCTTATATTGCGATACTCCATTACTAGACACTATCGATGGATATGCGGAAGGTAATTCTAAAACATCTATTATTCCTAATTCTAGGATTAAGCTTACATATTTCTTTTCTCCTAAACTAAGTAATGGTATTACGTGCTTTTCTACATTTTTGAATTCCATCTTATAATCTTCTATTGAAGGTAATTTGGGTTTGGGTCTAGTTTTTTGCTCTCTAGCTGTTACACAATCGTCAAATGAAATTCCTTGTGCTATCCTTAACTCATCTATAGTTTGGGAAGTTAAATCTTCTAACTCAGTTTCTATCTCATAGATTGCTCTATGTATAGTAGTCTTAGTGAATCTTTTAACTATCTTTTTAACTTCATGATTTATGCATACTATTGCTACCATCGTATGTGAATTTTCTTTTATTAATAAGATTGGAAAACCCTTTTCTGTCAATAAAGGGATTGTTGCTCCATCATTTGCCTTTTCTATAAGATATTCGACTAGTTGATAGGATTCCTCTTTCATTTTGTCTTACTACTATGAAAGACGATATTTATACGTATTTGTTGTAAATTTCTCTTGTGGAAATAGCTGTAGAGTTGGCTAAAAAAGGAAAGGTTCTAAAAGCTTTAATGTTGGTCAAACAGTATGTGGAAGAAAATGAGGAAAGATGGGATAATACAACTGACTTTTGTAGAGAATTATTCAAGGCTATAATTACTATGCCAATGCTTAATGATGAAAGTTGGAGTATTTTTGTACCTAGCGTCAACTACGATGAATTTATGAAAATTGTGGAAAGTGTTTACGAATGCATTCGATAACGAATTATATTCATAATGTAGTTTATAATACAATGGAAAGAGCCTCTTTAGAGGATTTTTGTGGCACTTATTCTTTGAACTTACTTTCACTCTCTAATCTAGTAGCCACAATAGGGAATGTTAGAATAATTGTGACACATAATAATAAAAATGTGAAAATTCTAATAAAATATAGTAAATTACAAACATCTTTAAGCCTTAATATAGATGGCCTGTTTTCTCCTTGGTGTTTTAAGAAATGTTTACAAGCATTGTTCCTACATATTTTGGGTGGTGATGGGGCAATGCTCCAAGCTACCCAAGGTTTAAACTAGATGTGAGGCTTATACCTTGGGACTCGAAGGGGATTCATGATTCTTCGTGGAGTGGTTGGTAATCACGATGAACTGTAAGGTTGGGGCCCATGTCCCTTGATATGAATATCCGGGGATAAACGGATTACATCTCTTATAATGGTTCTTCTATAAAGATAGGGATTGATTCGCTAATGTACTTGATTTCGTCATTAGAAAAGGATATTTACAATAATTTGGTTAGTATAAGTAAAAAATGCGAAATTCAGCATTTATGTTATATGTATAAGGGATATGTTAAAGAAATTTTAGTTAACGGTTCTATAATTAAAATTCTTGATGAGGTTAAGAATGTTCTTTTGTAGATTTTGAGTATTTTATATAAGCAAGAAGTTTCCTTAGAATGCAAAAATAATATTTGTGTTAAAAAATAGTTAAATCACGTAAAACATATATATCCAATTATATAATACAATAAGACAGAAATATTGGTATTTTGAACTTAAAGAGTTATTAAACAAAATGCCGGATTATGCTTCAGAAATTTTATCTTTAATCAATTTATTGGGGTAAAAATTACAATTTTCTAGACAATTTTTCTAAAAAATCAATATCACCTAATGTTGATAAAAGTACTGCTTTAACACCTATTTCCTTTAGACCATCTATTATAGAAATTATCTCGTCCTCTTTGAAATATGGTTGGTCCAGACTTTTTACTATCTCTTTGTTCTTATCTGTCATGATGATAAGATATGGAATTGCCCTGTTAATTAAACTGTCTCCATAATTCTTTAGATCGTTATGGTCTTTCATTCTAAGAACTAAGAAGAAATCGGCATTTGACTCCAATCTAGCCTTTATCTCATTTTCGTTCTTCCTTAAACTTATCATCATTCCACTTTTAACACCATAACCTTTTGCTATGTTTACTGCCTCTTCCGAAGATAGATGATTTACTTCTTTTCCATACTTCGGTTTATCGCCTTTAGTAAAGGCTATTTGAGAATCAAGAATCTTAGCAGTAATAGATAGAGAATGGATGAATAGTTCATTAACGTCAGCTAATCTTTGATTTATTATTATCATCTTCTTGTCAAGGTTTAAGGGATATCTAATTAATGAAGCTACGAATGATGGTAAAGGCGATGGAAATCCTAAGGGTGAATCTGGAATATCAAAACCTGCATAATTTTCTAGAACTTTAATCTCTTTAATAATCTTTTCAATTTTCTTCTTAGGGTGTAATTCTACTAGTATTTGCATTTAGAGTAATACTGATCTCTTGAGATATATTTTTTTCTTATAGAAGAATAAACTATTATATATGTCATCAGAAAAGAGGATTAAGAGGACAATTTTACATTATCCAGATGACACGTTAGCTGGTTATGTTGAGTACGAAGATGGGATATCTAAGGTTTATGATAGTGATAATAATCTATTATTTAAAGTAGAAAGCGTTTTTCCTCCTATACCTAAAAGAACTGCTGATTATTCTTGGATTGATAAAATCTTAGAGAAAGGATTGCAAGATTCTCGGAAGAGATTCATATTATACGTAGCATCAAGATACTTAATAAACGTAAAGGGATTAAGCGAGGACGAGGCTTTAACCAAATTAAAGGAATTTTATTATAAGGCTCTGTCAGGTAAAGTTTATGAATCTTGGCTAAAATCAGTTATAAGTGGTGTGAAGAAGAAGGGATTTTTACCTTGGTCTTTAAAGAAAATAGAAGAAAGAGACAAGGAAATGTACAATGAGATAATGAAAATTTTAAAAGATAATGAGTGAGCTACTATACTAATTATTTAATAAAAAATTTAAAATCTTATCCAACCGTAGTTGAAGTATGGCTAATGGTTATTCTTTGGCTACATGGCTAATAATATTAGCTCCATTAAGCGTTTTCTTAGCAATAGCTGTTTGGATAGTTGAGATTTTAAACGTATTTTCTCAATGGCGTCCAGTTATTCCAGTAATAATAATCTTTTCAGTAATTTTCTTAGTTATAGGCGCATTTGTAAGAGCTAAATTAGGTAAAATTGCATTATAAAAACTAAATAACTTTATTTTAATGTATCATAACTTAAGACTTTCATCATTAATCAGTCGCTGGCGAATTAATCATCCGACATAAATTTTATAGAGTAAAATTTAAATTTTATTAGGGTAACCCTAATATTATGATAAGCATAAGTACCATACTAAATCCACCTCAAGGATTATCAACAAGCACAATAATACTTTTTTCATTAATACTAGGCATGTTACATGGAGCCACTCCTGATGAACATACATGGCCAATAACTTTTAGCTACGCAGTAGGTAAATATAGTACTAAAGGAGGAATGAAAGCTGGATTCCTATTTTCATTAGGGTTTACAATACAAAGAGCTCTATTAACTACTTTAGGATTCATTGGGCTAGCGGAATTCTATCAACAATACAATCTTGATGGGCCAGTTTATGCTATAGTAGGTATTGTAATGGCCATAGCTGGTTCTTATATATTAAAGGGCAAATATTTACATTTACCCATAGATGCTTTATTAAAAAGTAAGTCTCATACTTCTAATATTACAGAGCTTCATGATGTTCCATTGAAGATGACAATCGTTCATGGTCTTATAGCAGGCTTTGGCTTTGGAGCTTATGCCTCTATAATAACTTTCGTATTAACTCCTCAATTACCCTCAGTAATATATGCACCTTTACCAGGTTTATTCTTTGGAATAGGAACTATGATAATGCAGATAATTTTTGGGACGATATTTGGCAATTTATTACGTGCTAAGAAGTTAGGTGAGGAACAAATAGCGTACGTAGCTAGAAAGACTGCTGGTAGAGTATTATATTATGGAGGTATTGTGTTTATCGCTGTAGGACTCTTAATAATTGGATTCCCTATTATCGATAACTTTGCTATATCAACTGGTAATCCAATACCTAATTTAGATGCAATAGATATAGGTTTCCTATTAGTTATATCGGTAGTAGGTGTAATAGGAATTACAAGCATAATTCTCGGATTTAGAGAAGCATCAAAAATGGGTAAGTCTGCAAAATAAGTTATAACGCTTTTTAAGTTATACTGTCTTGTTTTATTTATGAGTAGTGATTTCTTTAATTCAATAGCTTTAAAATGGCAAGCTGAATGGGATAAAAATAGGATTTTTGAAGCTAATGTAGATTATTCTAAGCCTAAATTTTTCATAACTGTTCCTTTTCCATATACAAATAGTCCTATGCATGTAGGACATGGCAGAACTTATGTTACAGCTGACATATATGCAAGATATTTGAGAATGAAAGGATACAATGTTCTCTTTCCTTTTGCTTTTCAATTTACTGGAACGCCGATTTTGGCTATAGCAGAATCCATAAAGAGACGAGATAAGGATATGATAGAATTCTTTAAGACTGTTTATGATATTCCAGAGGATAAGATAAGTGAGCTAAGTGATGCGTTAAAATTGGCTGAGTATTTTAAGGCAGAGATGATGGATACTGCTAAAAAGATAGGGTTGAGTATAGATTGGAGAAGATCGTTTACTACTACTGATCCTAGGTTTGAAAAATTCGTACAATGGCAATTAAGGAAATTAAATGATTTGGGCTATTTGATTACTGAAGAAGGTGTAGTAGGCTATTGTCCTTATGATAATTTCCCAGTCGGTATGCACGATACTAGGGGTGATATAGAGCCTGAAATCACAGCTATGAATTTGATAATGTTTGAGGGAGACCAGTATAATTTTATGGTAGCTACGTCAAGGCCAGAACTCATATTTAGTGTAGTAGCATTAATGGTCAATCCCGATGCTAAATATGTAGTAATAGAATATAGAGGTAAAAATTTCATTATATCTGAAAAAGCTTACAAAAAATTATTATTCCAAAAAGATATGAAATTAATTAAACAAATAGATGTATCAGAGATAGTTAAGTTAAATGCAATAAACCCAATTACGCAGAGAAAAATAGATATTATTCAAAGTAGATACGTTGATCCATCATTAGGAACTGGTATAGTAATGAATTATCCTGCTCATGATCCCTTCCATTATTTAGCAATTATTGAGTCGAATAGGAATTTTCAGATAATACCAGTAGTTAAAACCGAAGGATTAACAGAAATACCAGCAGAGGATGTAGTTTCAAAGACTACGGATCCTGCAGAGTTAAAGGATTTCGTTGACAGTATCTATAAAACGGAATATTATAAAGGATACATGTCGCAAATTGTAACTACATTAGTACCAGATTTCTTAAAGCAATACGTAAAGGAAAATATAGCTGATAAGCGCGTTTCTGATGCTAGAAAGAGCATTATAGATCTCTTAAGATCATTGGATGCTTATGAAACAATATATGAGATAGCTAATGGGCCTATATATTGCAGATGTGGCGCTGAAATTGTAGTTAAGAGAATAGAAAAACAAACGTTTATAGCATATGACAATCCTAAATGGAAGACGTCTACATTGAAAGCACTAAATAATATTAACTTTATTCCGGAATCTTCAAGAAGTGAGGTAGAAAAAGTTATATTTAATCTTAAGAAGGAGGCTATAGGTAGATCGAGAGGTATAGGTGTAAAATTACCTTGGGATGAATCACAAATTGTGGAAAGTTTAAGCGATTCTACTCTTTATACCGTATTGTACACTATCATTCATAAGCTAAACTTCACTCCTAATGACGAAATTTTAGATTTTATATTTCTAGGTAGAGGAAACAAGGACGATTTAGAAAGAAGATACGGAATAAATATAGATGAACTAAGAAAAGAGTTTGAATATTGGTATCCAGTGGATCAAAGACATAGTGGAAGAGATTTATTACAAAATCATATTCCATTTTATATATACAATCATTTAGCAATTTTGGGAGAGAAGTATCTACCTAAAAGGATTGTGATTAATGGTTTTGTTAGAGTTGCAGGAAGAAAAATGAGTAAAAGTTTAAGAAACATTTATCCATTATCTAAGTCAATTAAAGAATTTGGAGTAGATCCAGTTAGGGTTGCACTTACTAGTAGTACTGATATTTTACAAGATTTAGATTTTAACGTAGATTTAGTAAAATTGTATGCAGAACAATTAAAAAGAATATACGATTTAATAGATAACTTATTGAAGCTAAAAGCAGAAATTAAAGAGATTAGAACTGCAGATAAGTGGCTTTCTTCTAGAATTAGAGAAAGTATAGAGATGGTAAATAATCAAATGAATTCATTAAACTTCAGAAGTGCAGCTAATATTCTTTTATATGAAATTTATAATATTTTAAAGGAGTATTTTGATCTAGTAGAAATACCAAATACTGAAATATTAAGAAAGGTAATATCAGTGTGGATAAGAGCATTAGCCCCCTTTATACCCCATATCGCAGAGGAACTGTGGCATAAAATCTCAAATACATTCGTTTCTTTAGAAAAATATCCTATTATGGAAGAGTTAAAATATTATCCAGAGGCTATATTTGAGATGGATTATATTAATGGTATAATAGATACAGTTAAGGAATTAGAAGATCTTGTACAAAAGAAGGCTGAAAAGATAGTGGTATATATAAATAATAATAGTAATATTAAAGACCTCATTAAGAAGGCCATAGATGCGCAACAAAAGGGTATTTCAATGAGAGAGTTTGTCCTTCAAAATAGTGATGAAAAAATTAGTGAGAAAATATATTCAATTGTAGCTAAATTAAAAAAGGAAGTTAAAGAATATTTATTACATAATAATATAAATGAAGAGGAAATAATAGTGAGAAATAGAGATTACCTATTAAAAAAACTAGGTGTAGCAGAAATAACTATTTATAGCGCGGAAGATCCATTAGCTCCTGACCTAAAAGAAAAGAAGTCTCAATCAATACCTTTAAGCCCATCAGTTGTAATAATATAAATATGAGGCATTTCATTATAGATTGTGATACAGCAGAAGACGATGTTTTAAGCTTATACCTTTTATTAAGGAACAATATAGATGTAGTAGGAATAACCATTGTGGAGGGAAATGTGAATTTTGATCAAGAGGTCAAGAATGCACTTTGGGCATTGGAACAAGTTAATTACAATATTCCAGTTTATCCTGGCGCAAGAAGACCTTTAATTAAGAATTATTTAACTGTTGAAAAGGTCCATGGAGAAGGAGGTCTTGGAGATATAAATGCTGAGCCTAAGAGTTATAAGGCTGAAAGTAAACATGCAGCAATTGCAATAACTGAATTGGCTGATAAATATGCTGGAGAATTGGAATTTTTAGCAATCTCACCACTAACTAATTTAGCCTTAGCATATTTGCTAGATAATTCTATTGTTAAAAAGATAAGGAAAGTATGGATAATGGGTGGGGCAGTTTACAGTATAGGGAATATAACGCCAGTTGCAGAATATAATATTTGGGTAGATCCGGATGCTGCTAAAATAGTCTTTGAAGCAGGTTTTAATATACAGATGGTCCCATGGGACGTAATAATCAATTATCCAGTTACCGAAGACGAATGGAATAAAATACGTAGTATGAATACAAAAATGAGTAAATTATACGTGTCTATGTATCGGCATTATAGGGAATATTCCTCAAAGATACAGAAGATTAATGGTCATCCTCATCCAGATGCTATTACTACAGCTATAGCAATTGATAGTAATGTTTCCTTAAGGACAGAAAAAAGATATGTTATGATTGATAATACTGATAGTTTAACTAGAGGAATGACATTGATAGATAGATTTGATGCTGATACTAGATGGTCAAATGTGCCAAATGCGGAAATAGTATACGAGATAAACAAAAATAAATTCATGGAAAAAATATTTGATTTATTAGAATGGTTTTAAGTTTTTAGAACTTGTATCTTAACTACTCCTTCTTTCTCATCATAAACTACCTTTACCAAATCCCCTTCCTTAATCTGGAATTTCTGTCTAATTTTTGAAGGTATAGTCACCTGATAGTTACGAGAAACCTTTACAACTTCTTCTATTGCCATAAAAATGTATTAGTAAAAAAGGGTTTAAATATTTTATCAAAAAATAAGAAAAGACAATTCATGAATTTTAACCTCCTAACATAAATAAGTAAAGATTTACCTAAGCTATAGCATAAAATTTATATTATGTATACTATTTTATCCATTTAATTTATGATTACTAATAAAATTGATATAGTTCTTAGCAGTATGATATTATGATAATTTTATCTAAATAATTAAGATATAATGAATTTTAGTATTACTTTAGATTGAATAAATGATTATTAATAGTCTAAAGAACGATAGAGTTTAGATTGTCATTATTTTTATAAAATTTCGAAAAACAAAGATTATATTACAATTAAGTAGTTAATGAAGCAATACGAAGCAGTTTGTCATTTAGACACTTTCTAGAATATAATTATGTTAAAATTGTAATGATAACATTTATCGCAGATTCTTAACATAATTTTAAAGATGGAGAATATAATAAAGCTTGAGGAGAGTATAAAAAGGGAAAAGAATAAGGCCAAGAAGTATAATCTAATTAAGATACTACTAGGAGAATATTATAATATTTATCGTAAAACTAAGAATACTAAGTTTTTAGATAAGATAATACAATTATCTGAAGAGATAGATAGGCGCGATATCAATGTTCTAAATATATTAGGGTTAGCCTATCTAGAGAAAAAAGAATTTGATAATGCGATAAAAATTTTTAACGAGATATTAAATGATCATAATATAACTAGCGAAGATAGAAATACAATTTTATATAATGTGGCTATAGCTTACTTTAATAAAGGAGAACTAGCAACGGCATACGATATATTGAAGGAAATTTCCTTAAATTCTAATGGGGATTTAAATATCTTAAGTAAGAGATTGTTAGCAAAAACTTGTTTAAAACTAGGTGATGTAAGGCATATCGAGGAAGCAAAAAAGATTCTTGAAAGTTTTGATACACCAACAGAGGACTTGGCAATAACCTATGCTGCTCTAGCTAAATATTATGGAAGTAAAGAATTATTGGAAAAAGCAAAAAGTATAGCAAATATAATAGGAAACAAAAGAGTAATGGCAGATGTATTAAGTGTTTCTAATGACGAAAACGATCTAAAGGAGGCGTATAAACTTTACTCAGAATTAAATGATAATATAGGACAAATAAGGGTATTATATAAATTATCGTACAATAACCCCTCACTATTCTCTGAAATAATAGATAGATTACAACTGCTAGACGATAGTAAGGATAAGCTTTCAATTCTTTATGATCTCTATATTAGAACAAAAATTATACAATTCCTTAAGGAGGCTATTAAGGTTGCTGAAAAATTAAACGATGTACTTTTCATAGCTAGGGCGTATGTAGAATTAGCTAAATATGAGAATGAGGTGGAAAATTTGAGGAAGGCTATATCATTCTACGAAAGATACGTTGAATTACAAAACAAAAAATAATAAGGCATTCAATAATGTTATATTTCATGATAAAGCATGCTGAGTATACTAGGCATGGAATAACTGAGCCTCTTATGTTAATTATGTTATATAAAAAAGTGGAAGATGGTAAAGTAGTATCCGCATTTAGATTTTCAGTTTATAAAAATATGATAACTATTGTTTACGAGGATGACAAGTTACAAGGAGGAGAAGTTCTAGATTTTGATTTATATAATATGACTAATTTGATAAATAAAATCAAGAAGTATTACGATGATGCAGTTGATGATCTAGTAATATTCGGAGAGAAACAATACGTAGATGAGTTCTTAAATAAATTTCTAGAGGAAGAAGATAGATGATGAGAAATTGGGACAGCGGAAGAGTGAAGATCCATTCATGCACTGATTAGGTTAAAAATATTTTATATCTGATGGAAATTTATAAAGCTAAAAGTATTAATTTATAATTTTATAATTCTTTCCTTATGTAATTTTTCAAATTATGATTAGTGCCGCGGCCGGGATTTGAACCCGGGTCACGGGCTCGAAAGGCCCGCATACTCTCGGTGCTTCCTGCGCTTGACCGGGCTATACTACCGCGGCGTGTTATATAACGTAAAAACTAAATTTAAAGTTTCTGAAGTTATCTAGCGTATAGAATTATGGCTGCCATATTATCTAAAATTTGCCTATATTATCTCTTAGAATATAACACTCTATAGATTTTAGCTAATTTAATAATATTTAATTAGCCTCATGTATTGCCTTTGATTTGGGAAATACTGCCGCCGCGGGGATTTGAACCCCGGACAACCGGATATCCCCTTAGCCGTATGAGTCCGGCGCTCTGACCAGGCTGAGCTACGGCGGCATTAATTAGTAGTTTTATTGTTGCCTAAAAAAGTTTTTTACTTGCTTATCCAGACTCAATTGTATATTATTTTATATTTAAATTGTTATACTAAATGTACCATAATATGTTTCAGGTCCTTTTAGTATTACTGTTAAATTATAGTTTACAGGTGGCGATATTAAATAAAATGATATTTTAGAATTGCTTTTAATATTAACTGTAAATGTGGTTGTGTGATTGAGAAACTCAAATGTGATGTTATATAAACCTGGAGTTAGATATTGTTTTGAATAGGCAAATGGTGAGATGGAAAATTGGCTCACAAGGGATGTAGTGTTAGTAGTGTAATTATACTGGTAATATAACAGAGTATCTGTATAGTTAAAGGGTGCAGTTGGGGTGAAGCTACCTATAAGTTTGAGTATAGGAAATTGATTACCTCCATTATTTGCGAGCAATAATAATCCGTTTGGTGTAAGAGCTTTAAGATAAAGATCATTATATAAATTAATCTCTCTATAATATCCATACAAACCATTTATTTTTACTACTACCTTTGTAAATTCCGGTATAATAGGAGTTGGACTATCTTTTGTGTTAAACGCTAGATAGAGTATTCTTGAGACTGTCATATGTGGATTTATGACTAATGTTGTACTATTTGCTATTGTCTTAATTACGTTTCCGTATGGATTATAGAATATTATTATTGTAACATTCAAGTTTTGGGCCAGTAAAGCATTATTTGTAGCTGAAACTAATACTCCGATTGTGTTATTATAGTTTTGATATATTCTCCAAAAAATTGGTTTTACTGAAATATTAATATCTGCATTTTGTAAATAGAATATGCTTGCAACTATTCCTATCGTAACTATTGCAGCAATCAGTAATGATGTGCCAAGGTATTTTACCATACATGTGTACTACTATAGAGCTAATTATAACGTTTATCCCAAGGCTAATGGGAATAGATACACTTATTATTCACATTTTGGTCATAATGGGTTGGGGGCATAAGAAAGAGAGATGTCAGAACGGAAAGTATTAATCCAAAATATTTCCTCCCCCTCTAATGAGGACAGAATAATAGGGAAACACGTGTTTGGCAATCTATATGATATAGATAAGGACAAGTTAGATGATAAAGAATATCTAGAAAAGTTAGTGCTAGAAGCAGTAAAAATCGCTAACATGAAACTAGTTGAGG
>JAVYOH010000001.1:59299-115556 GCA_038734615.1 Saccharolobus sp. | reverse complement strand
GCATTAGGCATTTCAAACCATTCGCTAACTGCAGATATGGAATTTGCATGTAGAGCAGCATCAGTTGGTTTGCGGCTTGCCTCAGATTTCGTAATGAATAATGATGGTTATGCTTTAGTAGTAGGAGCAGACACGGCTCAATCAAACCCGGGAGATGTATTAGAATTAAGTTCAGCCGCGGCAGGAGTAGCGTTTGTAATAGGAAAAGGTGACCCTAAAACCTCAGCAGCAATAATAGAGTATTCCTCTTCATATACTTCTGACACTCCAGACTTTTGGCGTAGGGATGGTACTCCATACCCCCTTCACGGTGAAGGATTTACTGGAGAACCTGCATATTTTCATCATATAATATCAGCTGTAAACGACCTATTCCAGATTAGTGGACTTAAAATATCTGATTTCGACTACTTTATTTTCCATCAGCCTAATGGCAAATTCCCAATACAAGTGGCAAAGAAATTAGGAGTCCCCTTAGAGAAGGTTAAACAAGGATTGATATCACCTTATATAGGAAATCCATACAATGCCTCAGCTCTATTAGGTTTGGCTAAGGTTTTAGATATTGCAAAACCCGGGCAGAGAATATTAGTAGCACCTTTTGGAAGTGGAGCTGGTAGTGACGCTTTTAGTATTTTAGTTACGGATGGGATTTTGGAGAAGCAGAAGTTGGCTAAATCCGTTGAATACTACATAAATAACAAGAAATACGTTTCATATGCCGAGTATGCTAAATACACAAATAAAATAAAGGTGTATGAATGATGAGTGTTTTTTTAAACGCTTCATCAATGATTCCAATAAATAGATATTATGAATACGATATTTATGATCTAGTTTCTGAGGCATATAAGAATCTCGAAGGAGAGTATGAGATAGATGATATTGATCTAATAGTTGTTGCAAATGGATATTCACAAAGATTAAATAATTCTTCATTAATAGCTTCTAAAATTGCGGAAAGAATAGGTAAACCAAAAGTACCTGCTCTTAGAGTTGAAAACGCTGATGCAAGTGGGGGTGCTTCTATTTTAACAGCTTATTCATTCATAAAAAGTGGTATAGCTAATTCAGTAATGGTTATTGGCGTTGAGAAACAATCTGATTATCCTTCAAAATATCTCAACGATGCGATATCTACTTCATTAGATGATTATATGTATTACAATGGGATTACAAATCATTCAATAGCAGCATTGCTGATGAAACAATACATTAAGAGATATAATGTAAATAAGGAGTATTTTGCTAACTGGGCAATAAAAATGCATCAAAATGGTGTAGAAAATCCATTTGCATATCTAAGATTTAGTGTGGACTTAAATACTATAATTAATTCTCAAATTATATCTGACCCAATTAGGATATTTGACATTGGGGCTAGAGCAGATGGTGCTGCTATAATTATTATGTCTAATAAGAAATCTGATAGCTCAGTAAAAATAGATAAAATAATTTTTTCACGATCTAAGTATGATTTTTCTCCTTCTTTACCATCAATTAGGTTGCTTAAAGATAAGCTTGAAATCAGTACAGATAAATCGTTTCTTGACATTCACGATTCATATAGCATAACTGCCGCGTTAATTTTAGAAGAATTAGGCATCTTTGAGAATGGGAAATCATTCTACAATTTGGATTCAATAGATGTTAATTTAAGCGGAGGGCTTAAAGCTAGGGGCTATCCTGGTGGAGCTACTGCTGTATATCAGATTGCCGAGGCTCATGAACAACTTCTTGGTACTTTTAAAGGGAAGAAGACTAGTGCTGAAACTGGAATAATAATTTCATCTGATGATTTAGGTTCTGTGAGTTATGGTTTTAAAATTTCGAGGTGATTATGGTGAAAGTAGCACCACCTGAAGTTTGGAGAAATAAAAAATACATGTATAGATTAATAGCTAGTAAATGCGAAGATTGTAATAATATAGACTTTCCCTACTCTTCATATTGTAGTAAATGTGGGAGCAAGAATGTAAAGAAGATAATGCTAAGTGGAAAGGGTGTATTACTATCATTTACTGTAAATTACCAGCAAAGAGATGGGTATGAAAAAGGTCTACCCAATATTATAGGATTAATAAGATTAGACGAGAATGTAGAGGTTGTAGCACCTATAGTTGATGCAGATTTAGATAAATTAAGGGAAGGTATGAAAGTTGAAGCTGTAATGAGGAGAGTCTATACAGATTCTTATAACGGTTTAATACAATATGGAATAAAATTTAGGGTAGCTGAAGATGAGCATTGATGAGGTTATAGAGAAAATAGTTAAAGGTGAGATTTCTTTTCATGAAGTTGACAATTTATTGGAAGCAAATGCGGCAATGGTAGCTAGAAGGATTGCACTAGAAAGGATTTTAGGAGTAAGACTTCCTTCTATAGGCTCTACAATCATTGATTATAGTGAGATAAAGAATAGAAATGCTGAAAACGTTATTGGCGGTGTTCAAATACCTTTAGGAATAGTTGGACCATTAAGAGTCAATGGTGATTATGCTAAAGGAGATTTTTACATACCTCTTGCAACTACTGAAGGAGCGTTAATAGCTAGTGTAAATAGAGGAGCAAAGGCTGTAACATTAAGTAATGGAGTTAAGGTTAAGATTTTAAAGGATGAAATGACGAGAGCTCCTGTCTTTAAATTTGATTCTATTGAAGATATACCTAAATTTCTTAAGTTTATAGAAGATAACTATGGAAAGATAAAGGAGATCGCAGAATCTTCTACCTCACACGGAAAGTTAAAATCGATAACGCCTTTTGTTTTAGGAAATAACGTATGGCTTAGATTTTCTTTTGAAACTGGAGATGCTATGGGCATGAATATGGTTACTATAGCTGTTGAGGCAGTGTGTAAATTTATAGAAGATAATTTTCCTACAACTTGTATAGCAGTAAGCGGGAATATGTGTAGTGATAAAAAGCAGACTAGTGTTAATAGTCTTAATGGCAGGGGTAAGACTGTAGTAGCTGAGGCAGTAATAAGGAAAGACGTAATAGAAAAGGTACTTCACTCAAATGCCCAGCTAATTCATGATGTAAATCTCAGAAAGAATTGGCTAGGTACTGCAAGAGCTGGATCTTTAGCTCAGTTTAACGCTCATTTTGCTAATATTATAGCAGCAATTTTCATAGCTACTGGCCAAGATTTAGCGCAACTGGTAGAAAGTAGTTCAGGGTATACATGGACTGAGGTTAGGGGAGAGGATTTGTATATATCGGTAACTCTACCATCATTAGAAGTAGGAACTGTAGGAGGGGGAACTAGATTACCTACACAAAGAGAGGCATTGAGCATAATGGGTGTTTATGGAAGCGGAAATCCGTCTGGCAGCAATGCCAAAAAATTTGCGGAAATTGTAGCTTCTACAGTACTTGCTGGTGAGCTTAATTTACTTTCGGCACTAGCTAATAAAGAGTTAGGTAAGGCTCATGTAAAGTTAGGCAGAAGTTCGGGTATTCAAAGAGCTTTAAGCGAGTAAAAAGGCGAATAATTTCCTATAACTTCTTTCAAATGCATAAGAATTACGGTTAATGAGGATTTAAAACTTTGCTCTCAGTATGTTATTTGAGGCATAAAATGTGATTTTTGATGTATTTAAGAGGAATAAAGACAATGAGATCAAAAATCCGTTTTATGTTGATGATTATGGAGAATGGATAATAGTTTCGCATAATAGAGTTTTACTATTTGTTGTTAGTCTGTTGTATAAATCTATTAAGAAGGCCGGTTTGAAAAATTATGATCTATATATAGTTCAGTTTACAGAAGATGAGAAAATAAAAAATCTGGTTAATATAAAAGGAATGATAACTGCTAGTGGAAATGTAAAAGAATTAGATCTAGCTAATACAATAAAGTCATCCCTAGAAAGTAGTGGAATAGTAGGAGAAATAAAAGTATTTAAATTAAAAATCTGCAATACATTTTTTATCTTTTTCTATATGGATTTTATAGCGAAAGTAATTAAGGAAGTTAAGGGTCATGTTAAACTTCTTTTCCCACCATCAGGGATTAGCCTATACGATATACCCTATACTTTCCAGTCTTTGCTAAAGATCCTTATAGAGAAAAACCTTGGGACAAGTTGTAGTATCTCAGATATTGACGTTGGGGATGGTACTAGGCTTAAGCTTGTTGCAGAGTGTAAAATTCAGCAGAGTATAGAGACTATAGAGCCCTTAAGGAAAGCATTAAGTTATTTTAGTCTTACTGAACCTAAAATCTCGATAAATAGAGTTAATACAAGGCAAATCGAACTACAAATATTTGTAAATCAACTGAAAACTAGAGCTCTTATTCCTCTTATTTGGGATCGTTTTATTATTGATTCTCTACGTTGCTAAAAAATATATTATCCTACAATTTCAATAATAAGTGGGGATTCTTTTCTGATCAGAATAGGAGACCTTACTATTCCAACTATGGATGATATAGATATAAATTCAAAAAGGATTCTCCTACGTATAGATATAAATTCACCAGTAGATGAAAACGGAAAGATCATAGATGATTCTAGAATAAGAGCTCATATAGTTACAATCAAAGAGTTAATTAAAAATAATAACTCTGTTGTGTTAATTTCACATCAAGGGAGACCAGGAGATAAGGATTTCATAAGCTTAGAGGAACATGCTAAGATACTATCGCATTATTTAGGAGAAGAGGTATACTTTGTAGACGATGTTATTGGACCCTATGCAAGAGAATTAATAAAGAAACTAGAGGCTAGGAAGATTCTTCTCCTTGATAATGTAAGGTTTATCTCTGAGGAATTAATAGAAGCTCCACCACAGCAGCAAGCTAAAACATTTTTAGTAAGGAAATTAGCACCATTATTTGATGCTTATGTTAATGACGCTTTTGCAACAGCTCATAGAAGCCAGCCTAGTATAGTAGGATTTCCTTTAGTACTCCCATCTGCAGCTGGTAAGGTTATGGAGAGAGAAGTTTCAGCGTTAGCTAAAATATTTAATCCAGAGGATTCTCCAAAGATCTTTGTATTAGGTGGAGGTAAGGTTCATGATACTATCAGAATCATAGAGAATTTAGTAAAAAGACGAATAGCTGATAGAATACTTACTGGGGGTCTTGTAGCTGAATTATTTGCATTAGCAAAAGGTATGAGCTTAGGTCAGAAAAACATGGAAATATTAGAGAAAATAGGAATATTAAGCTTAGTTCCAAGGGCTAGAAAATTATTGTTAAGTGGGGCTCCAATAGAAATACCAGTAGACTATAAGGTAGAGAAAGATAATAATGTTATAGAAGAACCCGCAAGTAAGGTTAGTGGAGTGATAAAAGATATAGGAACTACTACAGCAGAAATTTATTCATCATTTATAAAGGATGCTAAAGTAGTAGTCTTAAGAGGACCTATGGGAGTTATTGAAGATGATAGATTTAAGGCTGGGAGTAAAACTGTTTTAAATGCAGCATTAGAAGGTCAAGTATATGTAATCATAGGTGGAGGTCATATGATAAGTGTTTTAGATAAAAATGCCAAAATAGATGAAAATAGGGTTCATATTTCAACAGGCGGAGGAGCTTTACTTTTATTTTTATCTGGCGAAAGATTACCTGCTCTTGAAGCATTGTCAATGTCGGCGGTGAGTAGAAGTGATTAATATTTCAGTCAATGGTTATGGTACAATAGGTAAGAGGGTAGCTGATGCGATAATAAAACAGCCAGATATGAGATTAGTTGGTGTTACAAAAACTAGTCCTAACTATGAGGCATTGATTGCTGCCCGTAAAGGAATAAAAATTTACGTTCCTCAGCAGTCAATAAAGAAATTCGAAGAGGCAGGAATTACACCAGCAGGTACAGTAGAGGATCTAGTTAAAGAATCAGATATAATCATTGATGCTACACCTAATGGAGTAGGAGCACAATACAAATCAATATATCAGCAATTTGGGAAAAATGCTATATTCCAAGGAGGAGAGAAAGCCGAAATAGCAGATGTTTCATTTTCGGCTTTATGCAATTATAATGAGGCAATAAATAAAAAATATGTTAGAGTAGTTTCATGCAATACTACTGGGTTACTTAGACTAATTTGTACTATAAATAATAATTTAGCTAAAGTGGAAAAAGTCAGAGCTACAATTGTGAGAAGGGCAGCTGATCCAAAGGAGGTAAAGAAAGGTCCAATAAATTCTCTAGTTCCTGATCCCTCGGTAGTGCCTAGCCATCATGCTAAGGATGTAAATAGTGTGATAAAGAATTTGGATATAGTTACTATGGCAGTTATAGCACCGACTACCCTCATGCATATGCACTTTCTTAATATAACTTTAAAGAATAAAATAGAAAAGAAAGATGCTTTAAGTATCTTAGAGAACATGCCTAGAATAGTTCTAGTTTCATCCAAGTATGATACTAATTCTACTGCAGAATTAATAGAGATAGCTAGAGATTTAAGGAGAGATAGAAATGATATGCCAGAAGTCATTGTATTTAGCGATTCAATCTACGCTAAGGAGAATGAACTAATGCTAATGTATGCAGTCCATCAAGAATCTATAGTAGTACCAGAAAATATAGATGCAATTAGAGCTTCCCTTAATTTAAGAAGTGCAGAAGAATCGATAAAAATTACTAATGAGAGTTTAGGTATCCTAAGGGGATATATATTATGAGTGAGCCTTCTTATTTCATAAGTTTCTGGTTAAGAAAGATTTTAGTGCCAATTGATGGATCAGAGAGTAGTTTAAGAGCCTTAGATTTGGCTGTAGATTTTGGTATGAGGTATGGCTCTAAGATAACTATTGTACATGTGTGCAACGATTGTAATAACGTAAATGAAATAGAAAATGTTATCGATAAGAGGGTGGATCATAAAATCGAGTATGAGCTAAAAATATTGAAAGTAAATATAAAAGAGTCTAGCATTCCTAATGAAATATTAAAAATATTGAATGATGAATCTTATGATGCTATAATAATGGGATCTAGAGGAACATCTTTAAATAGTGATATTAACATAGGCTCTACTGCACTCGCTATAGCAATTAATGCACCAGTAACTGTAATTCTAGTTAGATAATTAACCTAAGTGCTTTAGTTGAGTACTTATTGATCTCCTCTACATTTTCGAAAGTGTATTTAACATCAAGGAATCTACTTCTTAACTCTATTACCTCCTTTTTGATTTCATTCACACTCTTTTTATCTATAATTAACTTCTTAAATAGTTCAGCAATTTCTTCCATTTCTCCTTCTTTCATACCATATCGTGTCATCTCCTGCACACCTATTCTTAAACCACTAGGGTCTGTTACATCTTCTGGTTTATCATAGGGTAACAGATTCTTATTTACGATTATATTAGCATCTTCCAATAATTTTGCAACTTTAGTTCCTCCTCCAAATTGTCTAACATCAACGGCTATTTGGTGACTTTTAGTGAAGCCTAAATGCTCTCCAATAACCTTAAATCCTCTTTCTACTAATGCCTCGGCTAAGGCCTTTGAATTTCTAACTATCTGATTAGCGTAAGATTCTCCAAAGTACTTCATTTCAATAGCAGTTATAGCTGTAGCTGGCAATCTATGTAGATGGTGATTACTTACAAACCATGGGAATATTGTTTTTGAAACTTGTTTGAAAACTTCTTGCTCATTTGAGAATATTACTCCACCTTGAGGTCCTGGAAACGTTTTATGTGTTGAAGCAGTCATTATATCTGCTCCTTCATATAATGGATTACTCCAAACTTTACCCACTATTAATCCGTAAACATGGGCAGCATCATAGACTAACTTAGCTCCAACGGCATGTACATGCGCTTCAAGTTCTTTAACCGGGTGTGGAAAGAGGTAAAGGCTCCCACCCAGAACTAAAAATTTAGGCTTTATCTCTTCTATCATTTTTATCGATTTATCTACGTCTACATTTATATTATCCATATCAAACGGTAACTCAATATGCTGAATGCCTAAAGCCCCTAAAGTTCCAAACTTAGTATGACTAACATGTGCACCTGCTTGTACTGGAGCTATTAAGGCTTTATCGTTTGGCTCTGCTAAAACTCTAAATACTGCTGCATTCGCTATGGTTCCGCTAATAGGTCTTAGATCACATTCTTTAGTTCCAGTTATCTCATTCATTAATTGCATTGCAAGTGTTTCTATTTCATCCACGTATTTAGTGCCTTGATAGTACCTTTTATATGGTTTGCCTTCAGCATATCTTGACATGAAATCGCTCATATAAACGCTTTCAGCTATTGGACTCATAACGTTCTCTGATGCTATTAAATTTAATGTTTGAGTTCTTCGCCATATATTTTGTTGCCTCGTAATTTCGAGAACTTTTTCCAGCTCGTTAGGAAGTGTCATGTAAATAGAGTAGTTTAAAGAAATATTTAAACATTATATAAAATTAAAGGATAAGGCTTCATAAGCCTTTAAGAGGACTTAGATATTTCATTATAGGTTAAAGTATATAATTATTAAATTAAGCCTTTAGAGTATTATTTAATTGTACAAAGGCGTAGTTATGTTCAAAACGTAGTTTACGGACCCGCCGGGATTTGAACCCGGGACCTACGGCTCCGCAGGCCGTCGCTCTGTCCTGGCTGAGCTACGGGTCCTTGTTTACTAAAACTTATAACGTATTTCCTATAAATCTATATATGTTTAAAAATGGCTAAACAGCTTACTCTTTTTGATATTCCATCAGCTAAGCAAAGTAGTAAGGATAATGAGGAAGCTAGTAGACAACCCGTGCAGCCTGAGGTTAAAAAAGTATTACCTAAAAATTGGCTTTCTGAGGCTCAAGAAGGCAAAGTATATTTTCTTCTTCAGGTTGACTATGATGGTAAAAAAGGAAAGGCCGCTTGTAAACTGTATGATAAGGAATCCCAGAAGGTCTATGTTATATATGATAACACAAATCATAAACCATATTTTCTAGTCGATATAGAGCCAGATAAAGTGAATAAAATACCTAAAATAATTAGAGATTCTTCCTTTGATCATATAGAGACAGTAACAAAAATAGATCCATATGTTTTAAAAAAGATTAAATTAACTAAAATTGTAGTTAAAGATCCATTGGCGGTAAGAAGGCTAAGAAATTCTGTTCCTAAAGCTTATGAGGCTCACATAAAGTATTATAATAATTACATTTATGATCTGTCTCTTATTCCGGGGATGCCTTATATTGTAAAGGATGGAAAATTACAAAATGTTTCACTAGATATAGATGAAAAGGATATTGAGGAGATAAAGAAAGCTTTCGCTGATTCTGATGAAATGACAAAACAAATGGCAGTAGATTGGCTTCCCATATTTGAGACTGAGATACCAAATGTAAAAAGAGTTGCAATAGATATAGAAGTTTATACGCCCGTAAAGGGAAGGGTTCCAGATCCTGAAAAATCTGAGTTTCCCATCATCAGCATTGCTCTTGCTGGAAGTGATGGTTTGAAAAAAGTATTAGTATTAAATAGAAATGATAATGGTGTAGTAAATAAAAATATAGAAATAGAAAAATCCATATCAGTTGAGAGGTTTGATAGTGAATATAGTTTACTAAATAGATTCTTTGAGCTACTTTTAGAATATCCTTTGGTATTAACGTTTAATGGTGATGATTTTGATTTGCCCTATATCTATTATAGAGCTTTAAAATTAGGCTTTCTGCCTGAGGAAATACCTATAGATATAGGTTCTGATGAAGCTAAATATCTAGCTGGTTTTCACATAGATCTATATAAGTTCTTCTTTAACAAGGCTGTAAGAAATTATGCATTTGAGGGTAAATATAGCGAGTATAATTTAGATTCTGTGGCTAAAGCATTATTAGGTACTTCTAAGGTTAAGTTAGATACCTTTATTTCATTCTTAGATATTGACAAACTAGTAGAATATAATTTTAAAGATGCGGAAATAACACTTCAGCTAACTACTTTTAACAATGAACTAACAATGAAATTGCTTATACTATTCTCTAGAATATCTAGGCTAGGAATAGAGGAGCTGAGTAGAACAGAAATCTCTACATGGGTTAAGAACTTATACTATTGGGAACATAGAAAAAGAAATTGGCTTATACCACTAAAAGAAGAAATTCTATCTCGAACATCTAATATAAAAACTTCAGCTTTAATAAAGGGGAAAGGTTATAAAGGAGCAGTAGTGATAGATCCTCCAGCTGGAATTTTCTTCAATATAACTGTACTAGATTTTGCCTCACTGTATCCATCAATAATTAGGACCTGGAATCTTAGCTATGAAACTGTAGATATTGGAGAATGTAATAAAAAATATGATGTAAAAGATGAGACTGGTGAGGTAATCCATACTGTATGTATGGATAGACCAGGGATAACTGCAGTTATAACTGGTTTACTTAGAGATTTTAGAGTAAAGGTCTATAAAAAGAAGAGTAAATCTACTAATGCTAGTCAAGAGCAAAGGATTTTATACGATGTAGTTCAAAGAGCAATGAAAGTGTTTATAAATGCTACTTATGGTGTATTTGGTTCGGAAAGTTTCCCATTATATGCTCCTGCAGTAGCTGAAAGTGTAACTGCATTAGGTAGGTTTATAATTACAAGTACCATTAAAAAGGCTAGAGAAGAAGGATTAACAGTTATATACGGAGATACAGACTCACTATTTCTCCTTAATCCTTCAAAAGAAGATTTAGAAAATATAATAAAATGGGTCAAAGGCACGTTTAATTTAGATCTAGAAGTAGATAAGACATACAAATTTGTAGCATTTTCTGGGCTAAAGAAAAATTACTTTGGCGTTTATCCAGATGGGAAAGTAGACATAAAGGGTATGCTTGTTAAAAAGAGAAATACTCCAGAATTCTTAAAGAAAGTATTCAATGAGGTTAAAGACCTCATGATATCTATAAATTCTCCTAATGATGTTAAAAAAATTAAAGGCGAAATAGTAGAGAAAATCAAGGAATCTTATGATAAGCTAAAGAATAAAGGCTATAATTTGGATGATCTGGCATTTAAAGTAATGCTGTCAAAACCTTTAGAGTCTTATACTAAGAATACTCCGCAACATGTCAAAGCTGCACTCCAACTAAAACCATATGGCGTTCACGTTTTGCCTAGGGACGTTGTATACTTTGTAAAGGTGAGATCTAAAGATGGAGTAAAACCAGTACAATTAGCTAAGGTAACAGAAATTGATATAGACAAGTATTTAGAGGCAGTGAGAAGTACGTTCGAACAAATACTTAAGGCCTTTGGTGTTTCATGGGATGAGATTGCAGCAACAATCTCGATTGACTCATTTTTCTCAAAGGGAAATTAGTTTTGTTCTGAGTTCCTTTAAAATAAGTTTTTACTAAGTTTCGATTTGTAATGTAGTAAAATTTGGATAAAAATACATTTATTCTTCTTCCTCCTCTTTTTGCTCGCTAGTCATTTGCTCAGCATCAGAAATTATGTCCTTTTTTAACTCATCACTTACATAGTATGATATAACATATACTTTTTTATCTTGGAAATCATTCTCTCTCCACTCATTTTCATAACTTATAATATATACTGGAATTTTAGCTATAGCCTCCTTCTTATCTTTTCCTACTAGAAAACCTTTTATGGATTCATATAAATCCGGCTTAAGAGGAAGAGGTATTCTTATTTCTTGCGAATCGTGCATAATTATAAAATCAGATGCCATCTCATTCCATTCTTCTAAAGCTTGTTTTGCAATATCCCTAATTACCCTATCTAATTCACCTTCTATTACTTTCTCTGAAGTTATCTTTCCATTCTCACTCTTTAATACTAAAATTTTCATTTATGTTCACCGATAATATAAAGATATACAGTGTGATTCATATTACCATCCTCAACCTTTATTACTTCTTTCGGCGTCCAACCCCTAATTTCGAATTCATGTGACACTATCCTAGTTCCAATCTTAAGTTCTTTTTCAAGCTTTGGTTTTAACATTTCATTTACATTAGTTAAGAGAAACATTGTAACCACTGTAGCCTCTGAAATATCTACTTCAAAGAAGTTGCCCTTGATTACGCTTGCTCTTCCAACTACTCCGTATTTTTCAATATTTGCTGTCGTTTCTCTTATTCTTTCTTCATTTATTTCTATACATAAAGACTTCTTAACGTTAAAGTCCTTTACTGCTGATATTATTATCCTACCATCTCCACATCCTAAATCATAGACTATATCGTTTACACCAGCCTTAGCGATTTCTAACATTTTCTTAACTACTTTTTCTGGCGTAGGCACATATGGAACGTGAGGTACATAACTCAAACTTTCTCACTTCAAAATATTGTTATCCTACTCTAGGTTTTTAATTTTTTTAATAGCTTCTTGTTTTCCTGCATTCTTATCTGGCTTAAGTTGTGAATCAAAGGGAATCTTTGTAAGTACTGGGACTATTTTCCCATCGTTTAACTGTATAAGCAGTTGTGGAAGAAATGGCATATCGAACTCATCTTTTTCTCCATAATCTGCTAAAAATGCATAATCTTCTATTTTAACTTCTTTTTCTAGGTTTAACTCTTTTGATATTTCATCTATTATTTCCATAAAAATTTTATGTAAAGGATGTGATTCCGATGTGACCAAGATTAGTTTTTTAGATGCCATTGCTTATCAGTAGTTAAAGAAGTTTATAATAATAGTGGTTCCCTATGATAACCAAAATTAGAAGGCAGAGTAAAAAGATACTGAGACCTATAGCTAAAGTTTTAGTTGATATTCACGTTAAGGCAAATTATATTACAATAACAGGATTAATATTTTCACTATTTTATTTCTTTGAAATGATGGGGAAAAATGTAATAATAGCATTACTATTTCTAATACTTTCTGCGTTAATGGATGCTATAGATGGTGAAGTAGCAAGACTATCAAACAGTGTCTCATCTCTTGGTAGCTTTTTAGATTCAACTCTTGACAGAATCGAAGATACATTATACATTTCAGCTTTTATATTTATCAATTTTCCATCTTTTCTCGTAGCCATAACCGTTGGACTATCATTAGTTATTTCATATATTAGAGCTAAAGCTGAAGCCTTAGGTATAAAAATGGAAGGAAGAGGAATCATAGAGAGAGGTGAAAGAATAGTTTTTATCTTAATAATTCTGTTGTTATCAGTATTTAGTTATGAAACATCACTATATGTCTATTATTTATTCTTACTTTTAACTTCAATAACAGTAGTTCAACGACTTTACGTGGTCTATACTGTATTAGCAAAATAAAGTTGCAATGGGTTTTTAACATTACAATTACTTACGCAGAGATTTAATTCTTTCATCTTTTTGCAAGAATATACTATATATCTTGTATCCTTATTTCCTCTGTATTGCTTATACAAATCCTCTAGATTTGATATATCCCATTTTTTCATAATTACTGATATACTGCTTAAGCTTTTTCCTATATTTATATAAAATGTGATCAGAATCCTTATTTCCTCTTCATTCAATTTATCTTTATTCAAAATATTCTGAATACAAGGTGGTATATTTCCTTTTTTAACTATTAAATCTCTAAGCTTTTCCGGTATTTCTTTTATGCTTATAGGTCTTATCATATCAAGTATTCTTAATCTTATTCCTTCTGATACTAATTGTATCAATTGATTCTTATCTAGGTATACATTTCCTTTATGTAAAATCTGCTTATTCAAATTCCATTCGTCGCTCATATTTCGCGTCAATTTTAAATATTCTATAAAATTGATACAATAGTCTTTATTTATTTTAATTTTTTCTAAACGGATTTCTATCTTACTACATTTATTGATATTAATATTAAGAAATTTTGCGAGATCTAGTAAGTTCTCCTCATTTTCGGTTTCAAGAATCTTTTTAAATTGCCTTAACTCAAAGAAGGAATATTTTTTACTAAATTCATGATTGTTTATTATAGATAATAAAAGTAATACTGTATAAAATACCAATACAGGTTCTGTATAGGTTAAATAATTTGGAAGTTCCTCATCATTTAGCACTTTTTGAATTCTATTTTTAGCTAAGTCTAGAATATTATTATTAGTCATTAGTATATCCATGAGCGTTACTCCTCCGCCATATTTCTGTAATTCTGCCTCTACACTTTTAATAAATGGATATTTCTTAACGTCTAATACCATTGCTTCATTTAATCAATTATCAGATAATGTTTAATAAAAGCTTGGTCTAAAAACACATCTAATGAAAATACTTGTTACAGCTGCGTGGCCTTATGTAAACTCAGTACCGCATCTAGGCAATTTAATAGGTTCTATACTTTCAGCCGATGTTTTCGCAAGGTATGCTAGATTAAAATATGATAAAGATAACGTTGTCTTTGTAAGTGGTAGTGATGAACATGGAACACCAATAGAAATAGAAGCAATAAAGAGGAAAGTTAGCCCGAAGGAATTAACTGATCAAGCGCATGAATACGATAAGCATCTTTTTCTAAACGTATGGGAAATAAGCTTTGATAATTATACTAGGACTGAAAACGAGACACATAAAAAATTTGTCAAAGATTTTTTACTTAAATTAAATAAATATATTAAAACTGTTGAAGATGAGGTACCATACTGCGAATATGATAAAATATATTTACCAGATAGATTCATAAAAGGAACTTGTCCATATTGCGGTTTTGAGGACGCAAGAGGAGATCAATGTGATAATTGTGGAAGGCTTCTTACTCCTAATTTGCTAATAAATCCTAAGTGTAGTATTTGTGGAAGAAGCCCAGTTTTTAAGAGAACTAAACATTGGTTCTTCGATTTAAGCGTGTTTAATGATAAAATAAGAGAATGGACACTCAATTCAAAAGATATGCCAGATAACGTAAAATCTGTAGCATTAAGTTGGGTTAATGAAGGGCTAAAGCCTAGAAGCTTAACTAGGGATAATAGATGGGGTATACCAGCTCCTTTTAATGAAGCTCAAGATAAGACAATTTACGTATGGTTTGAGGCCCTTTTAGGTTATATTTCTGCTACAATTGAATATTTCGAAAATAAAGGTAAACCAGAAGAGTGGAAAAAATTCTGGTTTGGAAATGACGTAAAGAGTTATTATTTTATAGGAAAGGATAATATACCTTTCCATGCTGTTATTCTTCCTGCAATGTTAATGGCTTCTGAAGAAGGATATAATTTACCGACAGTAATCGCAGCGACAGAATATTTACTATATGAAGGGCAAAAATTTAGTAAAAGTAGAAAAATAGGAATATGGATTGATGAGGCTCCACAATTAATGGATATAGAATATTGGAGATTCATATTGATTAGGTTAAGGCCAGAGGAAAAAGATACTAACTTTACTTGGAGGGAGACTATTAGAATAGTTAATACAGAATTGAACGATGATATAGGCAATTACATAAATAGAGTTCTAAGCATGATAGTGCGATATTTCAATGGAATTGTTCCAGAGTTTAATAAAGATATTACTGACGAGAACGATAAGAAATTAATACAACTGATAGAATCAACCCCTAAAGCTATGAGTGAATTATTCGAGAAAGGCAAATTAAAGGCAGGTACAGAGGAATTGTTAAAATTAGTAAGAGAAGGTAATACTTACTTAAATTTGAAAGCTCCATGGAATTTATATAAGGCAAATAAGATTATGGAGTTAAGTAATACGTTATATATTACTATTAATTCAGTTAGAAGCATAGCGATAATGCTCTATCCTTTAATGCCAACACATTCTAAAAAGATATACGAAATGTTAAATCTAGGTAATATAGAAAATGAAAGATGGGATGATGCTTCTAAATTAACTATTAAGCCTGGTCATAAGATAGGTTCAGTATCTACACTATTCAAGAAAATACCAGTTGAGATGGAAAAGGATGTGGAGAAAAAATTAGTTGTTATAAGAAATAATATAGAAAAAATCAGACCTACCTTACTCAAGTAAGATGTAAGATATTGCTGGCTCAAACTTTCTTCCTCTTCCTTCATAGAATTTGCTAAACATCTCATAGAAATGCAGCCTTAAGTCTTGTATGAAAACTACTAATCCTTCTAAACCTATCGCTAGTAAATTACCTATTATTAAAATTACTATAGATAATGGATTTATGAGTACACTTATAGTATTTGTGGATGGTGCTACAAGATATGCCATGTAGGAGAATGCATATAATATATAATAGTGAGATAAGGCAAATACTAAGACTCTTATGAATGATATAGTGTTAGAAAGTAGTAAAAGTGCGCCTTCAAAACCACCTTCTATGAACCCCATAGCTATAGCAGAACCTAATGAAGAGCCTTCATGTTTTCTGACTATTATCGCATGAGATAGCCAGTTATATAATAAAGCGAAAGACGTCCACCAAACTATTCCATAACCTATTATATTTTCATTAAACGATTTCATTAATACCGCATTTAGTATTTGGCCTAATATTTGCTCATCTACTTCAAAAAAGTGTGATGGATTTGTAATGCCATACATGAAGATGAAAATTGGTACTACATATATTAGAAATAGGGGTAGCTTCTCAAATAATATGAACTCTGGATCTTTTTTCCTAATAGCATTAATTAAACCTAATAATGAGCTGACAAAAAGCGCTAATGCTCCTAATAAAACTGAGAGTAACATTGTATTTTCTATACCTGTACTAGTACTATATTCACCAAAAGGTAAGAGGAATTTTATAGCCTCAGATACGGAAGTAGGAATTGGCCATAGATAGTATAAAGGCCCTACTGTATAAGAATCACTATTTAATATTTCTCTTAATCCTCCTACTGGTAATGGTCCAAAGAAGTCTCTTGCTATTAACCCAGTTATCATTGCTACTATGCTTGAGTAAATAAGTATTATAGATAATTTCGGTATATTTTCGCTACCTTTTTTCTTTCCATATTTATAGAACCATATGGAGAAGAGTAATAATACTAACGCATTACCGAAATCAGGGAACATAAGACCGAAGAGAATTGGAAAAGTGAATACTAAGAAGACTAATGGTGAGATCTCCCAATACGAAGTAGTACCATATATTTCTACTAGAGACTCTAATACCTTAATTGATTTAGGCAATTGAACTAATGTTGGAGGATCTTCTTTTTCACCATATCTTCTTGGTCTCATGTACGTAGTAAATGCTATATCCTTAGTTTCCTCTTGAATTTTCTTCAAATATCTTTCTGGCACATATCCCTCTAATTGTATGTAATATTCAGATACTCTAGCTTTATTAATTATATTTAGTGCATCTCTACATGTCAGTAATTTTCCATATAGATTCTTTATATAGTTTTCTTCATTTCTAACTTTCTTTGCCAATTCCTCTCTGGTTCTTTCCAATATGGTATTTATTTGGTTTATTTTTTCTAGAAGTTCAGTATAAATTTGTGATGGAGCCTTTCCCTCTTGTAGCTCAAATTTTCGAATGCCTAAGTCTCTTAATTTTTTATCCAACTCGTTATCTTTTTCTGTAATAATTATTGTACTGAAAACGTTTTCTTTGACTTTTACACTATATATAAAGCCTTTATCTCCTATGGTTTTCTTAAGAAGCTCTAGTTTATCTCCAGTAATTTGTGTTAAAACTACGCTAAATAGTTTTAATGAATAAAGTCTTGATAGGTCTATTGTGATACTTTTGAAAGACTCTATTTCTTTTAATTGCTGTAGGTAAAGATCTCTTTCAGCCTTAAGTCTACCTATTTCCTCAAGTAATTCCTTATACCTTTCTTCAAGTTTAGTTGCTTCGTCGCTTATTTCCTCAGAAGCTCTTATCCAGTTTATTACTTTCATGCTACCTGAAGGTTCTAAGACTAAACCTCCTATTTCCATTATTATTTTCAGTTTTTCTATATGATCCACTATACTATTTATGATCCTTCTAGACTCTCCTATCCTCTCATTGCTTATAGGATATAAAGGGTCCTCTGGTTGGTATACTCCAAATTTCAATAATTTTGTCACTAGGGGGTTTAAGTTATCCTTATTAACAATCAGTTGTAATCTTACCATATTCTCTGGCAATATCACTCTTTTCCCTAGCATAAGTAAGGTGAAGAGTATCTTATAAGTATTTAATCTTTGTTGTTTAGAATTAGTTCGCAATGGGTAAGGTTTACGTATTGGGCGATAGATACACTGTTTCCTTGTTTAGAATGGTCGGTGCTGAAGGAAACTTTTTGGAAGATCCGTATATATTGCCAAATTCAATTTCTGAATTGAAAAAAAGAGAAGATATAGATTTAATCCTTATAACAAAAGATATGTATGAACCTGTTAAGGAAAAAATAGATCCGTTAATAGCAAATCAAAAAAAGCCTTTAGTAACAATAATTCCCTCACCATTTAGTGAGTCTAAACCAGTTGATGTTAAGAAAATGATTATGAGAGCATTAGGTTTTGGGTGAGATTTATGGAATTTGAGAAATTGTTAGACCAATCTATAAATAAAGTAAAAGAAGAGATAGATAGTGAGTTAAAGAAAAGTTTAAATGAATCTTTGAAAATATTAGAAGAGAAATATAATAGTATAAAAGAAGAATACAAGCAAAAGGTTCTCAACCTATTGAATAAAACTAAAGAAGAGATAGAAGGAGAGAAAGCTAGATTAGAGGTAGAAAATAAAAGGCTAATATTAGCAGAAAAGGAATATTGGATAAATAAAGTGTATGAAAAAATTTTGGAAAAAATTAACGATATAGTCGGAAGTAATGAGTATAGAGAGGCACTCAAAAATATGGTTAGCAGAGAAATAAAAGGAGATGAAAAAGTTACACTGTTCTGCTCAACTAAGGATAAATCATTGATAGAAAGTTTAGTCAAAGGTAGAAATATTGTAATTCAAGTAGATGAAAAAATGTTAGGCGGTATAAAAATATACTATGAGAGTACTGGATTAACAAAAGATTTTTCATTAAAGCTTATCTTAGACCAAGTATTTGATAATATGAGAGGAAATATTTCTGATATGTTGTTCGGAGGTAAATGAGAATGGATGAGAAAGGACGAATAATTAGAGTTAATGGTCCATTAGTAGTGGCAGACAATATGAGAAATGCGCAAATGTACGAGGTAGTTGAAGTAGGAGAACAAAGACTTGTTGGAGAGATTACAAGAATAGAGGGAGATAGAGCATTTATTCAGGTTTATGAGGATACTAGTGGAATAAAGCCAAACGAGCCAGTATATAGAACTGGAGCCCCTCTTTCTGTAGAATTAGGTCCGGGACTTGTAGGGAAATTATTTGATGGTTTACAAAGACCACTAGATTTAATTAGAACGTTAACTAACTCACCCTTTATTATAAGGGGAGTTAAGGTTCCATCGATAGATAGAAAGGCAAAATGGCATTTTATACCTAAAGTAAAGAAGGGAGATAAAATAGAAGGAGGAGATATAATAGGTATAGTAAATGAAACGCCGTTAGTAGAACATCGAATTATGGTCCCCCCATATGTACATGGAAGTATAAAAGAGATTATAGCAGAGGGTGATTACACTATTGAAGACAATATAGCGATAGTAGACATGAACGGAGATGAGGTTCCAATAAAGCTAATACAAAAATGGCCTGTCAGAATCCCAAGGCCGTTTAAAGAGAAATTAGAACCAACAGAGCCTCTTTTAACTGGAACTAGAGTCTTAGATACTATATTTCCCATAGCCAAAGGTGGTACTGCAGCAATTCCTGGACCTTTTGGAAGTGGAAAGACAGTAACTCTACAAAGCTTAGCAAAATGGAGTGCTGCAAAAATAATAATTTACGTAGGCTGCGGAGAGAGAGGTAATGAAATGACTGACGAGTTAAGACAATTCCCTAAGCTTAAAGATCCTTGGACTGGAAGACCATTGTTGGATAGGACAATTTTGATTGCAAATACAAGTAATATGCCAGTAGCAGCTAGAGAAGCTAGTATCTATGTTGGAATAACCATCGCAGAATATTTCAGAGATCAGGGATATGATACCTTATTGGTTGCAGACTCTACTTCTAGATGGGCAGAAGCATTAAGAGACTTAGGAGGTAGAATGGAAGAAATGCCAGCAGAAGAAGGATTCCCTAGCTACTTAGCATCTAGATTAGCTGAGTATTATGAGAGGGCTGGAAGAGTTAAAACAATAGGAAGGCCAGAAAGATTTGGTTCTGTTAGTGTTGCCTCCGCAGTTTCACCACCTGGTGGTGATTTCACTGAGCCAGTTACAAGCCATACCTTACGATTTGTTAAGGTATTTTGGCCATTATCTGTATCTTTAGCTCAAGCTAGACATTATCCAGCTATCAATTGGCTTCAAGGATTCTCTGCATATGTTGACTTAGTAGCGAATTGGTGGGATACTAATGTAGATCCAAAATGGAAAGAAATGAGAGAACTGATGGTAAAAACATTAATTAGAGAGGATGAATTAACTCAAATAGTTAGGTTAGTAGGTCCAGAATCATTAGCGGAAAAGGATAAGTTGATACTTGAGACCGCGAGACTAATAAAAGAAGCCTTCTTAAAACAAAACGCTTATGATGATATAGACGCGTTCTCATCTCCACAGAAACAAGCTAGGATAATGAGACTAATACATATTTTCAATACTCGCGCTTCTACACTAATTGAAAAGGGATTACCAGTTAAGAAGATTATGGATAAGATAGGACCATTATTACCAGAGATAATAAGGTCAAAGGCTACCATTAAAAACGATGAGCTTAATAAATATGATGAGTTGGAAAGAAAATTAATTTCAGCTTTTGATAGTTTAGAAAAGGAGGTTGTTTCATAATGTTAAGTGTAAGGGAATATACTAATATTTCAATGATTAAAGGCCCTTTATTAGTAGTTCAAGGAGTTACTGATGCTTCCTATAACGAATTAGTAGAAATAGAAATGCCAAATGGTGAAAAAAGAAGAGGATTAGTAGTGGATTCTCAATTAGGAGTTGCTACTGTGCAAGTATTTGAGGGAACTACTGGAATTTCTCCTACTAGCACGAAAGTGAGAATGTTAGGAAGAGGATTAGAAGTAAAAATCTCTGAGGAAATGTTAGGAAGAATATTTAACCCATTAGGCGACCCATTGGATAATGGTCCCCCAGTAATTAAGGGAGAAAAAAGGGATATAAATGGATCTCCTCTAAATCCTTCTGCTAGAGAATATCCAGAGGAATTTATACAAACTGGTATATCTGCAATAGATGGACTTGCTTCATTATTAAGAGGACAAAAATTACCCATTTTCAGTGGTAGTGGACTCCCTGCAAATATGCTAGCTGCACAGATAGCTAAACAAGCAACAGTAAGAGGAGAAGAAAGCAATTTCGCAGTAGTTTTCGCTGCAATAGGTGCAAGATACGATGATGCTCTGTTCTTCCGTAAATTCTTCGAAGAAACTGGAGCTATTAATAGAGTTTCTATGATAGTTAGTCTGGCTAATGAACCACCAGTAATGAAGATACTAACTCCTAAAACTGCATTAACGTTAGCCGAGTATCTAGCGTTTGAGCAAGATCTGCATGTATTGGCTATACTAATTGATATGACAAATTATTGTGAAGCTCTTAGGGAAATAAGTGCATCAAAAGAGGAAGTACCTGGTAGACAAGGATACCCAGGCTATATGTATACTGATTTGGCTACTATATATGAAAGGGCTGGAAAAGTAATAGGAAAAAAAGGATCAATTACGCAAATGCCAATATTAACAATGCCTAATGATGATATAACGCATCCAATTCCAGATTTAACAGGATATATAACAGAAGGGCAAGTGGTGCTTGATAGATCACTATACAACAAGGGCATATATCCGCCAATTAATGTATTATCTAGCCTATCTAGACTAGCTAAGGATGGAATAGGAGAAGGAAAGACTAGAGAAGATCATAAGGATTTATATAATCAATTATTTGCCTCATATGCTAGAGCAGTAGATACTAGAGGTTTAGCTGCAATTATTGGTGAAGATTCCTTATCTGAAGTCGATAGGAAATACTTGCTATTTGGAGAACTGTTCGAAAGAAGATTTCTCAGTCAAGGTTTCAATGAAAATAGAGACATTGAAACAACATTAGATATAGGTTGGGAAGTTTTATCTGTATTACCAGAAACTGAATTAACTAATATAAAAACTCAATATATTCAGAAATACCATCCAAACTATAGGGGTAAGAAATGAGCCAAAGAATTTTACCAACTAAGATAAATTTAATACAATTGAGAAGACAGTTAAGGAATATTGTTAGTATAAAAAGATTATTAGAAAATAAAAGAGAAGTATTACTATTATATTTAAGGACATATACAGCAGACTATGAAAGAATATATAATGAAGTCAATGAAGTTATGAAACAAGTCTATAATAGCTACTTACAAGCTGTAGCTGCTGAGGGAATTTCAAATATAGAAGGTATAGCTTATTCACAAAAACCCAGTTTAGATGTTTCAACATCTATGAGAGTAATCTTCGGTGTAAGAGTACCAATTTTGAGAATAAATCAAAGTAGTATTCCGCCTAAACCTTTTAGTGATATTGAAACTTCACCTTATTTATCCGAGTCATATGAGAAAATGTCTGATGCCTTGAATAAAGTTATACGCTTAGTGGAATTAGAAAGTACAATAAGATTGTTGGTAGAAGAATTGAGAAAAACTCAAAGACTTATAAATTCTATAGATAACTATGTTTTACCCTTCTATAACAGATCTGTTAAATATATAAGACAAATTTTAGAAGATAGGCAAAGGGAAGAGTTCTTTAGACTTAAAACTATAAGAAGAGTTTTGGAGAGGAGGAGAAAAAGTGGAGCCGAATAAATATTTGCAAATGTTAGAATCGGCATTAGAAGAGAAGAAAAGCGAAGTTTTAAAAAATATAAACGTCGAATATGAAAAACTATTAAAAGCTAGACTTAATGAATTAGATGAAATTAAAAGAAAGGTTTTAAAGGAATTATCATAATAAATGTGTGGGAATTAAAGATGAAGAGAACTGCACTAGTTCTAAGTATTATAATACCTATTTTATTATCAAGTATTATAGCAGTATCACAAGCACCATCAGACACTGCGCAAGGTTTTGCAGGTATTAATATTGGTGCAGGCCTTGCAGTAGGTCTAGCAGCTATTGGTGCAGGTGTTGCAGTAGGTATGGCTGCTGCTGCAGGCGTAGGTGTTTTAACAGAGAGAAGAGATATGTTCGGTACAGTACTAATATTCGTAGCTATAGGAGAAGGAATAGCAGTATATGGAATATTATTCGCAGTGTTAATGTTATTCGGTAAATTCTAAAGTTAAAGTTTTTTATTTCTTATGTTTTCTCCTTCTTGTGCAGCTAACTAGAGAGAAATGGTCAAAAAATTTTAGTGAATGGTTTGATTGGGTTTTAAGAGAAGGAGAGTTCTATGATTATGGTAGATATCCGATAAAAGGTATGGGAGTATGGATGCCTTATGGTTTCAAATTGAGACAAAACATAGTTGGATTAATAAGAAAATTGCTAGATTCAACGGGACATGAGGAAGTATTATTCCCATTACTAATTCCAGAGGATTTACTGAGAAGAGAAAGCACCCATATTAGGGGATTTGAGAATGAAGTTCTCTGGGTAACTAAGGGTGGAAATGAGGATTTAGATATAAAGTTGGCATTAAGACCTACAAGTGAAGTTGCAATAACAATAATGGAAAGTTTATGGATAAAAAGCTATAAACAATTACCTAAAAAATACTATCAAATAGTAAATGTATTTAGATACGAGACAAAAGCAACTAGGCCTTTGATAAGATTAAGGGAAATATCCACTTTTAAGGAGGCACATACAGTTCACGAAAGTTACGAAGATGCTCAGAGACAAGTTCAAGAGGCCATAGAAATTTATAAGAAGTTTTTTGATGAATTGGGTATTCCATATGTAATTTCTGAGAGGCCAGAATGGGATAGATTTGCAGGAGCACTGCATACATATGCATTTGACACTATAATGCCAGATGGGAGAGTAATGCAAATAGGTACAGCACATCATTTAGGCCAGAATTTTAGTAAAGCATTGGATTTCAAAATTCAGAAAAGGGATGGAAGTTTAGACTACCCTCATCAGACTAGTTATGGAATTTCTGATAGAGCAATAGCTACTGTGATATCAATCCATGGAGATGATCATGGACCAGTCTTACCACCTCTTGTCTCTCCAATCAAAGTAGTTGTAGTACCCATTCCCAGTAAAACAGAAAATGAAACAAAGCGTATTTTAGATTATTCTATAGAAATTTGTGATACATTAAATAAGAACGATATAACATGCTTTGTAGATTTAGATCCTGAAAAGACGCCAGGCGAGAAATATTATATATGGGAACTAAAGGGTGTACCATTGCGAATTGAAATAGGCAATAGGGAGCTTTCAGCAAATATGGTATTTATAAAGAGGAGAGATAATTTAGAGTCTTTTAAAATAAAGAAGGAAGAATTAGCCAGTAAAATAAAGGAGATTTTAAATCAATTACAAAATGATTTAAGGAAAAGAGCTTGGGAGTTTTTAAAATCAAAAATAAAATATTCCAATGATATCGAGAATGCTAGGAGAATAATTGAAAATGAATTAGGCATTGTAGAAATTCCCTGGTGTGGTAGAAATGAATGTGGTTTAAAGATAGAGGAAATTACGGGGGCTAGAGTATTAGGACACCCAACAGAAGAGGTAAAAATATCTGATAAATGTGCGATTTGTAAAATGGATGCTAAAACAGTGTTGAGGATTGCAAAAACTTATTAGAGATTAAGTAGTGTGAATTAAATAGGGTTACAAACTTGCCCAAGAAAAGAGAAAACAGAGGAAGGAGAAAGGGAGATAAAGGCCATGTAGGTTATGTTTATTGTGACCAATGTGGGGCCAGAGTACCAGAGGATAAAGCCGTATGTGTAACTAAAATGTATAGTCCAGTAGATGCTTCACTAGCAGCTGAATTAGAGAAAAAAGGTGCAATCATAGCTAGATACCCTCTAACTAAATGCTATTGTGTAAATTGTGCAATATTTATGGGAATTGTGAAGATAAGGGCAGAAGGTGAGAGAAAACAAAAAGCTCGTTTAACATAGGTTTTAAATTTTTTGGGTCAAACTATATAATGTTATGAGACTATATGAATTATCTTTTGCTGAGATTGAAGATTTTTTCTATAAATTAGCAGAAGTAAAGGATATTATAAAAGATAATGGATTCTTAGAATTTCTTCCAGAATTAAGAAAGGATATAACTGAAATAACTTTTGGAAATACTAGAGTGAAGCATGCCTTTCCAATATTTCAAAAAGGGGGAGTAGTAATGGATGTGACAAATGTGCAGCAAGCACAAATTGCAGAGGAAGCAGGTGCTGTAGCAGTAATGGTTCTAGATAAATTACCTTACGATGTGAGAAAATCTGGTGGAGTAGCGAGAATGGCTGATCCAAGAGTTATAGAAGAGGTTATGAATTCTATAACTATACCAGTAATGGCTAAAGTTAGAATAGGCCATTACTACGAGGCTAAAATATTAGAAGCATTAGGAGTTGATATGATAGATGAGAGTGAGGTCCTAACACCGGCAGATGAAGAGCATCATATTAATAAGTGGGAATTTAAAGTACCTTTCGTAAATGGTGCAAGAAACTTAGGAGAAGCATTAAGAAGAATATCAGAAGGAGCATCAATGATAAGAACAAAAGGTGAAGCTGGAACTGGAAACGTAAGTGAAGCTGTAAAACATATTAAAATAATAAATAGCGAGTTAAGAAGCCTAATTAGCATGGTAGAAGAAGATAGAGTAAAAAAAGCTAGAGAATACCAAGTGCCATATCAACTAGTTGAGTTGACTTCAAAGTTAAAGAGATTACCAGTAGTTAATTTTGCAGCTGGTGGAATAGCTACCCCAGCCGATGCCGCACTAATGATGTGGTTAGGAGCTGATGGGATTTTTGTAGGATCTGGAATCTTTAAGAGTCAAGACCCAGAGGAAAGAGCAAAGGCCGTGGTTCTCGCTACTTCTTGTTGGGAGTATCCAGAAATAGTATTAGAGGCTCAAAAGATGATAAGTGAACAAAAGAGCATGATGGGAATTGATATAAAATCATTAAAACCAGAAGAATTGTTACAGGTAAGAGGATTATGAGGATAGGAATAGTTAGTTATCAAGGAAGCTTTGAAGAACACGCAATTCAACTAAAAAGGACTTTTAGTAAATTAAATATTGAGGGAGAAGTAGTAAGTATAAAAATACCTAAAGATCTCGATAATGTTGATGGTATAATAATACCAGGTGGAGAGAGTACGACTATTGGGCTAATTGCTAAGAGACTCGGAATATTGGATTCAATAAAAGATAAAATACATTCAGGGTTACCGGTTTTAGGTACATGCGCAGGTGCTATAATGCTAGCTAAAGAGGTTAGTGATGCTAGAGTAGGTAAGACCACACAACCCTTATTAGGCATTATGGATATAACAATTATTAGGAATTATTATGGAAGGCAAAGAGAAAGTTTTGAAGCTACAGTAGATCTGTCAAAAATAGGTAAAGGAAGAGAAAGATTTGTGTTTATCAGAGCACCTGCGATAACAAAGGTAAAGAACACAGCTAAAATTCTCGCTGAATTAAATGATGTAACAGTTCTAGTACAGCAGAATAATATGTTAGCTTCAACTTTCCATCCAGAGTTATCTAGCAGTACTGCTATACATGAATACTTTTTAGAGATAATTAAAGAGTAGTTTTTTATTTTTCCATTTAATTAAAAGCAATGAAAAGTGGGGAGTAAGATTTTGAATGATTTAGCATTGGATAAGAGTTCATTGTTATTTGGATTCTCTAAATATTTAGAGAAAGGGATAATTAATGGCAATATAATAATTCATAAGTCATTAATAACAGAGCTAGAAAGGGAAAGCAATGAAGGATTAGTGAGTGCAGAAATAGCTCTTGATGAAGTTAAGAGAATAAAGGAGGTAACGGAGAGGGTTTTAGTTAATTTCGAGATCGTTGATGATGGCTCTAATAAGGGGGATGTAAACGAAACAATTCGCGAATATTGTGCAAAGAAAGGTTGTATAATAGTTACTGCTTACGAAATACAAAGAAAAATTTGTGAAATAATGGGTATACCATATTACTTTCTTCAGCCAATTGATCAGAATCTATCATTTGAGAGATTTTTTGATAGTGAAACTATGAGTGTACATATAAAGGAAGATACTGTACCTAGAGCTAAAAAAGGTAGACCGGGAAATTGGAAATTTGTAAGTCTTTCAGATACTCCTTTACTTTCAACTGACGTAAGAAGGATAGCCAACGAGATAATCAATGCAGTTAGATTCGTAAAGGGATCATTTATAGAAATAGAAAGAAAGGGGTCTCTCATTATTCAACTAAGTGATTATAGAGTAATTATAACTAGACCACCCTTAAGTGATGGCTGGGAAATTACTATAGCTAGACCAGTTGTTAGAAAGAAATTAGAGGAATATAATCTAGACGATAAATTAATAAAGAGATTAGAGCAAAGGGCCGAAGGCATTATTATTGCAGGCGCTCCTGGTATGGGCAAGACAACATTTGCACAGGCCTTAGCTGAGTACTACATGAGGTTAGGAAAAGTAGTGAAGACCGTAGAATCCCCTAGGGATATGCATTTACCACCAGATATAACACAATATTCTAAGAACTATGCTGAAATTGGAGAATTACATGATATATTATTGTTGAGTAGACCAGATTATACGGTATATGACGAGATGCGAAACGATGAAGATTTCAGACTCTATATAGATTTGCGATTAGCCGGAGTTGGGATGATAGGAGTAGTCCATGCGACTTCCCCTATAGATGCTATACATAGGTTTGTAAATAGAGCTGATATAGGTACTATACCTAATATTCTCGATACTATAATATTTATTCACTCAGGTAATGTAGCTAAAGTATATACATTAGAAATGACTGTAAAGGTTCCAGCTGGGCTAAGGGAAGCTGATTTAGCTAGACCAGTAGTTGAAATTAAAGACCTGATTACCGGGAACACTGAATATGAAATTTATGTATTCGGAGAGCAAACGATGATAGTACCAGTAAATAAGGGAATAGAATCTAATAGCATTCAATTTAAAATATCGAAGATAGTAAATAACGTAATTCCTAATGCAACAATCACGTTTGAAAATGGGGAATATATTATAACTATACCTAAGGATGAGATAGGGAAATATAATAGAAAATTAGTACAGAGATTAAAAAGATTTGAAAAGAAGACTAATACAAAGATAAAAATAAAACTATCTGAGTAAGTCAGAGAAAATTATCTAATGTTTTGCTTATTTTTGCCTCTGCTATCCTTACTAATCCATCTACGTCTAAACCATCCATAATATCTTCTGGATCTACTACATAATTACCTGCTTCTGTTCTCCTCAACTTACTAAATGGAACGAACTTTAAAATACCAGGTTTCTTTACGCCCAAAAACAGAAACCCACCGCTTTTCCTTGCAAAATCCAGAATTCCTTCAGCCTGGTCCTTTCTTACATATACTCTCCCCCCATCTTTCCTACTTTTCATCTCAATAAGAATAATTATACCATTTTTTAGAGCTATTATATCTGGCACTGAATCCTTTCTCTTACTGCCGCTAGCAGGTGCTCTTAACACTGCAAATCCTTTTTCACGAAGTTTGTTTACTATCTCACGTTCAACAGCAGTACCTCGGCTTTTTCTGGTATTCACAAAATAATATTAAAATAGGTTAGCTTTTAGGTTTTCCCTTTTGAATCAATTCTCTTAACTGATTTCCTACTCTTTCTTCTAAGCTATTTTGAATATTTGAAAGACCATTTACTACTGTTGGCATACCTTTCCCATATTCTTCAATCCATTCTTCTGCAAATTTACCATTTTTTATTCTTTTTAATGCCTCTTTCATTCTATTCTTTACGTCTTGGTTAATTACAAATTTACCTACAGTCATTCCGCCGTACTTAGCAGTGTCTGAAACAGCCTTTAGCATTCCAGTTATACCTTTTTCATAAACTAAGTCTACTAACATTTTCAACTCATTTATTGTCTCGAAATACGCAACTTCTGGCTGATATCCTTCTTCCACTAATGTCTCAAATGCTGCATTCATCAGTTCCATTATACCACCAACCAGTATAACTTGCTCTCCGAACAGATCAGTTTCAGTTTCTTCCTTAAATGTAGTCTGAATTACACCAGCTCTAGTTGCACCGATAGCCTTTGCTATCGCTAAAGCTTTTTGTAAAGCCTTACCACTTATATCCTGGTGAATTGCTACTAGAGCTGGCACTCCTCCACCAGACTTATAATATTCCCTTACAGTTGGACCAGGACCCTTAGGGGCTATCATATAAACATCTGAAGTTGCAAGAGGCTCAATTAGTCTAAAGTGTATATTAAAACCGTGTGCAAAGACCAAATCTGCTCCTTCTTTCATATAGGGCTTTACATGTTCTAACCATAACGTTCTCTGAACCATGTCTGGCACTAGAAAAATTATGATATCTGCATCTTTTACTGCATCCTTCGTATGTAATGGCTGAAATCCATCATTTTTAGCTAATTCCCAAGATTTCCCTTCTCTTTCTAAACCAACTACTACATTTAGCCCAGAATCCCTTAAATTTTGAGCCCATGCCCTACCTTGACTTCCATATCCTAAGACTGCTATTTTTTTATCTTTAATAGGGTCTAGACTTGAATCTTTATCAGTGTATATTTTTGACACGTACCTCACCCCAACTATATTCTTTTACTATACTAAAGACGGGTACATAAATTATTATATCTCCTTCGTTTACCTTTTCCTCTTCATTAGTTATGGCCTTTCCTTCTCTTATTATAACTTTCTTTACGTTTGCATCCTCTAAAACCTCTACCTTTTCAACATCTACAGTTTTACTTAATAGAAGAACTGAAGTGGTAAAATTAGTATGATCCTTAACACCTATATAGAATTCGTATAAATTATCCTCATTAACTCTAAATGCATATATCCAATTAATATCCATAAATAATTTTCTAAAGTTAGCTGCTATCCTCTCTATTAATCCTGGGTCTCTGTAATACGCTAATATTCTAACTACTTTTTCTTGGGTCACGTAATATCACCTGGCTCAATCTTCCACCTGGGGGTAAAGTAGGTAAGGCTAGTTCTTCCTTATGTACTGGTATTCTAATCACTGCTGGCACATTTTCTTTAATTGCAGTTTTTAGCGATCTTTCTATTTCCTCATAACTAGTAGCATTAAAGCCTAATGCACCAAAGGCTTCTGCAAGCTTCACAAAGTCTGGAGAAGGTCCATAATCAACACCAACTATTCTTCTGCCAAAGAATAAGTCTTGAACCTGTCTAACTAAGCCTAAAGTCCTATTATCGAATATTACTGATATTATTGGAATATTTCCATCTACTGCAGTAGCTAAATTGTTTCCAGTCATTAGGAATGAGCCGTCCCCATCTAGATCAACTACTATCTTATCTGGTCTAGCTAGTTTAGCACCTATTGCTGCTGGCAAACCAAATCCCATAGTGCCCATTCCCGAAGACGTTAAGAAGGTTCTAGGCTCTAATACTTCCCAAAATACTTCAGCCCACATTTGATGTTGACCTACACCAGTTGTAACTATGGCATCTCTAGGTAATACTTGCCTAATAGTTTTTAATATCTTCCATGGTTTTAGTTTTCCATTTTCATCATGATAGTAAAATTGAGAATAATATTCTTTATACTCTTTAACACGTTTTAGCCATGCGCTTCTTTCTTTCTTTTTTCCTAGCTTAATTATGGCATTAGCTAATTCCTTTAGTATTATCTTTGCATCACCATATATACCCACATCTACTCTTATAGCTTTTTCACCATCCGTAGGATCAATATTTACCATGATGAATTTCTTCCTAGTTTCAATCATTTCATCATAAGAGGTAAATGTTCTGTCACTAAATCTCGTACCTACTACTAGCATAGCATCCGATTCTAGAGCAGCCATAGATGCTTCTGCTCTCCCATAGTATCCCATAGGACCAAGATAAAGTGGATGATCATGCGGAATAGCAGTCTTCCCTGGAAAAGTTGAAACTATTGGTATATGTAACAATTCAGCCAGTTCTAGAACTTCTTTTGTAGCATTAGACCATACTACACCAGTACCTACTAAAATTATTGGTCTTTCAGCATTGATTAAAATTTCAGCAGCTTTCTTTAGTGCTAATTGATCTATTCTAGTTGGGAACTCCTTATAACCCTTTACGATCGGTTTCTCTGGCCATTTTACCTCTTCAAGCTTTTCATAAAATATATCTCTAGGAATATCGATCACTACTGGGCCCGGTCTCCCAGTTGTTGCTATGTAAAAAGCGTTTTTTACCCATAATGGTATTTCATCTATTCTCTTTATACCTATCACATACTTAGTAATATTTTCAAATATGCCTAAAGCATCAGCCTCTTGAAAGGCCATTTTTCCCATTACAGATCTAGGCACATTACCAGTTATTGCAATTACTGGAGAACTATCCCAGTATGCGGTTATAAGTCCCGTTGTTAAATTCGTTGCACCAGGACCAGAAGTTGCAGTACAAACGCCAGGAACTCCAGAAGCCCTTGCATAACCATCTGCAGCGTGGGCAGCAGCTTGTTCATGTCTCATTAATACATGTCTTAATTCTCCATTTTGAAGATCTTCAACAAAAGCGTCATAAATTTGCATATTAGATAGTCCCGGAATGCCAAAGATTACTTTAACTCCTTCCCTTTTTAGAGAATCAACTAACAGTCTAGCTCCGGTTGGCATTCTCAGTCACCTTAATAATAGAAATATAATAATCAATTGTATTACCTTTATGTATCTTAAAATAGCCTCTGGAAATATTTTCAAATTTGGAGGGAGAAATCACCTATCATCTTTTTCACGATTACACCATTTGGTTTAAGTATTTTTAAACTTTTTTATATTTTTGTTTAGCTTTAACTAAGTTTAAAATATAAACTATTCAGAATCTATATCGTTTATTATCTTAAATATATCTTTATAGCTTGTTATATCTTTCCCTACCTCTAGACACTTTACATCACCTAGATATAGCCAAATATTTCCAAAATTCCATCTCCTATCATCAAGAAATAGGATTTCATTAGGTTTTAGACTGATACCTCTCTTATAACTTTCTATTATAATATGGCCTATCATTAAAAATTTATAAGGATATTGAAGCGAGATTATTATATCAAAATATTGTGTAAGATCTAATATATCTAGAACCTTTTTTGTTTTTTCTTCTATATTCCAAGTTGCAAGACCTATTATTAGTCCTTTGTTTTTTAATTCCTTAAGCGTCTCTCTTACATCTGAAAATAAATGAAGAGTTCTTCCCTTAGAATCTTCTACTGTGTTATTATTAATCAGCCTTAGTGGCTCTTCAAATTCTGATATATTATGATGATCCCATAAAGTTTTATCAGCGTCAAAGACTACTGCTTTTATCATATCTATTTAGAATTAATAGGAAGAGTATATAAGCAATTTTACCTTCTAACAATCCATTTATTTTCACTATAGTCAATAGATTCGGTAACCTTTTATACTAATTTTAGAGTACTAGGAGCACTATTTACTCTTCTATATTCCACAATACCTTGATGTGAACTTGAGAAAGTATAATATATTATTTTTATTTTTATAAAAAGTAGCTCAAAGTGTAGACGAAGAAATAAATTTAAAAAAGCAAAAGCGCAAATAAGCACCTAAACTATAGTAAGCTAATGATCCTTACACAAAGACTTTCATTAATTTATTCGTAAAAACTCCTTTCAGTATCCTTGATATCTTCAGAATCCTTAAAGCTTCCATAGCCTGATGAAACATAAAGAACTAAATATTATCTTATTTGGATAGTTTTTCTTCTTAATCTAGTCAAGATCTAGAACCTCTAATCTCTTAATCAAATTAAGGACTTTTTATAGCATTCATTTTATTTTCTAGCAATACTCTTTTTATTTATGCCTAAAGGAGAGTTAGTGCTATTTGACGAAGGAGGCCTTAATGGATCTATCGATTACCAGTCTTTTACTAAAACAACTAAGCTTAATTATACTAACAAAGAAGCAACTTTTCCAATAGATGTTTTAATAAAGCCGTGTAAATTTTATTTGATAGTCCAAATAAAACGTGAAAAAGATTATTTACCTAGATGGAGAGTTTGGTTAGACAATTTTTCATTAACGAAAGAATTTAAACCTAATTTTGAGGCTGAAATTAATGATAATTATATTTTATCAACAATAATTTACGACTTAACTCCAATAATTAAAGAAGGAAAGCATGAAGTTACAATTTCTCATCCTTCAATTCGTACTATTAATATCCTTAATGTAAGCACAGTAACTTTTTATGAAATAGAAGGCTTTAATACAAAATATAAACTAGCAGTAGGTCCTCTCATCTTAAATGCTCATGAAAAGATAACGTTGCCTTTATTAGATAAATCGTATTTTGTAATCAAAAATGAAGGTAAGTCAAGTATTCTAAAATTATTAGATTATAATGGAGGAATAATATATAATTCAACACCTAGTATTGATAGTGATGAGGTAGAAGTCGAGGGTAAGAATGCGATAACTGCTATGCTAGAGTCTTCTAATGAGAAAGATTATGGAGTAATTTTATCTGCATATAGTATAACTGAAAAAGTACCAAATATTAAAGTAAGTGTAGAAAGCAAGATAGATGGTAGTTATATTATTTTAAATTTAAAGAATGAAAGTGAAGTTAACCTAGACAAGTTAATACTAAATATTATGATAAATGGTATACAGGCTCACTTTAAATCTTTTAATGACATAAAAGTTAATAGTAGTTTTGAGTTTAGAGTGCCTTTACAATCTGCTCAAAATAAAAAGCCTGTAATTACTATAAGAGTGGTTGGAATTAAAGGTGGTTATAGACATATAGTAGATAAGCAGATTAACCTCTAATAGGTAAACTGCCCAATAAAAATGCAATTATCCCACAAATAGCGGCTATTTTTAGGTATGTTCTAGCTTTCACAGCTCCTTCTATAGATTCCTTTTGTATTAATGAAAGGATTACGAAAGGAACGAATACTGATATAAGCAGTACAACATAGATAAAATTAAATCCCACAAAATAGGGTATTGGTGAAATTACTAACAAAATTACAAGTAATACCTTGGTTATTCTCCAAGATTTATAAACACCTAAAGTCGTAGCTAATGTTCTCACGTTGTGCAACATATCTCCCGTATAATCTTCTATCCCCTTAACAATCTCTCTTACTAAAGTAAGGAAAAATGAATAGAAGGTTGGGATGATTATTCTACTTAACCAATTCCCAGAAAAAAACGCAAGTCCTCCGTAAAAAATTGATAATGCAGTAGTTATTGCTACTAGAAGATTGCCATAAATTCCAGTCTTTTTTAATTTTTTTGCATAGTATATTAAACCCATAGTTACAAAAAATGCTAAGATAGTCTGATATATCCCCAAAAATATTGCTAAAAGTTCTCCTAAAGAAAACATTGCGATTGCAAATGCCTTTGCTCTATTGATTGATACTCTTCCGGAGGGAATAGGCCTAGAAGGCTTATTTATCTTGTCTATTTCAACATCGTATATATCATTTATTACATAACCTCCAGCTGCGATAAATCCAACTACTAATGCTGATAACAGTATAGGTTTAAACTCAAGCTTCCACTCTGATGAAACTAAATAGCCCATTATTGCACCTAATGCCGCGCCTATTACATTATGTATCCTCACCAACTCTATATATGATTTTAAACTCACGATAACGTTAAATGATTAATAGACTAATATATCTTGTGTCTGTTAGTCAAAAGGATATCGAAATAGCTATAGACTATTTCAAAACTTATATATCAGTAGGCGAAATAATAGCTGTTATAGATCTTAAAGCTAGAGGAGTGTCTAATCCTCAAGCAGTTATTTCAGAGCTATTGAAAATGGGTATAATAGAAAGGGGAGAGGGATGCTATAATTTAGTGAGGAAATCTTCTAACGAGAAGAGAGTGTAAATCAAACTCCTCTGATACATTAATTGTTCTACCATTATATAATTTAAATAAAAAAGGAATAAATCTCCATATATTTTCTAGAAAATTTGTAATACGATATTGGCTCCTTATCTCCTTAGATAACTTATTATAAATTTCATAGTATTTAGCAAAATTATTAGAATATACACCATCTACTAATACTCTTAATAAACTTGCTATACCAAATATTCCTCCTCCCGTAAAGGTTTTAATTATACCCGTTGAGTCACCTAGTCTTAGCATAGTAGGCTTTTTGGGCAATACTCTCGGAATTACGCCGCCATGAACATCTATTATCCTCTTACCAACTTTAGGAATAAATAATCTAGGATCATCATAGGACATTGCACCAACTAAAGTACCATAAGGTAATGGAACTATCCAGCTAAAACCACCTTTATTTCTTTTATCCATATAAACTATTATTTTATCTTCTTCAATTGGTTCTACTAAATATTCTACTGCCTTAATCCATTTAGCTTTGCCTTTCCATCCACTGCAATCTATTACAGTACCATTATATTTCTCTGCATCTAAAATTACTGAATTCCCATTAATCACTGCGTTTCTTGGTCTTTTTGGTTTGACTTCTTCGTCAAGCCATTTCTCTAATTTTTCCCTATTTAATCTTATTATATTAGTTTTAATATAAACTGAATATTTATTTTCATATTTTATCTCTATCGATTTAAATTCCCTATCTATAAATTCTTTACTGACATTTAAATCAAAAAAGGTTTTATAGCTTATTATACCAGTACATTTCTTACCTGCGACACGTCTTCTATCAAATACTATAGGATTTAAATCACGTAAATTATACGCTAATAATAACCCTGCTAAACCTCCACCTACTATTAGAATTCTGATGATCTGTCAACCTCATTAATTGTGTACCGCTTAGCTCTTAAATTCTCTGATATATACATAAAGGCCTTATATGGATCTGTATGAGCGCCGCAAGAATAAACATCAATAGTAGCAAACCTGTACTCTGGCCAGGTATGTATAGTAATGTGGCTCTCTAATACTATAGCTACAACACTTACACCCTCTCCAATCTTCCAGGATTTTATATCCAAAATATTCATATTTCCAGCGTCTGCAGCGCCTCTAACTATTTGCTCTAATTTATTAGCATCTTTAAGTACTTCTTCGTCACAATCATATAAACTTCCATATACTTGCCTTCCAATAACTTTCGGAAAAGATAGTTCTACCCCCATCATCGACCCCCCACTAAAACCCCTCTATCTAATCATTTATAAATTTATTTCCTCGCTATTAGCGCTAAAGCTGGCTTTTTTATAGCTAGACGATTACCTTTCATGAGTAAGTTAAGAGGTTAATCTAGAGATAAAGTATAGAAAGCTTAAATCAATACTCTTATCGCAGACTTTTTGTTTTTTCTAATTTAAGTATTTAAATTGGAAAAATCTTAAAATAGTATAAGAATTTTTAAGTCATACTGAATGAAGTAAGCTTTTAATGTTAAGTGATTGATATTATTGTATCTGATGTACAGTGCCAATTAGAAGACTTGTTTTGGATGTTTTAAAACCGATTAAGGGTACATCAATAGTAGATTTAGCTGAGAAAATATCAGCTTTAAACGGAGTAGATGGCGTAAATATAAGCGTTACAGATATGGATGTAGAAACCATGGGATTAATGATAGTTGTTGAAGGAACAAATTTGGATTTTGAAGAAATAAAAAAGACCCTAGAAGAGGAAGGTTGTGCAATACATAGCATAGACGAAGTTATAAGTGGAAAGAAGATTATTGAAGGAAGGGAAAAGGATGATCTGTGATGTATGTAAATCAAGGGAAGCAGTAATATATCAATCTCATAGTAACAGAAGGCTATGTAAAGAATGTTTTATTAACGATATAAAGGAAAGGATTAGAATTGAGGCCAAAAAACAGAAGCTAACTAATGCAAATAAAATACTTTTGGCTGTTTCTGGAGGAAAGGATAGCCTCGTATTAGCTGATGCCTTATCAACATTTATTAATCCATCAAAACTAATAGCCTTTAATATAAATGAGGGAATAAAGGGATACAATAGGAATGATCAAGCTAAGAAATTGAATAATTATCTTAAAGATCTCGGTATTGAGTTAATAGCTACCAGTTTTAAAAAAGAGATTGGATTTTCACTAGATGAAATGGTAGAAGCAACAGTCAGAAAAAATCTAAAAATTTCCGCTTGCACATTCTGTGGTGGATTTAGAAGAAAACTGATAAACGATGCTGGGCTTAAAGAGAAAGCGGATTATGTTGTAACTGGACATAATCTGGATGATGAAGTTCAAGCAATTTTTATAAATTTAATTAGAGGAGACCTTTTACGATTAATTAGATTTGGAGACAGACCTTTGCAGGTCAGTAATAGTTTCGTAATGAGAGTTAAACCACTAAGGAAGATTTATGAATGGGAGACTACTATGTATGCATATTTTAAGGGGTTTGAATTCCAGGAAGAGGAATGTCCATACATATCGCAAAGACCAACACTAAGAGCGAAAGTGAGAGATTTACTATACTCTCTTGAGCAAAAAATGCCGGGAACCTTATTAAAGATAATTAATCAGTTCGATATTATTTCAGAGAGACTTCGTAATAATTATTCTATGAACAGCGAATTGCCTAAATGCTTAATATGCGGAGAACCTACAACATTTGGAAGACTAATATGTAAAAATTGCGAGTTATTAATAAGGTCTGGATTATTTCCTCAAGAATATCAGAAATATTTACCTATATCATAAATACGTTCTTCAACTCCATTTCTCTTATTTGCTACTACAGCCATTATAAATAGTAATGAGGATAGCCTATTTAGATATACAATAATCCATTTATTTAATTCAACTTCTTTAGAGTACTTTACAGCATTCCTTTCAACCCTTCTTACAACACTTCTAACTACATGAAGATATGAGGATTCTTCAGAACCACCCGGTATTACAAACAATCTTACAGGCCCAGACTCTTTCCTATATTCAACTGTTCTATTTTCTAGCCATTTAACACTCTCCTCTGAGACCCTACCCCTATTCTGCATCGCCTCTTCGCCTAAAATAAATAAGTCATTTTGAACCTTCATTAGGTCTTTTCGCATATCTTCCCATTTTATTTTGGTTAACGCTAAGCCAATGAAGGAATTTATTTCATCAATATCCCCTAGAAGATTAACTAAAGGAGAATCTTTACCAACTCTCTTATTTATTACATTAGTATTCCCATCATCTCCGCTTTTTGTAAACATTGATTAATATTTAAAAAAGTCGTAGTTATATCATTTTTGGTGAAGTAAAATAAGCTCACAATACAAGGAGTTCATTGACTTTCTAAATAGTATTGCCAAAAAATGGCAAGAAAAATGGGAAGAAGCAAAAATATATCAATCAAATCCAGATCCACAAAAACCTAAATTCTTTACTACTATAGCATTTCCTTATCCTAATAGTCCTTGGCATATAGGCCATGGTAGAACTTATGTAACTGGCGATGTTTTAGCTCGTTATAAACGAATGAAAGGCTATAATGTATTATTACCTATGGCATTTCACTATACAGGTACACCCATAATGGCGATGGCAGATGCTATAGCGAAGGGTGATAAAGAATTAATAGAGACATTTAGAGACATTTATGAAATACATGATGATATAATTCCAAATATGTCAGATCCATTATTTATGGCTAATTACTTTAAAGAGGACATTAAGAAAGCCATGAAGGAAATAGGCCTAGGAATAGATTGGAGAAGGGAATTTACAACTATTGATCCTGAATTTTCATCATTTATTATATGGCAATTCAATAAGCTACAGAGTAAAGGATATATAGTAAAGGATACTCACCCTGTAGGCTGGTGTCCAGTACATAATATCCCAGTAGGTATGCATGATACTAAAGGTGACGTAGAACCAGAAATAGGAGAATTTGTCTTAATCTACTTTACATCAGATATGGGAATTTTGCCTGCCGCAACACTAAGGCCGGAAACGATTTTTGGTGCTGTTGGAATATGGGTAAATCCTAATGAAAATTACGTTATAGCTGAAATATCAGGAAACAAAATGATAGTAAGTGAAAGAGCGGCATTTAAACTGTCTTTTCAGATCAATGATATAAAAGTTATAGAGAAAATTAAGGGATCAAAATTAGTTGGACTAAAAGCTACAAATCCAATAACTGGAAAGCAAATAGAGGTACACGGGGCAGATTTTGTTGATTCTAATTTAGCTACTGGAGTAGTAATGAGCGTACCAGCACATGCACCTTTTGACTATTATTATTCTAAAAAGCTACTTAAGAATGTAGAAGTAGTTCCGGTAATTATTGTTGAAGGATTAGGATCTGCACTGGCAAAAGATGTAGTAGAAAAGAGTAATCCAAAAAATAATGAAGACTTGCAAAAATTAACTGAGAATGTTTATAGAACAGAATATAATAAAGGAATAATGAGAACAGATCTAGAAAAATTAATTAGAGAAGAATATAAAAATGAACTTAATAAATTGTCTGGACTGTCAGTGCCTAAGGCTAGAGAAATTATTACCGATTTTCTAATAGATAAAGGATTAGGCAGAAAAATTTTTGAGATTATGAATAAACCAGTATATTGCAGATGTGGAACTGAAATAGTTGTACACATACTTAAAGACCAGTGGTTTATAGATTATTCCCGTACTGATTGGAAGGAATTATCTAGAAAATTGCTCTCTAAAATGAATATAATACCTGAAGAAGCTAGAAAAGATTTTGAATTCACTATTGGCTGGTTAGAAAAAAGGGCGTGTGCTAGAACTAGAGGATTAGGTACTCCATTACCATGGGATAAAAAATGGATAATTGAAAGTTTAAGTGACTCTACAATTTACATGGCATACTATACAATTTCACATAAAATTAAACAATATAAATTGTCACCATCTCAATTAACTACAGAATTCTGGGATTATGTAATGTTAGGAATTGGAGATATAAATGAAGTAAGTGCAAAAACTAGAATTTCTACAAGTGTTCTAAAAGAAATGAGAGAGGAATTCCTATACTGGTATCCATTGGATATGAGACATAGTGGTAAAGATCTAATTCCTAATCATTTAACTTTCTTCATATTTAATCACGCTGCAGTATTCCCAGAGGATTTATGGCCTAAGGGAATTACAGTAAATGGATTAGTAATGTACGAAGGCAAGAAGATGAGTAAATCTCTGAGAAATATTATTCCATTAAGAAAAGGCCTAAAAACGTATGGAGTAGATATTATACGAATAGCTTTATCTGCTACTGCAGATATAGGCTCTGATGTAAATTTCTCTGAATCGTTAGCTAAAACAATAGGAGAAACTTTAAGGAACATTTACAATTTATTAAAAAATATAGATACTTACAATGGTAATGTTTACGGTTTCCCAGAAAAATGGTTAATATCTAGAATATACGAAATCGTGGATATTATAACTAAAAATATGGAAGCAGTAGAGTTAAGGGATGCTATAAACAATGCCCTATTCGTTTTCTCCTCAGATATAAATGAATACTTTAATATGGTATCAGCAGAAGGTCGTGAGCCAAATGGCGAGGTATTAAGAGAAGTTTTGACAATTTGGCTAAAACTCATAACACCGTTTGCCCCTCATTTTGCTGAGGAAGTTTGGCATGAAAATCTTAAGCAGAAAACATTCATTATAAATGAAAAATGGCCAGAAGTAGAGAAATCGAAAATTGATAAATTAACTCTACTAGAATACGAATATATGAAAAAAATAATTGAAGATATAAGGTCTATATTAAACATATATAAAGGAACTCCAAAAGTTGTGAAAATTTATACTATAAATGATAAGTATTATCTAGAACTTCTTAGAGATGCTATAAAATCTAATGGTCAATTCAAAAAGTTTACAGAGATTCACAAACCTAAAAATAAAGAAGAAGCAAAGCTATTTCAGAAAATATTTAATGCTTCACTAGAAATAAACGAAAGTATGAAGAAATTGGTAATGGATTATAATATTAATGAAATATCTATACTTAATGATGTAGTGAAATATATCAAAAAGAAGCTAAATGTAGAAGTAGAAATTAATGAATTTTCTGAAGAAGTTAGAAAAACTTATAATAAAGAGGCACTACCATTAAGACCGGTTATAATAATTGAGTAAGAATTACCTTCTTATTTTTTACATCAATTAAGCCAAGATCTTTTAAGAACGCTATTTCGTACCTTACAGCATCTCTGCTTATATTATATTTTTTGGAAATTATTGATACTAAATTAGAAAGTTCAGATTCCCCATTGAACTCTTTTAAAAGTTCTAATATATTTTCTTGAATAGGCCGTAAAGATTCCTCAACTATTTGGTCATCAACAATTTTAAACAGAAATACTTGTCCGCTCTTATTTTGAGCCTTATATAAGTTTGAAGATAATTTATTTATCTCTAAAATTTCGATAAATTCGCTACTTAATCTAGTTATGCTAGTAACTAAATTATATCTTATTGGGAGTTCCTTCTTGTTCTCCACTTCAAAAGCTATAACATATGATCTGTCATCGCATTTTTGTAATATTTCCTTTCCATTACTAAATTTCAGAAATTTTTCGTAATTATATATACATACATCTATACTATTTTCTCTTAATTTCTTGATTAAGTTATATATTAATACAATTTTCATATAAAGATGATAAGAACGCACTAGAAGCTTCTCTGTTTTTAGAGATACTATATAATCTATTATATTCATATTCTTTGACTTTTTCATAAAAGCTTATTTATTCTTTTTGCATTGCTTAACTAGGGTTTTGTATTGCACCAACCAGATTAGTTAGAAATAAATTAAAGTCTTGGCTGCTAAATGCGACTGAGTATGATTTTAGTGATATAAAAGAGGGAATAAGACTTCATTTAAACGAATCACCTTTTGAGCCTCCGCAATTCATACAAGAAGCAGTAAAAGAATATTTGGCTAAAGGAAATAGATACCAGCATCCAGAATTATTAAGTAGATATAGGGAACTGGCTTCAGAATATGCAAAAGTTGAGCCAGAAAATATCTATCCTTCAGTAGGCGCTGATGGTGCTCTTAGAGCAATATTTTATAATTTAATAGAGGGTGGTGATACAGTAGTAACTAATTATCCCTCATATAGCATGTATACAGTATATTCATCTGTTAGAGGGGCAAGACTTGTAAGAGTAAACTTAAAAGAAGATGTTGATTGGTGGAGAGAAGATTTTGAAAAGCTACTTCAAAATGTGCAAAATGCAGAATTAGTAATAATCGACGATCCTAATAATCCAACGGGTTCTCCAATGCTAGGCGCTAAAAAAGAGTTAATATCCCAGTTAATAGAAGCAACAAAAGGGTTTGTAGTTATTGATGAGGCTTATTATGAGTTTTCTGGCTACACTGTAGCGCAATTCATTTATGATTATCCTAATGTTTTGGTTGTAAGGACACTAAGTAAGGCATTTTCATTAGCCTCATATAGATTAGGCTACTTAATAGCTAATGAGGAAATAGTAAGGGCATTAATGAAATCTTCTACACCATTTGATATACCATTACCTTCACTTATAGCAGGAATTAAGGCATTAGAAAATCCTTCGTATGTTAAAAGAATTGTAGATGAAATTAATAAAAATAAGGAAATTCTGTATAATGGTCTAAAGAGATTAAATTTGAAAGTTTATAAATCTTTAACTAATTTCCTTTTAGTTTCAGATAAAAGAGACTTATGGGAGATGCTTATTAGACACGGAATAGCTATAAGAAAGTTTCAAGATAATTTGTATAGAATAACTATAGGAACTGAAGAACAGTGTAGAATATTATTGGAAAAGTTGGGTGAGGAGCTTGAAAATAGCAATTCCAAACAAGGGTAGATTACAACAGCCTACTCTACAATTCTTACATTTGGTAGGAATAAAACCATTGGCAGGTGATGATAGGGCTCTTATAATACCCACCAGTTGGGATGGAGTACAATTAGTTATGGTAAGAACAGAGGACATACCAAATATTGTTGAAAGCGGAGCAACAGAAATTGGAATAACTGGGCACGACTATATTGTTGAAAGCGGAGCCGATGTAGAAGAGTTAATAACTTTAGATTTCGGTAGGTCAAAGATAGTATTAGCTATACCACAAAGCTGGAAAGAGGATTCCGTAGACGAATTAAAAGAAAAAGAACTTAGAATAGCTACTAAATATTATAATATAGCTAAAGATTATATATCAAAAAAGGGATTGAATGCAAAAATAATAAAAATTAGTGGAGCTGCGGAGGTAATGCCTTCATTAGGTGCTGCGGATGCTATAATTGATGTAATGAGTACGGGGACTACATTAAAATTGCATGGCCTAAAGCCAATAGACATTATTATGGAGTCATATGCAGTTGTAATAGGAAATAAACATTGGATGAAAAGCGAAGAATCTGAAAAAATAAATTTAGTATTAACGATGATGAAAGGCGCTATAGCAGCAAAGGGAAAGAAAATGATCTTTATGAACGTACCAAATGATAAACTAGATCAAGTAGTATCTACATTACCCGCAATGCTAGCGCCCACTATAAGTAGATTAAGTAGATCAGATATGTGGGAAGTAATTACAGTTTTAGACGAAGTCCAATTACCAGAGGTTATAGGTAAGGTAAGAGCGGCAGGAGCAATGGATATAGTGGTGGTAGATATAGAGAAGGTAGTGAGATGAATGACCAAAATATTACCTAGTATCGATATAAGCAATGGAAAAGTTGTAAAACGCATTAAAGGAGTTAGTGGATCTGGATTAATTTTAGGAGAACCAGAGAAGATAGCTAAAGAAATATATGATGAAGGCTATGACGAAGTACATATCGTGGATTTAGATGCTGCTGAAGGCATTGGAAATAATGAGGAACATATAAAGAAAATATGCAAGGTTGGATTTAAGTGGATACAAATTGGCGGAGGAATAAGGGATTATGAGAAAGCGTCTAGGCTAATAGGGTTTGGTGCTTCCACATTGGTTTTCTCTACACTAGTTTTTTCGAATTATAGTTTATTTAAAGAAATTAGTGAGAAAATAGGTTATGATAAAGTTCTAGTCTCAATTGACTATGATAAGGATAAGAGAGTACTAGTGAAAGGTTGGAAGGAGAAATCATTAGATCTAACTGAGGCAATAAAAAAGGTAAACGAAAATCGTATTTTAGGTACAATTTTAACATACGTTGAAAATGAAGGAACTAGTAAAGGAATAGATTACAATGTAAAAGATATTGTAAAAATGTTAAAAGGTAAAAAAGAATATGCTGGAGGTGTTTCCTCAATTTCTGATGTGGAATATCTAAAAAGTATAGGCTTTGATTATGTAATAGTTGGAATGTCGTTTTACCTTAAAAAATTAAGAGGGGTGAAGATTGTCTAGAGTGGTAAATAAGGTAAGAGAAACTAAAGAAACTAGAATAGAAGTTTATTTAGATATAGATAGAAAAGGAGAAATTAACGTGTCTACACCTATTCCTTTCTTTAACCATATGTTAACTACTTTATTGTATTATATGAACTCTACAGGAACTATTAACGCAATAGATAAATTACCTTATGATGACCACCATATAATAGAAGATGTTGCGATAGCATTAGGCCAAGCATTGAATGAAGCACTAGGTGATAAGAAAGGGATAAGGAGATTTTCTCATGCAATAATACCCATGGATGAAGCACTAGTACTTGCATCTATTGATATTTCAGGCAGAGGTATGGCTTTTGTGGATTTAAATTTAAGGAGAGAGGAAATAGGTGGAATGGCTACAGAAAATGTATATCATTTCTTTCAGTCATTTGCTTATAATAGTGGTATAACAATTCACATTAGACAGCTTAATGGATATAATACTCATCATATAATTGAAGCTTCTTTCAAAGCTTTAGGATTTTCATTATATGAAGCAAGTAGGATAGTTACTGATGAAATAAGAAGCACGAAGGGAACATTATGACCACTAAAAGAATAATAGCTTGCCTAGATGTAAAGGATGGAAAAGTAGTTAAAGGAGTGAACTTTCTTGATCTGAAATTAAAAGGTGATCCCGTTGAGCTTGCAAGTAGATACGAAGAAGAAGGGGCTGATGAGATAGTATTTTTGGATATTACTGCAAGCATAGAAAAAAGAAGAACGTTGTATGAAGTAGTTAAAAATACTGCAAGCGTACTTTCAATACCACTAACAGTTGGAGGAGGTATAAGAACCATAGAAGACGTTTCAATGGCCTTGAGGTCTGGTGCAGATAAGGTTAGTATAAACACTGCTGCAGTTGAGAACAAGATGTTAGTAAAAGAAGCAGCTAATGAATTCGGTTCACAGGCAGTTGTAGTAGCAATAGATGCTAAGAGATTAGGAAATCGTTGGATTGTATTTACTAAATCTGGAACATATAATACGGGAAAAGATGCTATAGAATGGGCTAGAGAAGTGGAAAATCTAGGAGCAGGAGAAATATTATTGACTAGTATTGATAGAGATGGGACTAGAATGGGTTATGACATAGAATTAACTAAAAATATAGTTGATGCAGTAAATATTCCAGTAATAGCGAGCGGAGGAGCAGGCAAAATGGAAGATTTTTATGAAGTTTTTTCTATGGCAAACGCTGATGCTGCGTTGGCAGCAGGGATATTTCATGATGGGATTATTAGAATAAGAAAGTTGAAAGAATACTTAAAACAAAAGGGGATCGAGGTGAGGTTATGATCGTAAATGTTTTGCCTCAGACTAGGCCAAATGATTTTACTAAGGCTATACCTATTGTAAAAGAAATTATGGAAAGCATTAAGGAAAAAGATGATGAAGCTCTTTACGAATTAACTGAAAAGTTTGATAAAGTAAAAATAAAGAATATTAAAGTGAGTAGGGAGGAGCTTATTGAACAAGCGTCTAAATTAGATAATACCTTAAGAAATTCTATAGATGTAATTTACGAACAACTAAAAGCATTTCATGAATTAACTATGCCACCTAATATGGGTGGAGGAAACAGTAATGTATCATTCGGAATAATATGGAAAAGTATAGAGAGAGTTGGCATTTATGTCCCTGGCGGTAAACATTCTTATCCATCTACCTTATTAATGGCTGGCGTTCCAGCTAAAGTAGCTGGAGTAAACGAGATTTATGTTGCTACTCCAGCTAATAAAGAAGGTACGATAGACCCTGCATTAGCATACATCTCACTTAAATTAGGCGTTAATGAAGTTTATAGGATAGGTGGTGCGCAAGCTATAATAGCTCTAGCACTTGGAACTAAATCAGTTAAAAAGGTAGATAAGATTATAGGCCCCGGAAATATTTATGTTCAAGCTGCTAAATACTTGGTTAGTAATATTGTGGGTATTGATGGTATTGAAGGACCTACTGAGTTAGTAATTATTGCAGATAGTAGTGCAAAAGCGGAGTATATTGTACTAGATATGAAAGCTCAGGCAGAACATGGAGATGATAGCTATATAGTATTATTATCTGATAGTTATGAAATTATGAAAAAAGTTGAAGAAAGTTTAAAGGACGATAGTAAAATTTTTTACGTAGTTAAGACTAAAGATATTGAAGAAGCTATAGAACTAGCAAATAGTATAGCACCAGAGCACCTATCATTGTATGTGAAAGATCCTCTAACAATGATTAATAAGATACGTAATTCTGGTGCAATAAGCTTAGGAAGTACACCACCAGCTTTAATAGATTATGCAGCTGGGCCTAATCATATTTTACCAACTAATGGTTGGGCTAGATTCAGAGGTGGAATTACCGTATATGACTTTCTTAAGCCAATAATGTATGCATATGCTCAAAATATAGATAAGAGACTAGTAGATGCTTCAATAGTTCTAGCTAATCATGAGGGTTTCGTAATCCATGGAAAAAGTATTGGTGTGAGATATGAGTAATATAATAGACGAGTTATACAGCGTAATCTTAAATAGAATTGAAAAGAAGCCTGATGGAAGTTATACTGTTGAAATAATAAATAAAGGTAAAGGCTATGTTGCAAGAAAGGTTGGAGAAGAAGCAGTAGAAGTAATAGTTGCTTCCCTTTCGGAGGGAAGAGAGAGATTCATAAGCGAGACTGCAGATTTAATCTATCATTTATTAGTTTTAATGGCATTAGAAGGTGTTACACCAAATGATGTTTATAAAGAATTAGAGAGGAGAAGAAAATGAAAGCATTAGTAATAAATTATGGAGTAGGCAATTTATATAGTATTTCTTCTGCATTAAAAAGAATAGGACTTGAAGTGGATATAAGTAATATCCCTAAAAGAGATTACGATTTAATAGTTTTTCCAGGAGTAGGCTCATTCTCAAGTGTATCCAATTTCATATTACAGTATAAAGAATTATTAGATGATCTGAAGAATAATAATGTAAACTTCTTAGGAGTTTGTTTAGGTATGCAAATAATGTTTGAAAGAGGAACAGAGGGTGGTGAGAGTAAAGGATTAGGCTGGTTTAGTGGAATTGTGGATAAGATTAAGGGTGATGTTAAGCTTCCCCATATAGGGTGGGATCTAATTTACAAGGTTAAAGATGACTGTGAGTTAACAGAAGGCTTAGATAATAGCTATGTTTATTACGTGCACAGTTATATAGCATACACCTCAGATAATAATATAATATTCATGAAGAGCAAATATGGCTCAGAGTATCCTGCACTTATATGTAGCAAAAACGTAGTTGGCACACAATTTCATCCCGAAAAGAGTAGTGATACTGGTAGAAAATTCTTAAATAATTTAAAGAGGTGGCTTAAACGTTAAAGATGAAAGAGACAGATATTGAAAAGATCATATCCTCATTAAATTTTAGACATGAAGATAACACTGTAATTGCTGTGCTTCAAGATTATCAAACTAAAGAAGTGCTAATGGTAGGGAATATGAATAAGACAGCTCTAATCAAGACTTTAACAACTGGCTACGTGCACTTCTGGTCACTAAGCAGAAAAAGATTATGGTTAAAAGGGGAAACCAGCAAGCATTATCAAATAGTTGAAGAAATAAAAATTGATTGTGATGGAGATGCAGTATTGCTTAAAGTTAGATCTTTAGGACCAGTATGTCATACGGGTAATAGTACATGCTTTTTCAGAGGTTATAATGATATCATAAATGGAAAGACTTAAAATTAGCTTTAACAGAGTTAAAGAATATGAGTACACAGCAACAAAAAGTAGATAAGGAGGAATGGAAAAAAAAGATAATGGAAGGCTTAAAAGATGTTTATGATCCTGAAATTCCAGTAGACATAGTTAATTTAGGTCTAATTTATGATTTGAAAATCAGCGATGAGGGAGATGTTTATTTAAAACTAGGCTTAACTGCTCCCGGGTGTCCAGTTGTAGATGATCTAGTATATACTGTAGAACAAGTAATAAAGGAAAGTGTACCTGCTAAGAGTGTAGAAGTAGACATCGACCTAGAAACTCAGTGGACTCCGCTTAAAATGACTCCAGAAGGCAGGGAGAAATTTAAACAGTTGTATGGATATGACATAGTTGAGATGTGGGTACAAACGTATGGTTTACCTGCTGATGATCAGAAGTCATAAAATAGCTAAATAATTACATTATTTAATGTCTTGGAGTATTCTAGAGCTGTTACGAAAAAGTCCAGAAGAGTTAAAAAATAATCTAAAAAAGAGATTTATTGATATAAATATAGTTGATAGAGCAGTAGAATTAGATAAGAAATGGAGGCAGATATTACAAGAAACTGAAAAGTTAAGACATCAGCATAACGTATTAAGTTCACAAATTTCCAAACTTTCTGGAGAAGATAGAAAAAAGAAAATTGAAGAAAGCAAGAAGTTACTGGAAATGCTAGAGGAAAAGGAAAAAGAGCTTGAAAGAATAGAAAAAGAAAGAGACGCGATTTTAGCTTCATTACCTAACTTAGTAGACGATGATGTACCAATAGGTCCAGACGAGAACTACAGCATACCTATTAAATTCTGGGGAAAGTTCAAAGTTTATGAGAATGATGTAGATAGTTTTCTCAGCCAGACTAAAGGGGCAAAAGTAAATTATGAAGTTATTAAATGGAAACCTAGGGGTCATGCTGAAATGCTTGAAGAGATATTACACTTGGGAAATACGTTAAAAGCTTCTGAAGTTGCAGGATCAAGATTTTACTATCTCTTTGATGATTTAGTATGGCTAGATCTTGCTCTCCTATCTTTAGCTATAGATACTATGACACAGCAAGGATACACTCTAGTTTTACCTCCATATATGTTAAGAGGTGAAGTAATACAGTCGGTAATAGATCTTGATACTTTTAAGGATGCAATATATAAAATAGAGGGTGAAGATCTATATCTCATTGCTACTGCAGAGCATCCGATTGCAGCATTATTCTTTAAAGAAGAAATAGAAAAGGAGAAGCTACCTTTAAAATTAGTTGGAATAAGTCCAGCTTTTAGAAAAGAAGCAGGGGCTGCAAATAAGGATCTAAAGGGTATATTTAGAGTGCATCAGTTTCATAAAGTAGAACAGTTTATATTTTCAATGCCAGAAGATAGTTGGAAATATCATGCTGAGTTAATCTCTAATGCGGAGACTATTTTCCAACAATTAGAACTCCCATATAGGATTGTAAACATTGCATCGGGCGATCTAGGTGCTTGTGCTGCTAAAAAGTTTGATCTTGAGGTTTGGATGCCTGCTCAAGCTAAATTTAGAGAAATGGTAAGTTGTAGCAATTGCACAGACTGGCAGGCTTTTAGAATGAAGATAAGATTTGTTGATAGAAAGAATAATAGAAAGGGTTATGTTCATACACTTAATAGTACTGCGATAGCGAGTACAAGAACAATTACTGCAATACTTGAAAACTATCAAAGAGAAGATGGAGTAGTAGAAATTCCTAAAGCATTAAGAAAATATTTGGAGATTTTCCCTAAGGCACCAAAAGACTATATCTATCCAGCAAAAAAATTATAATCTCATTTCTTTAACTGTGTTTCTAACCATTTTTCAACTTCTCTCATTTTTTTCTTAGCAAACCTTAAGAACAGTTTCAAGGCAAATCTAACCGGCATATATATAGGACTTTTCATATAGAATGAATCTATAATATTCTCTGCCCAATACACATCATGCCAGAATACTTTTCTATAAAGTTCAATATGAGCCTCACTCAACTTAACTTTAGTAAACCAATCTTTGTTCTTAAAGTATCCCATTGGCACAAAGAACATTGGGACCAATATACTCCTATATGGTCTTAAATTATCTACTAACTCAATTGTCCTATACACATCGTCTTCTGTTTCCTCTGGTAGGCCAACTATCATAGTACCTGCTGGTATAATCTTATTTTCATGCATAATCTTGAAAGATTCTTCAACAGTTTCTGGATATTCCTCTGGCTTATAGGGAGCAGATTTGGCTGGCATTATTTCTTTAGCTAATCTAACTGAGCCAGTCTCAATCCCAACTTCAACGCCTAGGTAGTTTTGCTCATCATCAAATATTATTTCACTCAACTTACTGATTAACCCATATTTCTCCTCTGAATATCTTATAGCTGCAAGACTAGCATGACTCCATGCTATAGTTTTATAATATTTCTTTACCAGATTGTGAAGTTTAATTAATGGTTCTGGCCTAGGATATATTCCAACTGCACCATAGAATAATACATCGTCACTATGAATTATACCATGTCTTAATCCTGCCCTAACGTTAGTTTGTATTTCTCTCTCAATTTTTTCTAACGGATAGTATCTTGTAGGCCTTAACGTTACAGAGCAAAATCTACAAGACCTCGCACATCCTCTCATTATTTCTACCATTCCATTAACACTTGCTCCCTTAATTTCTGCTATATCATCTATATCTGGCACATCATCTCCACTAACGTAAATATATTTAGGTAATGGTTCATTGTCTAGTATCATTTGTGCAAGTTTAACTATTACTTTTTCACCTTCTCCATCAACTAAAGTATCAACGCCCACTTTCTCTATCATATCCTCTCTCCATAACCATTGCCAAGTAGAAGGACCTCCTATGATTATCTTCATACCTCTTTTTTTAGCCTCTTGAATCTCTGGTTTATTTACTAAAGCTTGGAAACTTTTATAATTAATAGGCTCTTTTTTTGTTATTCCCCACCAGGTTGAAGATGGTGGTCCAAAAGCAAAATAATCATGATGGGAAAACATTAACGCTTTAGCGTTTTTTAAGTGTTTATCTAAATAATCTGGATCTATTATTGCAGCCTTAAACCCCTCATCTATTAACTTTGCCTCTACTTTTCTCATCCCATAAGGAGCCTCTTTAGGTCTTCCTAGATCATCTACCTTCATTTTGGGACAAGCTAACCATTTCCATACGGATTCTGGTACTCCTATAGCAGGCCCCGTTCCCAAAAACCCTAGGAATTCTTTTCCATGATGGTTCGTCATTAAACATCTGTCTGTAGTTAGTATAAAATCAAACGATTGATCCAAAAAACTCACCTACTTGTTTTCTCTTTTCTGATCATATATAAAAGCCTTTTTTATAAAAGTTGTAGAACTTTTCTAATATTCTTCTTTAAATCATCGGTTATATTATTCCTATCCAATTCTTTTGCATCATCTGTCTTAATACTCCATTTCTCTCCATTCGGTAAGTTAACTTCTTTTATCGATGAAAATATGTATATAGTTTCTCCTTTTTCAGTCTTAGACTCCTCAATAATAACTTCAGTTCTGCCAAACTTTGCCTTATATTTGGCGGACGTCTCAGTTATTTTCATACCGTAAGAATTAGATACTTTACAATAAAAATCTAATCTTCTCTGCTCTCTTCCCCCTCTTCACTTCCCTCGAATTCTTCTCTTAATAACTCTAAACCAATTTCCTTATAATATTCTTCTCTTTCATGTTCAAGCTCTTCGCTTAAATTCCTTCCTTCTTTTTCACTTACTATAGACGTAGTCAATACTTTATTACTCTTGTCTTTCTTTTCTTTTATACTATATTCTTTCTTTTCTTTTTCACTTAGTTCCATTTCATAGCCACATTTATTGCACTTAAGTACTTCTTTCCCATCCTTCTTAGCTGGTACCATTAATCCTCCACATTTAGGACAGAACTTCATAAATGTAGATAAAGCAATAAAATAGTATAAAAACTTTTGCATTAAAATATGCGTATCCTTGGATCTTCCTTTACTACATTTAGGACTATGCTAGTATAAGTTCTTTCAATCTTAGGATTTTTAAGTAGTTGTTTTAAGAACGTATCCAGTTCTTCTACGCTTCTAAACTTTGCTATGATTACTACATCGTACTCCCCTACTACATCATAAACTGCTATTACATTATCCGCATTTGATATTTCTTTCTCAAATTCTACTAAATGTTTTCCATCTACCTTAGCCATTATAATGCTAGTTAAAGAGAAACCAAGTTTAGAATAGTCTATTAATGCTACAAAACTCTTTATTAATCCCTCTTGAACCATTCGTGTCATCCTATTATGAAGTGTTGCAGGAGATACGTTCATTTCTTCAGCAAGTCTCCTTAAACTTGTTCTAGCATCTCTAGTTAATTCTATTAATAGCCTTCTATCTATTGCATCTAAATCCATCATTCGTTTTTTACTATCTGACATGATTACTATAACTTTTGTTAACACGTTAAAAAATTTTCATCTTAATTAGACATCTTCATATTAACTTTATTTGTGATATTCCATTTAATATTAACTGGACTCCAAAGGCAGCTATAATTATAGCCATAAATCTGCCTATTGCAATCGTTCCAGTATTTCCTAAAAGCTTAATTATAATAGGCCCTAATAGCAGAGATAAATAAACTAAAAAGGCTGCTAACAAACTACCTAATATTAATATTAAAACATTATTATTTACGGAAAGAGTTATTAATGCTGTCATTGTACCCGGTCCTACAATAAGTGGCGTAGCAATTGGCGTAACTATTGCCTCTTCTATCTTACTCGAAAGAAATTTCAACTGCTGAAAACCACCTAACGTGTCAATACCTAAGTAAATTAGTACTATTCCTCCACCTATTTCTAAGGCTTCTGCACTTACACCTAAAAACGCTAATAAAGGCCCTCCTAATACTGAAAAAAATAGTAATAATGCAGTAACTGCTATTAAAATCTTATTAACTAAAAATCCCCATCCTATCTTATTTTGAGAATTCTTATTGAATTCTTCATACAATGCTATAATATAAGGTAATATCGATAAAGGATCCATTATTGCGTATAATTTAAACGCTATTTCTGGTACTGCAGATATTGATGTCATTCTAGTAAACTAAGCACTTCTTTAAGATTTTGAATCTTTTCATTCTCATCTTTAATAGTTAGGGCTAATAATAATTTGCCCATGATCTGGTATATTCTAGAGATTTCCTTTTTACAATCATCATTAGATTTGCTTAATTCTTCAAGCTTACCTTGTACACTTTGAACATTTAAGTATAGTTCTCCTATTAACTCTTCAATACTATGTTCATGATGTTCGTGCTGATGATGAGTTGATTCCACCTCCCTTTGAATTTCCTCCATATCTTGTTCATTCTTAGGCAACTTATCTATTCTAAATTTAGCCATTCTTTTCTTCCTCCTCTTCTATCGTATCTACATTAGTTACATCTGACATTTTACTCTCCGTTATTATATATTTTCCTACACCCAATCTAATATAATGTTTAAGAACTGTGGAAATTTTACCTGCTGCTCTTAATGGTATACATTCCGTTTCAACTTCCTCATTAGTATCAGTAACCCCAACGACTTTAGCCATTTTCTTTTCATCATCACAATACTCCACTTTTACCTCTTTTAACCTCCCAAGAAATACTAACGTCTCTAAATCTCTTCCTTTCATTACTGGTCTTACCATTACTTTTTCACTGAAATACCTATAATACTCTCAAGTTTTAAACCCTTTTCAACTAGATAATTATTTATCTCTCTTCGCATCTCTTCAATAATACCAAATCCCCTATCAATTATCACACTTCCTAAACCTACTAATTTAGCACCTACTGCCATCATGGCTATTACATCACTCCAACTGTACACTCCTCCTACTCCTATAATATCTGCTCCATATTCTTGATAAACATCCCTTATAATCCTTAAAGCGATTGGATAAAGGCACTTTCCAGACAAACCGCCAGTACCATAACTTAATATTGGCTTAAACGATTCTATGTCAATTAGTAAACCCTTTATAGTGTTTATTAAAGTTAAACCATCAGCGCCTTTTTCTAAGGCCTTACCTGCTAATTCTATAACATTATCCCAAGGCCCTAGCTTAACAAATATAGGTTTTCTAGTCACTCCTCTTACATTTTGTACTATATCTCCCAACATAGAAGACAGTGATTCTCCATAGCCCTTTCTATTTGGGCTGCTAACATTTATCTCAATAATATTTGCCTTATTCTCGACAACCCTTACGGTTTCTACAATCTCGCTTATAGATGATCCTCCTATACTAACTATTAATGGACAAGTAATCTGTATATTACTTATACTCTTAGCTCCGGGATTTCCTAATCCTATTGCATTCATATAAATTCCTTCATCAAGCTTAATCAGAGTGGGAGACTTATGAGGCTTTAGTGGTTCATAAGTTACAGTCTTTGTAGTTATCCCAGACGGTTTATATTTTTCACAAATATTAGCCATATATTCTGGTAAAATCGGTATAATTCCTGAGGCAATTATTAATGGATCGTAAAAATTAACGCCTTTAATCTCTATCAACTTTCTCACTTAATGGATTTATACCCTTTACTGGATATACTTCCCCGTTAAAATTGCTTATCTTACCTTGAACTATAGTCATGTATACTGAAGTCTCTAAATGCTGTCCATCTAATGGTGTGAAAACGGCTTTAGTATATTTAGTATGATATCTCCAGTCTGTAAATTGTATAATAGTGAAATTAGCATAATAGTTTTCCTTTATCTCACCATAGGGAATTTCAAGGATCTTTGCGGGATTTCTAGATATTAGGTCAACAGCCTTATCTATACTAATTAAATCCTTCTTAACTAAGGTTAGAATAAATGGTACTGTAAACGAGATTGCAGGGATTCCAGCTGGGCAAAGTTCGTAATGTTGCATCTTCTCGAAGTTAGCATGAGGAGCGTGATCACTTACTATTGCATCAATTTCATGTAGTGACTGTAATAACCATAATCTTTGCCCTATATTTCTAATCGGAGGATTAACCTTAGTCATACAATCTTTTTCTCCATTAACTAGTATATGATGTGGAGTAATATCCACTGTAAAGCCTAATTGCTTAGCCATTCTTATAGTTTCTATATTACTAGCGTGTGTAATGTGAATTCTCTTATAGTCCTTTGCATAATATAGTGCACCTACTTCATACCATTCATTAAGTCTAAGTTTTCTATTACCCCTTAATGCCAATGGAACTTCTGGGTGAATTATCTTTAGTCTTTTTGATTTTACTACATTATATGTTTCTTCCTTATCTAGATCTTCTGGGTATATCTTATACCCAGCTATAGGAGTCTTTTCTACTTTCTCATATTCTTTAGAAACTCCAGAATAAATTACATAGTCCGTTCTAGAATAATTCTCAAATTCCTTTAATTTACTTGATATCGTTTCAACAGTGTTTACAAAGGGTTTCGTATTTGGCATATCTCCAACTAAAGTTATTCCTCCATAAGCTGCCTCACTAGTACCCGATATTACATCTTCTTTGTATGAAAGCTCTAAGCCTCTTATATGAGTATGAAGATCTATTGCCCCTGGTAGTATTAAAGTACCCTGAGGTAATGATATATCTGGCTTGCAAAGAGATTTTATTTCCTTTATTCTTCTATCAAAATTTATGCAAGCTTCAATTATCTGATTCTTTATGTAAGCCTTGCCTCTAATCCACAATTTCATCAAGCCTCATGAAAGGCCCTTCTATACAGGTCAATTTTCCTTTTACTTCACACTCACCACAAACACCTAACATACAATTCATCTTAACCCATCTATTGTAAACCAAGACCTTATCCTTAGGTAGATGATGTTTCTTCAAATCTTCCAAACGCATAGAAACGAGAATTAAGTCAGAATCGTTAATATCCATAGGCTCATC
>JAVYOH010000001.1:0-58714 GCA_038734615.1 Saccharolobus sp. | reverse complement strand
ATGTTTATCGTTGCTGAAGGAGCTATGAGGCTAATTAATTCAGCTTCTTTATCATCAATCTCCCTTCCCTCAATTTTTACGATATCCTTTTTGCCTATTTTCTTGCTTTCAACATTCATTACTAAAGCTATTCTATAACCTTCATCACCTTTTATTCCCAAAATTTTTAGAACTGATAATGCTCTACCTGCTGGTATATGGTCAATTACAGTCCCATCTTTTATTTTACTTACTATTAGTTCTTCTTGCTTTGATACATTAGTCATCTCACTCACCTAAGATTTTATATAGAATAGCCATTCTAACTGGAACTCCTAAGGAAGATTGGTAAAAGTATTTAGCATGAGATGTTTTATCCACTTTTCTGTCTATCTCATTAACTCTAGGCAAAGGATGTAAAATTATACTATCCTTCTTCATCATACTTACCAATTTCAAATCAACGATATAACTCTCCTTAACTTTTTCGTATTCTATCTCATCTGCAAACCTCTCTTTTTGAATTCTAGTTACATATAACACATCAATATCTTGTATTACATCATTTAGATTTTCAGTTTCTATAACTGGATAATTTAAAGTATCTAATATTTCCCTCCTAGCCTTTAGCTGTTCTGGAGATATTAAAAATACCTTTTTAGGCTTAAATCTAGTTAATGCTCTAAGCAAGCTATTTACGGTCCTAGCATATTTTAAATCCCCTAATAATCCGAATGTTATTCCGTCTATTCCATTAAATACCTTGTACACTGTATATAGGTCTATGATTGCTTGGGTTGGATGTTCATGCTTTCCATCACCAGCATTTATTATTGGGACTTCACTTATTTCACTTGCAAAAGCTGCTGCACCATCATACTTGTGCCTTATTACGATTAAATCAGAATAGTTATTCAGCATCCTTATAGTATCAGCTAGATTTTCTCCCTTTGCTACAGAAGTAGCTTCTTCTGAACTAAACCCTATTACATCCGCTCCCATTCTTGTTATTGCAGCATGAAAACTTTGGGCTGTTCTAGTACTAGGCTCAAAGAATGCTAGAGAGATTATTTTTCCTGCCAAATAGTTTGTCTTATTCTTTATTACAGAAAATTTATCTGCAAATTCAAAAACATTGATATAATCTTCTCTGCTTAGATCAAATGAAGAAACTACGTGTTTTAGCTTCACAAAGCCCTTATTATTGGTTGAGAAGAAGCATATTTAAACTCTTTTTCTGAGACTCTTTACGTATGAATTTCGCAGAAGTGCTTTTCGAAAGAAAGCTTATATTGTTAGGCAATTTCGTTTTAACTTCAGGTAAAGTTAGCCCTTATTATTTAGATTTAAGATCATTACCAAGCTATCCAGAATTTTATGAAATTGTTGAAATTGCAATAAAAAAAGTAAAGGAAATACCACATGACTTAATATTAGGTATAGCAACTGGTGGGGTACCATTAGCTTCATTTATAGCATGTAACCTCAAAGAGCCAATGGGTTATATAAGAATAGAGAGAAAGCATCATGGAACGAACAAATTACTAGAAGTAGATGTTAAAAATAAAAAGGTATTACTGGTTGATGATGTAGCTACTACTGGAATATCTATAGAAAAGGCGTCATTAGAAGTTATTAAAGAAGGAGGAAAAGTAACTGATGCATTGGTAATTATAGATAGGCAAGAAGGTGCTTCTAAGAGATTAAATAAATTAGGAATAACTCTCCACTCTCTATTTAAGATCTCCGATATTCTAGAAACCTTAGTTAAAAGTGATATACTTAAGGAAAATGAGAAGAAGATGATATTAGATTATATGGTGAAAAATATTGAAAAATAGAATAATTCTTGCATTTGATAAATATATAAATTCAGATTTACTTTCTAAATTAGGAAATGAATTATACGGATTAAAAATCGGATTACCGTTAATATTAGACTTAGGTATTAATAAAGTGAGAGACACGATAAGCAATGTGAAAGTAGAAGAGATAATTGTAGATCTTAAATTAGCTGATATAGGATATATAATGAACAGTATAGTAGAAAAATTATCATTTGCAAATTCTTTTATAGCTCATTCTTTTATAGGCATTAAAGGCTCTTTAGATGAATTAAAAAGGTACTTAGATAGTACTGGAAAAGGTCTTTATCTAGTGGCTTCTATGTCTCATGAGGGATGGAACGATTCGTTCACTCCATATATAAAACAAGTAATATCAAGTATAGAGCCTAAAGGAATTGTAATAGGGGCAACAAAACCAGTATTAATAAGTGATTTTAGGAGAGAATTTGGCAATAAAATAGTCATAATTTCTCCTGGTATTGGTGTTCAAGGTGCAGATTATGGTAGTGCAATATGTGCAGGTGCGGATTATGAGATCATAGGCAGAAGTATTTATGATTCGAAAGACCCATTACATGCATTAATTAAAATTAATCAAATAATTAAAGATAAGGTGATAAGTTGTAAAGGAGGAGTTTCTAGGTAAGGATGAAATTAGCGAAAAAATAGCTAAGCTTTATGAGCTAAGTATTATTGCAGAAGATCTTCATGAAGAGTATGGAATAATTCCCACTACAGATTTATCATATATTTACGTTAATAATCACGTTAATTTTGATAGTGAACTAGTTAAAGTAGGCAAAGCAAAATACGATTATTTTGAAATATATGATGAAATTTTGAGACTTTATACGCTATTCTTAAAATCAGCAATGCTACCTTTTGCTAACAAAACACATACATCAGAAATAGAGTATACGAATATTATACTCATGGATGGCTCATACATCATATTAGAGGGTGATGAAAGAAAGGTTACTATACCTTTCCCAAAAGGAATAGCAACTGTTCACACACACCCTGGTATATGCCTATTTTCACATAATGATCTAGAAACTGCAGATTCCCTATTTAGTAGAGGATACATCATAGTTTCGGTAATGAATAAGGAATGTATAACATCTTTGTATAGACGAGGAGTATATACATTTGAAGATAAACAAATATTAAAGGATATAAGCAAGAAATTAAGAATAGCTAAAACTATAAACGAAGTATTGTCTATTTATAAAAATTTGACATTTAAAGATTATTTAAAAATAGTCACTTTATTGATTTAGCAAGTATATCTATTGTAGCTTCTGCTATATCTGAAGAATATCTTGCCACTCTTCTTAATGAATCAATTACCATTGAGACTGATGTTATAATCTTGGAATCATCAACGCTTTTAATCACCATCTCTTGCATCTCTCTTAATTTACTGAAAATACTATTATCAGAAATTAAGTTATGTGAAATATCTTTCCTTCCATTTAAGAATGCATTTATAGCCAATTTGTAGTTCTCTGCTATTGATAGACCTAAACTAACTAGATCTTCCTTATTACTAGATTTACTTACATCTTCTGAGAGAGCCGCTATCCTACTAGCATGGTCCCCAACTCTTTCTATTGCTTTTGCTACAGAATATATATCTACAGACTGTGTCAGATTATAATTTTCAGAATCTAATATACTTACTGACGTTACAGATATCGTTAATTGTCTAGCTATATAGAAGAAAAATCTGTCTACTTCATCATCTCTTTCAACTATTTCCTTTGCTAACTCAAAGTCAGATTTACTTATTGCATCTAAAGAATCTTTTAACATATTAAAAGAAATCGTAAATGCTCTAGAAATTGCTTTCTTTATAGAAAGTTCCTTTTCATCTACAAGAAACTGAATAGAAATGGAATTTACGTCTTCTTCTATAACTTCAGCACCTAGCAATCTTCTTCTTACTATATCCTTGATATACGACCTTGTAGTACTAGACATTTTAGGACATGATAGAGTAACTGAGGAGTAACCAGCCATATAATATGCAATAAATTCTCTTACTATTGCTTCTACTGGAGCATTCTCGCAAACTAGTATTTTTCTTTTCTCTTCTTGTTCGGATAGTTTACGAGATTTAGGCATTAATACAAGCTTCATATCAGGCTCTTGAAAAATCTCTACTTCATCTCCATTTTTTAGGGAAAGAGCTTTTACCCATTCCTTAGGTAATGAGACTATATATGTTGATCCCCCTGTTAGTTGGATCTTCCTACTTATACTTTTACTCAATTTTAATCTATATAGTTCTATGTATTTACTTGGTAATAAATCTCATTCTCTCTTTTTTTCGCAATTTTTTCCGCTTCAGATATGATGTTCTTAGCTTCTTCTTTAATACTAACCTTTACATCTTTAGGAATATCAATAACTATATAGAAATTTTCATAGATACTATCTAGTAGATTTGATATTTCTGGCATAATACCAAAACTATCTTTAACGCTCTTTATAGCTTCTATTACTGCTGGCGCGCTGTTAACTATATAGCCTACATAAATTATAGTTTCAATCTTTATTTCCAATATTTCTAACATAGTCTCTAATAAAAGCAAATTATATAAAACATTCTCTAAAAATTCTGATTCTCTTGCAATCATTTTTGATAAATGAGGAAAGGAGTTTACATTTTTTATAAACATTTCATTATAAACATCTACTTTATTTTTCATTCTTTTTATTACATCTGTTATCTTACTCCTTGCAATCCTTACATCTATTAGTAACTCAGCAATAGTTACTCCTTTCTTTCTCACAAAATACGTATTAACTCAAAAGGTTTAAAAGGGAATTGATGGTCTATTTAATAGCCTTTTGCCCTTCCTTCTCCAATTCATTTAAAATGTCCTTATACCTTTTATAAAATGTTGTAAGTTTGTAAGGCATGCCATATCCATCAACTTCCTTATAAACTATATTATTTTCAGATAATACTTCCAAATGGTGTACAACAGTTTTATAATCTATATTTAATGATATTGCTATTTGATTAGGATTTAATGGCCTTTCCTCTAGTAACCTTATAATTTTTAATCTAGTTATCCCCCCTCTGGAGGTAAAAAATAAAAATTTGAAAAGCTTTTTCACCTGCCTATATTCTTTCTCATTCATTATATAGTTACATATCTTTCTTTAAGAGATATTAATATACTTCACCATAAGTCGCACGCTGAATAGCCTCTGATATTATTTCACTTAATGTAGGGTGTGAAAATGTAACCTTATATAAGTCTTGTATCTTTAGTCCATTTTCCATGACTATCGAAAACGTATTTATAATTTCTGTTGCTCCTTCACCAATCATATGGGCTCCATATATTAAACCATTATTATCTATAACAAGTTTTAAGAATCCTTCTGTTTCATTTAAAGTCCATGCTCTAGGAATCTCATCCATAGATACTAATACCTCTTTAGCAATAATTCCCATTTTCTTTACATCGTCTAAAGTTTTTCCAATTACGCCTATCTCTAATCCTGAGAATATTGATATAGGAATGAATTTAGGCATTACGGAATCCCTTCCACCTAGGTTATCTCCTGCAACTATTCCTTGCCTCCAAGCTTTTGTAGCAGATAATGGTATTCCCGTAACATCTCCTACTGCATAAACGTCTGGATTAGAAACTGACCTACCTCTTTCATCTACTTTAATATACCCTCTATTATCAGTATCAACTTTAATTCCCTTTAGATCTATACCATCAGTTACTGGCTTCCTGCCTATTGTTACTACTGCCATATCTGCGCTTAAATTGAATGAAGAATCCTGCATGTTAACACTAAAGGTTACCTTATCATCGGATTTAACCAATTTAGATTTAGCATTAACATAAATAGATACTCCCATTTCTTCTAACCTCTTCTTAACCTCTTCAGCGATTTGCTTGTCAAAGCCTGGCAGTAATTGTGGCATAAGCTCTATGATAGTTACCCTCTTCCCCATTGCAGAGAATAGTGTAGCCAATTCAACTCCAGCCACACCTCCTCCTATTATTATTATTTCATCAGGAACTCTTGGCAAGTTCATAGCTGTCCAGGGGTCAATAACATTCTTATTGTTTAGTGGAAAATCTGGTAATACAATTGGCTCTGAGCCAGTTGCGATAACTATTTTATCAGTTGTAATTATCTTATCATCAACTTTAACTTCATTTATTGAATAAATCTTAGCTTTTCCTTTTATTATTTTAACCTTATACTTGTTTAAGTTATTTTCCAGACTAGATCTGATTTTCTCTATTATAGTATTTTTATATTTTAATAAATATTCGTAATCTAAGACAAGGTTTCCTTTTATCCAGCCATTCTTTTTTTGTCTAAAAATCATCTTTACCGAGTCTATTAACGTCTTTGAGGGTATGCAAGCCCTATTTATGCATTCTCCACCTATTTGATCTTTTTCTATGATTGCAACTTTCTTGCCTAATTCTGCAGCTCTAATTGCAGCAGAAACTCCACCTACTCCTCCTCCAATTACAACTATATCAAAGTCCATCTTTCTTTATTCTAAGAATATAGAATTTAAGCTTTAATAAAACGTTTAAAATATCATTATCTAATTTATCATGACACTCGTCTTTTATAGCAATGTATTCCAGTTCAGTGTAAACGCCATATTTCTTGTACACATCATTAAGGGACTTCGACATATCAAGATAATCCCTTACAAATTCTAAATCACCACAGTTAGCTATAATCCATAATATCCCCAAATCAACTAATCTTCTCCTTTTATTATTCTTCCCAATTATTATTACTCTAGTGCCTATATTTATCTGCTTAACTTTTGTAAAATCTTGAGGATCTATTTCTCCTTCCTCTATTTCAATAAAAGTTTCCTCGCTTAATATGAATCTTTTTATAACATCGTTTAGTGTCATAACTTTTTATTTAACATAAGGATAAATTTAAACTAATGTGGGAAGAGTTAAGGAATAGAACACTTAATAGGATATTCCATGATAAGGAAATAGGTTACTTAGACCCAGATATCTTGGATTTCCTATTAGCCTTTTATAAGTATAGGGATGATGTATATACTCAAAGTAGTTGCAGTGGAAGAATTACTATAGTAGATGCAGAAATGGCATGGGATAGAAAGAATTCTACAATAGTTTTCAAAAATCATTTGGGAATAACATTGCAGGATATGCTAGATACTCTTAGTAAGAGGCAAGTACATAGATTATGGTTAATAGTGCAAGGGCCTATCCTTCATTTATACGCAAAAGATATGAACGCAGCATGGGATATACTAAAGATAGCTAGAGAAGCTGGATTTAAACATAGTGGAATTTTAGCTAATAATAACAAAGGTATTTTAGTTGAATTAAGGACTGGAATAAGAATGGTTCATTTGCTTAGAGACTCGAATAATGAAAATGTTAAAGAGGAGGAACTAGATAGCTTAGTTAAAATAGCTAATGAAGTATTGAAAAGAGGTAAGCAAAAGATGAACTTGCTAAAAGATCTATTATCTAATTCCAATAATTCTATGAAGTTGAGGAAGAATTCTGAATTGCAAACCCCTATTTAATACTACCTGGACTATCTCATTGAGAGCATTAATGTAATCATACCTATTCCCATCTGGTTGTAGTATTACTTTAGATGGATTAATATTATTTGACTCTACAAATTTCACTATTTCATCAATATCTTTATTTGGGTAAACTACTACAAATTTATAGTATGTAGCCCAATCATCATCAATAAAATTGTATTTTAACTTATGCCCAGAATTGCTTAACTTAGGCGAAACTGAAAACACATCTACTAATTTCCTTAACTCCTCCGATGGCTTTATAGTACCATTAGTTTCAACTATAACTTTATGTCCTAACTTCTTTAGCTCCCTTACTAAAAACAGTAAGTTTTGAAGTAACGGTTCTCCTCCAGTAATTGTGGTAACTTTTATATCTTTGCGTATCTTACTTATTATCTCTTCTTCACTCATCTCAATACCTGCTTCCCAAGAATATTTTGTATCACACCATACGCATCTTAAATTACATGTAGCGAGCCTAATAAAATTTGAAGGAATCCCGATTACTTCTCCTTCGCCTTGGATTGAAGTAAATATCTCAATTACTCTGTATTTCATTCGTACCACCAACTCTTAGTAAGTTAAAAAGTTCTTGCAATAACTTATCTATACCTATATTTTTCTCTGCACTTATCTCAAACCATTTTAAGTTCTCTTGAACGAGAAATTTTACAATTCTATCGTAATACTCATCATATTTATCATCTATCTTGTTAATAACCGGAACTAATAATTTTCTATATGAAATAATTTCCTTAAATAATTCTATTTGTTCTTCTACAGACATTGCAGAAGATATTGAAGGGTCAAACATGAAAAGTATTACTCCATTCAAATTTCTTATAGCATTTAATGCTTTTTTCTCAATTTTATTTCTTTTATTCTCTGGTCTGTCTAAAATACCTGGTGTATCTATCACTTGTATGTGAATATCGCTTGTGAGTATATGGCCTACATGTATTTCCTTAGTTGTAAAGGGATAATTAGCTATTTCAGGCTTTGCAGTAGAAATTTTGGAAACTAAAGTTGATTTACCTACATTAGGAGGACCAGAAACTATAATACTAGGCAATGTAGGATCTATACTTTTTATCCTTTTTAACTCTATAACAATATCTATAATTTTATTTATACATTCAGTCTTCCTTAATATAGAAGATACTCTTCCAAAAGCTTCGCGCATTAACTTATTAGCTTCTCTCTCATCTGATTTTCTTATTTTTTCAATATAATTTTTTAATATTTTCATTGATATACTACTAGATTTTTTTGTTTCAAATAAGCATAATTTTAATTCATTAATATCTGCAACTATTTTAATTGCTTCTAAATAAAATGGATGTAAGGTTTCAATACGCGGAAACTCTTGCACAAATTCATAATATTTCTTAACTCTATCGTAATATTCTTTCAGTCTTCTTATCTCCCTATCCTTAATAGACTCCCCACTAATTTTAGGCAACCTTTTTAACATTACGTTTATTGTATCGTTTGTTTTCTGAGGCAATTTTAATTTTTCAAACGGATTTAACATATTTTAGTTCCTGGAGGAATTTCTCCATCCACAGTTAGTATTCTAGGCTTTATACCTTTTGCTTCATCATCTTTACAACCAGCAGCTAATAGCATCCCTTGACTCTCAAACCCTCTAATTATCCTAGGCTTTAAATTTGCTATTACTATAATTCTTTTATTAACTAATTCTTCTGGACTGTAATATTCTCCCAATCCAGCAATGATTTGTCTTTGTTCTGAACCTAAATCCACTATAAGCCTTAATAACCTAGTACCTTCTATTCTCTCAGCTTGTTTAACTATACCTACTCTTAGATCAACTTTTGAAAAATCGTCTATAGTAATTTGAGAGCTCATAAAGTTAAGGGAGAGTGTATAATTATAAGAGTTTTTGATTTACATATTTAAGTAAAAATCTATAGTCCATCTATGCTAAGTTTTTATATTAGTTATGTAAAATAGTCGTAATGGAGTCTAAGAAAATTTCTGAGGGAAAAACTAAGATAGTTTATGATTATAATGGAAGTCACGTACTATTGAGATTTAAAGACGATATAACAGCTGGAGATGGACAAAAAAGAGACGTGATAGAAGGTAAGGGAGTAATAAACGCACAAACCTCAGCAATTTTGTTCAGATTGCTAGAAAGCAAGGGAATTAGTACACACTATGTGGGAATGATGGATGAGAGAACAATGATAGTAAAGAGACTAAATATGATACCCGTTGAAGTAGTACTAAGAAATATTGCAACAGGTAGTATAGTTAAACGACTCCCTATTAAGGAAGGAGAAGTCTTTGAACCTCCAATTATAGAATTCTTCTTAAAAGACGATCAAAGGCATGATCCAATGTTAAACTATTATCACATGGAATACCTTAAGTTACTAACTAGAAAAGAGGCACAATATATAGAAGATAGTATGATAAAAGTAAATGAGATTCTTTACAATTTCATTAAGAGTAAAGGCCTATTTCTATACGACTTTAAAGTTGAATTCGGACGTTTAGGAAATGAGTTGATCATTGGTGATGAGCTTACATTAGACAGTATGAGGATAAGGGATGAAAAAGGAAGAATATACGATAAAGATCTATATAGAAAAGGGTATGATTTAAGTACTGTAAAAAGTGCTTATGAAGAATTCTTAAAGAGAATAAGCGGGTGATTAAACTACGATCTATGATGTTGAGTTAATAATCATGAATTAAGGATATAGTAAGAGACCCAGAAGGTGAAACATTACAGAGATATGTTATTGAAAAGGTTATAAAAGATGTACTAGAAACTAGAGTAGGTAAATATATTTTATTCAAAATAGAAGCGAATAGTGAAGAAAATGCAAGAAAATTAATTGAGAAAATTGCTGAAGAAACTAGATTATACAATCCGATTGTGCACAAAATCCTAATTAGAGTGAAGAAAAATGATAGCGATAATTAAATTCCCTGGAACTACATGCGAGTATGATGTGTATAAGGCTTTACTTGAGGCTAAAGTACCATCACAAATAGTAAAATACAAGGAGTTTGATCCAGATAAGTATAAGGGAGTTATATTACCTGGAGGTTTCAGCTTTGGTGATTATTTAAGAGCAGGAGTTATTGCAGCAAATACAGAGACTATAAAAAGCATTAAGGAAATGACTGAAGAGGGTAAACCAGTAATAGGAATTTGTAATGGTTTCCAAATTTTAGTAGAGAGTGGACTATTAAAGGGAGCGTTATTGCCTAATTTAAAATTAAGGTTTATATCAAAATGGGTTTATCTAAAAATAGTTAGAAATGACACAGTATTAACAAAAGATTTTGAGAAAAAAATAATTAAGATGCCAATAGCTCACGCAGAGGGCAGATATTACGTTGATGATATTGAATACGCGAAAAGCCATATGGTTATGCAATATACTGATAATTTAGGAAATCCTACTGAACAAGCAAATCCTAATGGGTCTTTACTTAACATAGCCTCAATAGCTAACGATGAGGGGAATGTAATAGGGATGATGCCACATCCAGAAAGAGCTTCTTTCAAATTAACTTCTATAGATGGTGAAACTGATGGGTTACTAATTCTTAGGAGGTTAGCGAAATGGGTATAACCTTGTCACCAGCTGAAAAAGAAATAATTAGAAAACATCTGAATAGAGAGCCCAGTGAAAGTGAATTAAGAATAATTGATGCAGTTTGGTCTGAGCATTGTTCTTACAAGTCTTCTAAAATATTTCTAAAAAGTTTCTCGATGGAAGGACCTAATGTAATAATGGGTATTGAAGATTGGCAAGATGCTGGAGCAGTAGATATTGGTGATGGATGGGCAATCGTTTTGAAAGTAGAGAGTCATAATCATCCATCAGCCATAGATCCTTTTAATGGTGCAGCAACTGGAGTAGGAGGGATAATTAGAGATATCATAAGTAAAGGTGCGAGGCCGATCGCGTTACTTGACATGATAAGAGTAGGTGATTTGAATTTACCGAAAAATAGGTGGTTATTAAAAAACATAATTGCTGGTATTGCGTTTTATGGAAATAGCATTGGTGTACCAGTAGTAGGAGGAGAACTATCATTTGATAGTTCATTTAATGATAATCCATTAGTTGATATAGCAGCTATTGGAATAGTTAGAAAAGATAAAATAATACCAAGCGTTGTAAATAGGCCCGGTTTAAAGCTTATTCTAGCTGGACTTACTGGTATAGATGGTTTAGGTGGAGCCTCGTTCGCTTCTAGAAAATTAAGTGGGGAAGATGAGATAGGTGCCGTTCAAATAGCTGATCCCTTTTCTGGAAAAATCATAATCGACGCTACGTTAGAAGTTGCAGATAAGGTAGAGGCCATCAAGGATCTAGGAGGTGGAGGTTTAGCAGTAGCAATAACTGAGATGGCTAATGGATTTGGTGCTATTGTAAATGTAGATAAAATACCATTACGTGTTAAAGGCATGGATCCTATTGATATAATAATTTCTGAAACACAAGAGAGAATGTTATATGCGGTAGAGGAGAGTAAGGTAAATGATGTTTGTAAAGTATTTGCTCAATATGAGTATCCTTGCACGGTAATAGGGGAAATAACTAATGATAATATGATTAGATTCGTCTATAAGGGAAATGAAATAGTATCTTTACCCTCTAATTTATTATTAAACCCGCCAAGATACATTTGGCCTACGAGAAAAAAGAATATAACAATAAAAAATGACTACTGAAATTAAACTGGAAGATGCTATATATTCAATATTATCTCACCCAGATCTAGTAAGTAAAGAATGGGTTTACTCGCAGTATGATTATGAAGTTAATACGTCTACAGTAGTCAAGCCAGGTGTTATGGATACTGCAGTAATTAGTTTACCTAACGGAAAGTTATTAGCAGTAAAGGGTGATGCCAATCCTGATTTATGCGAAGAAGACGCTTATGAGTGTGGGAAAAGTATATTTGCAGAAGCATATAGAAATTTGGCTTCAGTTGGCGCTAAGGGTATATCTGTAGTTGATCATTTACAATTTGGTGATCCAAAAAAGCCTGAAGTATATTACGATTTTATAGAGGCAGTGAGGGGTATAGGTGAGGCTTCTAAGTTCTTTAATATTCCTATAGTAGGCGGTAAGGTTTCCTTCTATAATGAGAATAGCCTTGGTGTTCCCATTAAACCTACTCCGCTATTAGTGATGGCTGGGCTTGTTCAAGATAAAGTATTAAAAAATAAGGTTGAAGATGGTTTATACGTAACATTAATAGGATACACTAGGGGAGAATTAGGTGGATCTTTATTAGCTAAGATATTCAATATAGCTTCTGAAGTACCAAAGGCGAGATTGCAAGAGAATATGCTCTCTTCAGAAATTGTAATTGAATCAATAAATAATGATAAAATTACTTTTGCAAAGGATATAAGTAAGGGAGGTCTAATAGCTTCATTATTTAGGATTATAACTTACGGATATGGTATTCAAATAAATTTAATAAATATTTTTAGTAGCACTGATAATATTATCGAAATGTTATTTACGGAAAATGGAGGTCGCTTTATAGTTTTATCTGATGATCCACAATGGATAGTAGATAGATGTAAGAGTAAAGGAATCATAGCCTCAATAATAGGAAAAGTGAATAAGGATTCCAATATTATTAAAATAAACGATAGAATATTTGATTTATCAAAAGTAATGGATAATTACTTTAATTTTCTAGAAGAGGTTATGAGTAATGGATAAATTACACGATAAATGTGGAGTTTTTGGAATTTCATCAAAAAGTTTTGTAAAGATACAATTAATCATAGAGGGTCTAAGATTACTTCAGCATAGAGGGCAAGAGTCCGCAGGGATTTCTTATATAGAAAATCGCAGAATAGTTTCAATAAAAGGTTTAGGTTTGGTAGATGATGTATTTAAAGAAAATCCAATAAAGTATATAAATAATGGAATAGGGCATGTAAGGTATTCTACTACTGGAAACAATACAATAGAAGAAGCTCAGCCTTTAGGGGATTCAAATATTTCCGTTGCTTTTAACGGAACAATAAGTAACTACTATAAATTTGGTGATTTCAAAACAGATACGGAATTTATATATTCATTTTCAAAAAAGATTAGAAAACAATAAAGATATAAATACTGTTGTTAATGCAGTTAAAGAATTCATGAATATAGTAGATGGTGCTTATTCTTTACTAATTCTACTAGCTGATGGGACCTTAATAGGAGTAAGAGATCATATGGGATTTCATCCATTAGTTTTAGGTTATATTAATAATAGCATTGTGTTCTCTTCCGAAGATTCAGTAATTAGACAATTAGGTGGAAAAACTGAGAAACATGTATCTCCCGGTGAAATAGTGATAGTAAAAAATGGGAAAATAGTCCTCAGTACCTTAGTAAGAAATAGTAAAGCTGCTACCTGTTCCTTTGAATATATTTACTTCTCTAGGTCAGATTCAAAGATTGATAGTTATTCAGTTTATTTAGCTAGGCTAAGATTAGGTGAGATTCTAGCAGAGAGACACCCAGCTAAAGGTGATATAGTGATTGCAGTTCCAGATTCTTCTAGGCCAATAGCCTTAGGCTATGCTAAGAGAAGCGGGATTCCTTATGAGGAAGCTTTAGTGAGGACTGTAGCCTCCATAAGATCATTTATAATGCCTACGCAAGATAAAAGGAATGAGGTTTTAGAGGAAAAGTTTGGATTAGTTGAAGAGGTAGTAAGAGGAAAAAGAGTAATACTAATAGATGATTCTATAGTTAGAGGCAATACTATGAAGAGAATAGTAAGTATGTTGCGTAGTGCTGATGTAAAAGAAGTTCATGTTCGCATAGGCTCGCCTATGATCAAGTATCCTTGCTATATGGGAATTGATTTTCCTAAAAGAGATGAATTAATTGCTTACAATAAATCACAAGAGGAAATAGGTAAAGAGTTAAACGTGGATTCCATAGAATATCTGACAGTAGAAGAAATGATAGAAGCTATAAGAAGAAACGATTTATGTACTGCTTGTTTTTCTGGACAATATCCTCTTAAATTTAAATATAATATAAGGGAATTAGAGAAAGTATTTGGGAAGTGAAAGTTATGGCTGGAATCTTGGGTATTTTAGCTTTTGATGAGGTATGGAATATAAGTAAGTTCTTATTTTACGGTTTAGTTGGGCTTCAGCATAGAGGTTACGTTAAAAGTGGAATAAGTATTCTTAAAGAGGGCAAAATATATGCTAAATTATCTGACCTAGCACCAGAAGATCTAAATATTGAAGGTTTAGATGGATGGGCAGGAATAGGGTATACTGGAACCAGATACAGTTATCCAATAGTCTTTGAAAATGGTTCAATAGTAGTAGACGGTATTGTAAAAGATGTTAGCATTTTTAAGGAAATAATAAGGGATCCAGAGAAATTTATACATGATTTAAGGGATCCAGTTGCTTTCATATCTTTAACTAAAAATGGAGAGTTAATCGCATATAGAGATGAACTAGGACTAAAACCACTAAGCTTAGGCGGATTCGGCTTCGACTTGGCTATAATATCTTCAGAACCAACAGCTATGTACGTAATAGGCGCAGAACCTAAGAGAGAAATTAGCCCAGGTGAATTAGTAATAATTGATAAATATCATGTAGAATCTAAGCAGGTTAAGAAACCTAGAAATTCCTATTGCGTTATAGAATATATTTATCAAGCAAGAATAGACAGTAAAATTAATGAAAGAGAGATATATAATCTAAGAGTTAAGATAGGTGAGCAGTTAGCTATTGAACACCCAGTAGAAGCAGATTCAGTAATAGGAGTTCCAGAAACTGCACTACCTTTTGCTGTAGGATTTTCCAGAAAAACTGGTATTCCATTAGATTTAGGATTTACTAGAACTGGAAGTCCAATTAGAACAATGTTAGCTACTGATACTTTTGCTAAAATAGTAGGGGTTCAGCTTAAATTAAATCCAATACGATCTGCTGTGAAGGAAAAAAGAATAGTTCTAATAGACGATTCAATGGTTACTGGAACTACATTAAAAAATACGATATTTAGCTTAAGAAAATTAGGAGCAAAAGAAGTTCATGTATTAATTGGAAGTCCTAAGTTAATCTCACATTGCCCTTATGGTATTGAAGTACCAGAGGAAAAGGATCTAATATCAGCGAATTTAAGCGAAAATGAAATTTCTAAAGTTTTAGGAGCAGATTCAATACATTGGCTAAGTTTAGAAGGATTGCTTAAGGTAATAGGACATAATAACTTATGCTTAGGCTGCATGACTAAAAAGTATCCATGGTGATAAGATTGAAAATATTACTTATAGGTGAGGGGGCAAGGGAACACGCTATAGCTTATGCTTTAAGGAACTCCTCTAGAGGATATAGAATTTATGCACTATCGTCATATATAAATCCAGGTATTAATTCGGCAGTAAAAGAAACTAATGGTGAATATATACTAGGAAATATAAACTCACCAGAGACAGTTAGGGAAGCTATAAGGAAAATAAATCCAGATTTAGGAGTAATAGGCCCAGAGGAGCCCCTATTCCATGGAATATCTGACGAGTTCAGAAAGGAAGGCATACCAGTATTTGGAGCTAGCAAAAGTAACGCGAAAATAGAGGAGTCTAAAGTTTGGGCACGTGAACTAATGTGGAAATATTCAATTCCGGGTAGATTGAGATATAAAGCATTTTACACCATAGAAGAGGCTGCTAAATTTATCCTAGAATACGGTGGTTCAGTAGCTGTGAAACCCGCTGGTCAAGCAGGTGGGAAGGGGGTAAAAGTAGTAGCAGATTTAGAAGCTTATTTATCACAAGACAAGAGAAACGCTATAAGCAAAAGTATCAAAGATATAGGCAACTTATACAAAAGAGAAGGAGAACCTAAAATCATAATTGAAGAAAAAGTAGATGGTCCAGAATATACGCTCCATGTGATATCTGATGGAAAAAGCACCTTACCATTACCTTTAGCGCAAGATTATAAAAACGCCTACCAAGATGGAATAGGTCCAGAGACTGGAGGAATGGGATCAATATCAGGACCTAAAGAACTACTGCCATTTATCAATAAGGAAGAATACGAAATAACCTATGAGATAGTTAAGAAAACGATTGATGCTATACAAAATGCTACTGGCGAGAAGTATGTCGGAGTTATAGCAGGGCAAATGATGCTAACTGAACTTTGGGGACCTACTGTAATTGAATATTATTCTAGATTCGGTGATCCAGAAGCTTCAGCAATTATTCCGAGAATTACTTCTGATTTTGGTGAATTAGTAGAATATACTGCAACTGAGCATTTAAATAAGGTTAAAGTAGAAATAAGAGAAGAACCATGTATAGTTAGAGCAATCGCTCCTTTAGGATATCCTATTTCAAGGCAAATGGCTATGGGCATAGAGTTTATCTAGATATAGAGAAAATAATGGAAAACGGTTGTATGGTTTACTTTGGATCTGTCGCATTAGAGAATATGCAACTAGTGACAAAAGGCTCTAGAGCATTAGAAATAGTTTCCGTTTCACCTTTTGATGATGCCAATAAGAAATTAGATAAATGTATAAGTTACATAACGCTCGATACTAAGTTAATATATAGGACTGATATAGGAAGGATTATTAATGAGCAAATAGAAAAGGCAGAAATCATAAGGTATTCTTATAAAAATAGACTAAGAAAAGGTATGTTAGGCGTTTCTGCTGACTGGTCTCCTAATGGTGGCTTATGGTGAGTGAGGAGTATAAGAAATCTGGAGTTGATTTAGACAAGTTAAAAAGCTATCATAATACTATTTCAAATGTTATTTCGTCCACATATAAAAATACTTTAGTCGGGGCAGGTCATTATGCTGGTGTAATAAAGATAGGAAATCTGAAAATAGCTATACATACTGATGGTGTTGGAACCAAGACTTTGTTAGCGCTAAAGGCAAACTTGGTAAAGGTCGTAGGCATAGATTGTGTAGCCATGAACGTTAACGATTTAATATGTATTGGAGCTAGACCAATTGCATTAGTAGATTATCTAGCTTTAGAAAAACCAATGGACGATGTAGTAAGCGAGGTAATGAAAGGACTGATAGAAGGAGCTAAGGAATCTGATGTTGAAATTGTTGGTGGGGAAACCGCGCTAATGCCAGATGTAATTAGAGGATTTGACTTATCATGTACCGCAATAGGTATAGTAGAAAATCTAAAAACTGGAGATGAAATTAGGCCAGGAGATTATATCTTAGGTTTAGAAACTAATGGGATTCATGCGAATGGCTATTCACTCGTTAGGAAGTTAGTAGATGAGGGAAAGATCTCACTTAATGATTATAAGAATGAACTATTAGCACCTACTAGAATTTATGTTAGACCAGTATTAGAAATTATTGATAAAATTAAAGGTGCTGCACATATAACTGGTGGTATATTTAGTAAACTTAAGAGACTTACAAACTATAAACTAGTTTTGGATATGCCAGATCCACCAGAGATCTTTAATGTTATTGAAAGGAGTGGAGTGCCTCACGACGAAATGTATAAAGTTTTCAACATGGGTATAGGAATGATCTTATTTGTTTCAGAAGAATTTGTCAATGAAGTAAAAAGTAAATTAAAGAATTACGTAAATGTGTATGAACTTGGTAGAGTATATGAGGGAAAAGGAATAGTTATAAGAACATATAAAAACGTGATTCTTAACGTATAGAATTATGCATATACCTTTTAAACTCTAAATAATATAGAGGGTTCCAGTGACCTATATATGAAGCAAACAGATATAAAATCTTTAGTAAATTATGTAGCTCTAAAAATATTAGGTGGAAGCGACTACTTATTGGATGCGTTAGAAGAATACCTAGTCAATGGTGAAGGCCCAGCAACAGTAGCATTTAAATATAATATCTCTAAACATCAGCTCCGTGGCTACGCTCAGCGTATTATTGAAAAAAGCGGAAACGAAGCAAAGGCCAAGAAGCTCGTACCCATACTTAAATCGATATCAAATGATGTAAAACCAATAATAAAAAAGACAACAGATGGTTCATACGAATGTTCAATTTGTAATATTGCCATAGCAAAGGAAGATAGCGAGGAACATGTTAGAAAATATCATAAGGAATTTTTAAACGAGAATATAAATAATATGATGGAAAAATTGGAAAAGATAAGGCAAGAATTACGAAAAAACAAAGCCGTAATATTTACTTCTGCAAGTTAACGCGTTTTTTATAACAATTATCATTTCCAATGAGACTTTTTTAGTTCTACATATGATTAGGTTTTTAAAAATAGAGAAAGGTAATTATATTATGCGAAAAGTAGTAAGCGTAAGACTAAGGGAAGACATAGTAAGAGATATAGACATTTACACAAAAAAGCTTGGATTAAATAGTAGAACAGCTTTTATAAAGGAGGCACTTGATTTCTATATAAAGAGAAAAGCTAAAGAAAACCTTTAGCATTCTATAGCTAAAGAAATACGTTAATTTAATTATCTCAATTCTTTTTAAGCTACTTATTAACCCTCTTTTGTAGAATGAAAATAGTCTTAGCCTATTCAGGTGGTTTAGATACAACTGTAGCTATAAGATGGCTAAAGGAAACCTTTAAGGCTAGTGTTATAACAGTTACAGTAAACGTAGGGCAAAAAGATGATTTCAAAAAAATTGAAGAAAGAGCATACATAGCGGGATCAGAAAAGCATTACAATATAGATGCGATAAATGAATTTGGAGAGAATTATATTTCATACGCAATAAAGCTAAATGGATTATATGAAGGTACATATCCACTATCAACTGCACTAGCTAGACCATTAATAGCTAAAAAAGTAGTAGAAGTTGCTAAGAAAGAGGAAACTAATATAATAGCTCATGGATCTACTTCAAAGGGAAATGATCAAGTTAGATTTGATTTAGCAGTAAAGGCATTATATCCAGAAGCTAAAATCATTGCTCCTGCGAGAATTTGGAATATGACGAGAGAAGATGAAATAAAATATGCTAAAGAAAAGAATTTACCTATTAAAATTGAGAGCAATAAGTACAGTATAGATGAAAATCTATGGGGCAGAAGTATAGAAGGAGACATAATATCAGATCCTTTTACTGAAGTTCCAGAAGACGCTTTTGAATGGACTAAACAAACTATTAGTGATAAGGAGATAATTTCCATAGAATTCGATAGAGGTTTGCCAATATCAATAAATAATGAAAAAATGGATTTACCTAGTCTAATAGCTTTACTTAACCAAAAAGTAGGAAATCATGGATTTGGTAGAATAGAGCATATAGAGAATAGAGTGGTAGGATTTAAGTCAAGGGAAGTGTATGAGGTACCAGCAGCTCTTAGCTTAATAATTAGTCATATGGATTTAGAAAAAACGATCTATACGCCTTCTGAATTAAGATTTAAGAAGTACATAGATCAACTTTGGTCTGACTTAGTATACCAAGGATTATGGTTTGAACCATTAAGAGAGACGCTAGAAAAGACTGCTGATGAGATGAATAAATGGGTTAGTGGGGAAGTTAAAGTTGAAGTAAATAATGGAGCTTTGAGAGTTATAGGCAGAAGGTCTCAAAATTCGCCTTATTCAGAAAAAATAGCAAGTTATAATAAGGGCTGGTATCCAACAGATGAAATGGCTAGAGGGTTTATTGATATTTGGGGTATGCATTCGTTAATCGCTAGACAAGTAAGAGGGATATGATAATGCTATATAGAAACTGGGGTTCTCATAACGATGAAGCAGTTAGTTTTACATCTTCTATCGATTCTGATAGATTAATAATCGATGAAGTAAAAATTATTATGAAAGCTCACGTCATAACTCTTTATCTAGGTAAGTATATAAATAAGGAAACTGCAAAAAAGATATTAGCTGCGTTAGATGAATTTAAAGAAATCAAGCAAGGCTACGAGGATGTACACGAGGCCTTAGAAGATTTTTTAATAAAGAGGGTTGGAGAATTGGCAGGATGGATAGGATTAGGAAGAAGTAGGAATGATCACGTTGCTACAGCTTTAAGACTAAAGTTCAGGCAAGAATTGATAGATATATTAACCAGTATTAATAAATTAAGGGAAAAGTTATTATCAAAGGCGAAAGAGCACATATACACAATATTCCCCTCATATACGCATTTGCAAATAGCACAACCAACTACCTTTGCGCATTATTTAACTTATATTGAAGAGGAACTTTCGTCTAGATGGAAAATATTATTCTCGATTTTAAAACAAATTAATAGGTCTCCTTTAGGTGCAGGTGCGATAGTAGGTACTAATGTTAAAGTTGATAGAATGAAAGAAGCTGAGTTATTAGGCTTTGATGGGGTTATATTAAATACCATATCTGCAACCTCTTCTAGGGCTGATCTAATTTCAGCTGCTTCAGAACTAGTAACGTTAATCACAGTATTGAGCAGAATATCTGAAGATATGATATTCTTCTCCTCGCTCAAATTTGTTACTTTACCCGAGTCGCATGTTAGCACTAGCAGTCTTATGCCTCAAAAGAGAAATCCAGTAACTATGGAAATATTAAGGGCTAAAGCTGGTGAGTCAATAGGCTTCTTATCTGCACTACTGTCCATTTATAAGGGTTTACCAATAGGCTATAACTTAGATTTGCAAGAAATGAATAAATATTATTGGCTTTTAACAGATTATGTAAAATCATCTTTAGAGATACTTATATCATTATTTGATAGAATTGAGGTAAGTAAAATTGATATAGATACATCAAGCTTAGCAACTGATGATGCGGAATTACTCTCTATAAATAATAATTTACCATATAGAACGGCTTACTTTGAGATTGCAAAAAAAGTTAGAGAGGGATCTTATAAGACAACTTTAAAAGTTGAAGATTCAATTAAAATGAAGGCAGTAATAGGATCTCCTAATTTTGATTTAATGTCTGAGTTAATAAAAATAAAAGAGAACGAATTATCAGAAGATATTAAAAAACTTGAAGAGTATAAATTAGGAATATTCTCCAAAATGGGAGAATTAAAGGTGATAGAGAGTGGAATTGAACAAGAGGACTGAAAAAGGTTACCTATATTTAGAGGATGGCACTTTAATTGAAGGGTATGGATTTGGCGCTAAGGGAATCAAAGCAGGAGAAATAGTATTTACTACGGCAATGAATGGTTACGTTGAGAGTCTTACAGACCCTTCTTATAAAGGACAGATATTAATCGTAACGCATCCACTAGTAGGAAATTATGGTATACCTAAAAAGGAGTATAAACAAGGAATATTAGTAAACTTTGAGTCCGAAAAAATACAAGTTGAAGGTTTAGTTGTATCTGAGCACACAGAGCCTACTAAATGGAACTCTGCCATGTCTCTCCACGAGTGGTTGAAGTCAGAGGGAATTCCTGGTATATATGATGTTGATACTAGAATGTTAGTCAAAAAAATTAGAACCTTTGGAACAATGATGGGTGTAATTGCTTCTGGTCAAGAATTAGAAGATCCTAAAAAGTTCTTAGAAAAGAAATATGATGAGATAGATTTCACAAAATATACGTCACCTAAATCCCCAATATTTCACCCAAATAGTGGAGAACTTATAGTAGTAATAGACTGTGGAATAAAGCATGGGATTTTAAATGCCTTGTATGATAAAGGCTTCTCTATTGTAAGAGTTCCTTGTAATTATACTTCAGAGAAGATAATGGAATTTAACCCTAAGGGTATACTATTAAGTAATGGACCGGGAAATCCTAATCTACTAAAAAATCAGATCGAAACATTCTCGGAATTGATAGAATATAAGGTACCTTTATTTGGTATATGTTTAGGGCACCAAATAGCTACTTTAGCATTAGGTGGTAAAATTAGAAAAATGAAATTTGGGCATAGAGCAATTAATAAGCCAGTAGTAGATGCACAATCAAATAAGTGTTATATTACGACTCATAATCATGGGTATGGAATAATTTCAAGAGAAGATCTTCCACCTAATACTAAGGTATGGTTCTATAATCCAGATGATGGGACAATTGAGGGGATAATTCATGAGAAGTTACCTATTATTACAACTCAATTCCATCCAGAAGCAAGACCAGGTCCTTGGGATGTTACATGGGTATTTGATAAGTTTAAGAAAATGGTGATGAAAGTATGAGAGAAAGCGCAAAAAAGGTCTTAATTATAGGTTCTGGTCCAATAAAAATTGCAGAAGCTGCGGAATTTGATTATAGTGGAAGCCAAGCTTTAAAGGCGCTAAAAGAAGAAGGAATTGAAACAGTATTAGTAAACTCTAATGTAGCTACAGTTCAGACTAGTAAAAAGTTCGCCGATAAATTGTACATGCTGCCAGTTACATGGTGGGCAGTTGAGAGGGTTATAGAAAAAGAAAGGCCAGATGGGATAATGATAGGATTTGGAGGGCAAAGTGCGTTAAATGTAGGTGTAGATTTATATAAAAAGGGAATACTGCAAAAGTATGGAATAAAAGTTTTAGGTACTCCAATAGAAGGAATTGAAAGAGCACTAAGTAGAGAAAAATTCAGAGAAACGATGTTACAAAATAATCTACCAGTCCCGCCTAGTCTATCAGCCAGAAACGAGGAAGAGGCTATAAAAAACGCTAGAATTGTAGGCTATCCAGTAATGGTAAGGGTAAGCTTTAATTTAGGAGGAAGAGGGTCAATGGTAGCATGGAGCGAAGAAGAGCTAAAGAAGAATATAAGGAGAGCATTGTCTCAAAGCTATATAGGAGAAGTTCTAATAGAGAAATACTTACATCATTGGATAGAAGTAGAATATGAAGTAATAAGAGATAAAAAAGGTAACTCAGCAGTAGTCGCTTGTATAGAGAATCTAGATCCTATGGGAGTACACACTGGAGAGTCTACAGTAGTAACGCCTTGCCAAACCCTTGATAATCTAGAATATCAAAATATGAGAAGCTTGTCCATTGAAGTTGCTAAATCAATTGATTTAGTCGGGGAGTGCAACGTTCAATTTTCCTTAAATCCTAAAGCGTATGAGTATTATATAATCGAAACAAATCCGAGAATGTCTAGATCTAGTGCATTAGCTAGTAAGGCTACTGGATATCCTTTAGCGTATGTGGCAGCTAAACTAGCTCTAGGATATGAACTATATGAGATTATAAATAAAGTATCTGGAAGAACTTGCGCATGTTTCGAACCGAGTTTAGATTATATAGTAATTAAAATCCCAAGATGGGATTTAAGTAAATTTGAGAATGTAGATCAATCGTTAAAAACTGAGATGATGAGCGTTGGAGAGGTTATGAGCATTGGAAGGTCCTTTGAAGAAAGCTTACAAAAAGCTGTAAGGATGCTTGATATAGGAGAACCAGGAGTAGTAGGTGGTAAAATTTATGAGGCTAAATTAAGTAAAGAGGAGGCACTTAAGAACCTAAAAGAGAGAAGACCTTATTGGTTCTTATTCGCAGCAAAAGCATTTAAAGAAGGAGCAACAATAGATGAGGTATATGAGGCTACTGGTGTTAATAAATTCTTTTTAAACAAAATTAAGAAAATAGTAGATTTCTATGAAGATATTAGAAAACTAAAGGAGATAGATGCAGAGACATTAAAAATAGCTAAAAAAATGGGATTTAGTGATGAACAACTAGCTAAGGCATTAAGTGTAAATATTGAACATATAGAGAAATTAAGGAAAGAAAATAACATAATACCTGTAGTAAAATTGATAGATACTTTAGCTGGTGAGTGGCCAGCTGTTACAAATTATATGTATCTAACTTACAATGGAAAAGAGGATGATGTAGAATTCTCAACTGGAAATAAATTGTTAATTATAGGTGCTGGAGGATTTAGAATAGGTGTTTCGGTAGAATTTGATTGGAGCGTAGTGTCTTTAATGGAAGCCGCTTCAAAATATTTTAATGAAGTAGCAGTAATTAACTATAATCCCGAGACTGTATCAACAGATTGGGATGTTGCAAGAAAATTATACTTTGATGAAATAAGCGTTGAAAGAATTCTAGACTTATTTGCTAAAGAGAATTTCAGATATGTGGCAACATTCTCAGGAGGCCAAATAGGTAATACAATAGCAAAAGAGTTAGAAGAAAAAGGTATAACATTACTTGGGACATCAGGTAAAAGCGTAGATATAGCAGAAAATAGAGAGAAGTTTTCTAAATTGTTAGACAAATTAGGTATACCTCAGCCAAAATGGGTCTCTGCAAGCTCTTTAAGCGAAATCAAAAAGTTCGTTAATGAAATAGGATTCCCAGTTTTAATAAGGCCTAGTTACGTATTAAGTGGATCCTCTATGAAGATAGCGTACACAGAAGAAGAGTTGAATGAATATTTAAGAAGAGCTATTGAAGTATCGCCTAAGTATCCCGTTGTGATTTCAGAATACATTCAAGATGCGATAGAAGCAGAGATTGATGGTGTATCAGATGGAAAGAGAGTATTAGGAGTTACACTAGAGCATATAGAAGAGGCAGGAGTACATAGTGGAGATGCTACTATGTCAATACCTACAAGAAAACTGTCGCCAGAAAGCTTATCCAAAATAAGAAAGAATGCCTTAAGTTTAGCGACTGAACTTAATATTAAAGGACCATTTAACATACAGTTCGTAGTCAAAAATAATACGCCTTATATAATTGAATTAAATTTAAGAGCTAGTAGATCAATGCCCTTCAGTAGTAAAGCTAAGGGTATAAATTTAATAAATGAGGCTATGAAAGCAATCTTTGATGGCCTAGATTTCTCTGAAGAATATTATGAGCCAGAATCTAAGTATTGGTCTATTAAAAGCGCCCAATTTTCTTGGGCACAGTTAAGAGATGCTTATCCGTTTTTAGGGCCAGAAATGAGAAGTACTGGGGAAGCTGCTTCCTTTGGTGTGACATTCTATGACGCATTATTAAAAAGCTGGCTTTCAGTATCTCCTAATAGGATTCCTAATAAAGGAGGAATAGCATTAGTTTATGGGAATACTAATGTTGAATATCTTGAAAGAACAATAAAGAATTTAAGCGAATATGGTTTGATTGTATACACATTATCTGATCTACAAATAAAAGGGGCTGATATTATAGATAAGACTAAAGCTGAGGAATTGGTAAGGAATAAGAAAGTAGAAATCATAGTAACAGATGGGTATTTAAAGAAAATAGATTATAACATTAGAAGATCTGCGGTTGACTATAATATACCAGTAATACTTAATGGAAGATTAGGAGAAGAAGTTTCTAAAGGATTATTGGCGCAATTAAACTCTCTAACGTTTTATGAAATTACAGAATATGGTGGTGGAATATAATTGAAAGTAGCATTAATTGTAGATATAATTAGACAAGAAGAGAAACTACTAATTAAAGCATTAAATGATAGGAAAGTAGACTATGATGTAATTAACGTAGGACAAGAGCCAATACCATTTAATAAAGCTCTTGCTAAGTATCATGTAGGAATAATTAGACCAGTTAGCATGTATAGAGCATTATACTCATCTGCAGTATTAGAAGCTGCTGGAGTGCATACGATAAACTCGATGGATACAATAAGTACATGTGGTGATAAAATTCTAACATATTCCAAACTATTCAGAAATAATATCTCAATTCCAGATTCTATAATAGCTGCCTCTCCAGATGCTGTAATGAAGGCTTATGAACAGATAGGATTTCCTTTAATAGACAAACCTCCTATTGGAAGTTGGGGAAGAATGGTCTCATTAATTAGAGACGTATATGAAGGAAAAACGATCATAGAGCATAGAGAGATGCTAAACAACTCTTCGTTAAAAGTCCATATAGTACAAGAGTATATAAGATACAAAGATAGAGACATTAGATGCATAGTAATAGGAGATGAATTGTTAAGTTGCTATGCGCGAGTAATTCCTTCAAACGACTGGAGAGCTAATGTAGCCTTAGGTGGAAATCCTGTTCCTATTCAAATTGATGAAAAATTAAGAGAAATAGCAGTTAATGCGACAAAAGTAGTAAAAGGAGAATTCGTATCAGTAGACATATTGGAACATCCAACAAAAGGCTATGTTATAAATGAATTAAATGATGTTCCAGAATTTAAGGGATTTATGTTAGCTACTGGAATTAATGTTGCAGAGAAATTAGTCGATTACATTATTGAAACTTACCGAGCTTAGCTAGAAATATATCATGATTTGTTTCTTCTAGAAGTCTTCTCAACCCATCAACTTTCTGCCTTAATCCTGGTACTAAAGCTTTAGGATACTCAAAACCCCATAATAACTCATATAACGTCTCCATTAGCTCATACGTCTTTTCCGCTTCTTCAACGTTATTTTTCTTCAATAATTCTAACACCATTCTTCTCATCTCACCTATAGCATCAGCGATACCCAATATGTAATAGATATCAGGAATTCTTAGCTCATTAGCCAACTTAAGTTTAATATTAAAGTATAATGAAATGATTATTGACGCTTCAGCTAATTCTTGAAATGCTACTCCTACATCACCATATAATAGTTCTGGAAAAGCAATGATTACCTTTTGAATATCTAAGGCTTTTGTAATAGCCATCTCGTATTTTTTTAAAGCCTCTTCTTTTTTGCCTCTATGAGATAAAGAAATAGTTTCACCGCAATATCTTATCAACTCCCTAGCCATTAATAATACCTTCTCTCTATTTTCAAATCTTTCTTGAAGAGAATTATAAACAGAATTCAAATATTCCTTAATTTCTTTCTCAATCATACTAATCGCATCATTTTTACTCTTTTTAACTCTATCGTCTTAAGTCTAAAGAAATCTACTTATACTTCTTAAATAAGTTTATATATATGGCAACAATTCGTAAGGTTTCCGTAATAGGAGCAGGTATAATAGGAGCAGGATGGGCTACTCTTTTATCTACAAAAGGATATAAGACGTTTTTATACACAGAAAAAAAGGAAACGTTAGAAAAAGGTTTAGATAAAATTAGAGGGTATCTAAACGTTTTAAAAGAAATAGGCATGTTGAATGACCCGATAGATGAGTATATGAAAAACATTACACCTACTATTGAGCTTAATGAGGCTATAAATGACACAGACTTTGTTATAGAGGCAATAATTGAGGACTATGAAGCTAAAAAGAAATTATTTAATCAGCTAGATAATAAGTTAAGCAAAGATGTGGTAATAGCTAGTAGTACATCTGGTCTTTTAATGACTGAAATCCAGAAAGCAATGCTAAAATATCCAGAAAGAGGAGTTATAGCTCACCCGTGGAATCCACCACATTTATTACCATTAGTTGAAATAGTACCAGGCGAAAAAACCTCTAAAGAAACATTAGATAAAACGAGAAGTTTTATGGAAAGCTTAGATAGGATAGTAGTAGTATTAAAGAAGGAAGTGCCAGGTTTTATAGGAAATAGATTAGCTTTCGCACTATTTAGAGAAGCAGTTAACTTAGTTGATGAGGGTGTTGCTACTGTAGAAGACATAGATAAAGTGATGACATCTGCAATAGGTTTAAGATGGGCATTCATGGGACCTTTCTTAACATATCATTTAGGCGGTGGAGAAGGTGGGATAGAGTACTTTTTCAGTAAAGGATTCGGATATGGGGCCAATGAATGGATGCACAGTTTAGCTAAATGGGATAAGTTTCCATATACAGCAGTCAAAAAGGTAATCGAACAAATGAAGGAATATGAACAGATTAAAGGAAAGAGCTTTCAAGAACTATCAAAATGGAGAGACAAAATGTTAATAAAGGTTTATAGAGAAATATTTATGAAAAAAGAATAGAAATATTTTTTATCTTTCTTGTTCTTTAAATTCTAAAATACCAAGACTTTCGAGTAAACCAGAATCCGTTACATCAAATAATATTGAATCTTCCTCTCCAGTATTAACATGATAATGTATTTCATTAGCGGGCACTACGAAAACATCTCCGCTTTCCCATTCTAGCTTTTTATCGCCTACAATAGAATAACCTTTTCCTTTAACAACTAAGTATATTGAAGCCATATTATGAGAGTGCGGTTTAGTAGAAGTTTTAGGCTTAATCAATTGAAATCCTGCCATCATTGTAGGTGTTAAGCCTCTATTTAAGCATGTAGATGGTGAATAAAACATAATTTTGGCTACACCCTTTTCTACTTTACCTAATTCAGCTATTTTCTCCAAAAGAGGCAAAATTTTTGAAAACTTTATAACCTTAGGTTCTACCTTTTTAGGTGGAGCCGTATATTCCATAAAAGTCACTACTTTTAGATCTTCTTGTTCTATCTCTTTAACTAGATTAAGTATATCCTTTTTAAATTCCTCTTGACGATCCACTCTTTCTAGCTTTTGCATAACTTTATATTGCTTTAAAAGTTTATAAAGATGATTATATGAATAGGAAATGTTATTATAATTATGGATATAGAAAGTGTACAACAATATGCGGTAGACTAATATGTGAGGAATCGATAGTTAATGAATACATAATTTTATGTGAGCTATGTAATGCTGGATACAAAAAGCAATGTTTAGAATTATATGAGAAGTTTAACTGTGATACGATAAGGTAAATAAGAGATTTTTCTTTATTTTACAATAAATAGCATAATGATTGATGTAATTAGTCCAACAGATACTAATTGTAATGCGGAATATAATTTATCTCTAATTCTCTCACCATAAAGTAAACCTAAAGCACCTAAAGCCACTACACCTATACTTAAGGAAAGTAAAATACTATGCAAGTAGTAATAAGAATATAGTATCAATAAACCAGAAAATGGAGAGAGACCATGAGCTGCTGTAGCCATTATAGCGGAAATTTTGCTGCTATAGTCATATATAGTACCTTTTAGACTTCTTAGAACTTGTCTCTCAATCTTTTCTAATTCACTACGTTTCTCGCCTAACTCAACAACTAAAGTATTCCATGTAGATGATATTGAAGTAGCTATTAGCCCACTATGTATAGATAAACTTATGTTACTTAGGCTAAAATGAGCTAAAACACCAGACAATAATATAGATAATGTTAACAATATTCCATCAAAGGCTCCTAATATTATATAACGCCTAACCGAAGATTTTAACTCATATTTTACTACGTATTTTAATGAATCATATAACTTATTTAACACTTGATAGATTATGATTGAACTTTTATATTAGATTAATGCACTGCTTTTGATGAATAAAAGAATACTTGTAGGTTTAGCCTTGGTAGTAATAGTCTTAATGGCTATAGGAATTTATGAAGGTTCAAAATATAAAACTGAAATATATTTAATTAGCTTAGGAAATACAGCAAACGATGGATTATATACCTTAAAGGTTAACGTAATAATCAATTATGGGCCTTTTGGAGGTAAGTCTCCTTTATCAGGCGCTGTAGTTTGGATTTATAAGTATAATGGTACTGCTTATACATTTTACACTTACAATTTCACTGACAATCAAGGAATAGCCACGTTTAATTTACCGGCAGGACAATATAAGATACTAGTAACACAACTTCATCTAACTTACACGATAGATCTTGATCAGAACAAAGAAGTTATAATCGATTATGCTTATTTAAATACTTAATGAGGAGTGCGGGAGTACAACTGATAGATGATGTAGTGGTCCTTCACTGATGTAAAAATTTATTTTAACATTATCTAATAATCAATTGATGAGTGTAAAAATAGATGTAGTTAAAATAGATATACCCAAAGATACTAATGTAATAGTAGGCCAATCCCATTTTATTAAGACTGTAGAAGATATTTACGAAACATTAGCTTCAGCCAGTCCTAGCCTTAAGTTCGGTATAGCGTTTAATGAAGCAAGCGGAAAGAGACTTGTGAGATATGATGGTAATGATGAAGAGTTAATTAAGTTAGCAATCGAAAATGCGAAAAAGATAGGTGCTGGTCACGTGTTCGTAGTATATCTAAAGAATGGGTATCCCATTAATGTGTTAAATAGGCTAAAGAATGTTGAAGAAGTTATTAGAATATTTACTGCTACAGCAAATCCATTGCAAGTATTGGTAGCAGAAACAGATCAAGGCAGAGGAATAATAGGTGTTATTGACGGATTTACTCCTTTAGGAGTTGAGACCGAGTCTGATATAAAGGAGAGAAAAGAGTTCTTGAGGAAAATCGGATATAAGAGATAAAGCCTTTTCCAATAATATATCAGAAGTTTTTATATCTCCTTTCAAATATTTTATTAGAGATGCACAAATCATTATTAACGCTTGAAGATATCTTCTTTCAAAAATGTCTTCAGAGTTTTTCCACTTCTCTTCTAAAACTTCATGACATTCCCAAAATCTCATTTCATAAAATAATCCCTTAAAGGTTCCACTTACATTATTAATTATAAATAGGGGTTCTCCTAATATCGAAATAACCTTGTTTGGATCATCAATTATATCTATCTCAGTATATTTACCTTTCCGTATATCTATAACATTAATATTATTATTTCTTAATAACGTTTTTAGATCGTCTGAAAAGAGGTCTTTTCTATAAAACAATAACACTCTTTTTGATTGCATTACAATAAGCTATGTATAGAAGGTTAAAAATAGAGACACTTAAAGCCAAGATGTGTCCGCATTGTACTAAACGTTTTTTACCTTTAAAAAGGATATATAAAATAGATGGCTAAAGAAGCAGTATTATATAAAATAGAGGGTAATAGAGTACGTTGTGTTGCTTGCGCAAGAAGATGCTTGATAGGAGAGGGACAAGTAGGATTTTGTGGAGTTAGATCAGTTCATAATGGTAAGCTTTACTTAGACGTTTATGGTAAAGTAGCAGCTGCGCATATAGATCCTATCGAAAAAAAGCCATTGGTCCACTTCAACCCAGGATCTAAAGTATTCTCGTTTTCAACTTTTGGATGTAATTGGATGTGTATGTATTGCCAAAATTATGATATAAGCCAAAGAAGAAGAGCTGAAGGAACAGAAATAAGCCCAGAAGAAATAGTAGAATTAGCATTAGGTTATAATGTTGATGGAATTACTTACACCTATAATGAGCCTGCAATATTTGCAGAATTTGCACATGATGTAGGAATAATAGCAAAGAAGCATTCTTTATTTAACACTATGGTGACAAATGGATATTGGACTCCTGAACTTGTAGATTATACAAAGGATTTCATTGATGCTGTGACAATAGATTTTAAGGGAAATGGGGAACAGAAATTCTTGAGAAGATTTACTGGAGCTAGCGGACCTGAACCAATCATAGAAACTGCTATAAGTTTACAAAAAAGAGGAGTTCATGTAGAGATAACTGATCTAATAATACCACAAATAGGAGATAGTTTGGAAGCTGCAAAGGAATTATTGGTTAAGATTTATGATGGATTGGGACCAGATGTACCAATTCACTTTCTTAGATTTCACCCAGATTATAAGTTAAACTATCTACCATGGACTCCAGTAGAAACTCTGGAAAAGCATTACAAACTAGCTAAAGAAATTGGTTTTAGATATGTATATATAGGTAATGTACCTGGTCATGAGTATGAAAATACCTATTGCCCTAACTGTGGGAGATTAGTGATAAGAAGATATGGATTTGACCTTTTAGAGTGGCATCTAACGGATGATATGAGATGTAAGTATTGTAACTATAAGCTTCCAATAAAAGGAAAACTATCTAGAAATGCGTTTAAAGAAAGATTTGAACCAATATTCATTTAGACCTTCTAGATAGGAACTCCTCTACTTTCTTCTTTTCTTCTTCTGTAGAGAATACTATCCCCCAACCTAGGCTTTCCATTACTAAACCATTTAATAGTGGCGAATCCATACCATAGTTAACCACTGTTTTTATTAACTTCAATGCAGTCGGAGATTTTTCAGCGATTTTAAAAGCAATTTCCTTTGTAACTTTTTCTAATGATGCAGGATCTACTACTCTATTAACAAGTCCTATTTTTTCAGCATCTTCCGCTTTTATCCTATCGCCTAACAAGATTAGTTCTAAAGCCTTTCCTTTTCCTACTAATCTAGTAAGTCTTTGTGTGCCTCCGAAACCCGGATAAATCCCTAAATTAATTTCTGGTAAGCCTAATTCAGCATTCTGTGAAGCTATTCTAATATCACAACTTAATGCCAACTCAAGACCCCCTCCTAATGCATAACCATTTATCATCGCTATAGTTGGCTTAGAGTATCTTTCTATATAATTCATCAATTCTCTTCCTTTAGATGCAAACTCCCACGCTTTAACTGGATCCAATTCTTTGAATTGAGCTATATCTGCACCAGCAGAAAAAGCCTTGCCATTACCTGTAAATATAATTACTTTGATTTTATCATTTGCCTCTATATCTTTCAATATTTTTTCAATTTCTTCTATCATTTTTTGATTTATCGCATTTAGCCTATCCGGTCTATTTAATATTATCCAGACTATGGGAATTTCCTCTTAAAAAGTTATGGTCTCCATTTTATAATACCTCAAAGAGTATGAGATAACGTAATATTTATCTTTTTAAGCTAATAGATAGAATAAAGAATATGAATAAGAGAGACGTAATCATCGCCATATTATCATCTACTCCGCCATTGATCGGAACTAGTATAGCATCATATATAACGAGTAAAAAATATGGTGATTTAAAAGAGGTTTTAAAATATGTAATGTTAGGTCTACCTATTACCTTAGTTACAACTTATTATTTATTCGTAACTACCATCCCAAGATACGTTGATTATATCTTATTAATTCCAGTAATACTGCCTTTTCCACTGTCTATCATTTTCACAAGAAGTAATATAAGTATAGAGTATAGCGAAGATTACATAGAAATCAAGTTTAAAATACCAATAAATATGACATCATATGACCCTCATGAGCTATTCAATTACGTATTTAATAGAGCTTTAAGTAAGATCAAAAATCCATATTACTACTATAAACTTTCTTCTGCATCAAATTGCTCAGGACTTAAAATAACTTATAATGAGAACAAATTAATGATAAGGAGAAAATGCGGTGATATAGATATAAGAGTCATAATTACTCCTAGAAAGATAGCAGATATGGTAATAGATATTTCATATTAATTTCGATATAACTATTAAGAGAAATATTAGCATTAAATAAATGTTAGAAAAGATAAATGACCTCATAGCTTCTTCTTTGCTCGGATTTACTATCAGCTTAAATGATAAATAGAGAAGATATAAACTGAGTAAAGCAGATGGTATTAGATAATATAAACCTATATAATCAAATATGAGTAAGACGATGGGAATCATTAATGCGTTTGATACAGCTATAGCCCTAGCTGAAATACTTATACCCGCTACTGCAGGTAACATGGGATAGTTAGCGTTTATATAATCTTCCCTATATTTTATTGCTAAAGACCAAAAATGACCTGGAGTCCACATAAATACTAAGAACCCTAGAAGAAATCCTTCTAATGATAACGAATTAGCTAAAGAAGCATAACCTGCCCATGCTGCTGCACTCCCAGCAAAACCACCTATAATTATATTAAGCCAAGTTCTGGGCTTTAATAATATTGTATATACAAATACATATATAATTACACCTAGTGCTATAAATATCATAGTATACACGTTATCTAATAACCCTATAATGCTGCCTAAAATTGATAATAATGTTCCTGTTACAATTGCCTCCTTTTTGCTCACATATCCTACTACAGTTGGTCTTTTTGACGTTCTAGACATAACCTTATCTCTATCAATTTCTATTCCACTATTAATTATCATACTTCCCATTGAAGCTAAAGTTCCTCCTACAAGCATGGGAATTATAGGCAAGATGTTCATACCAGATCTATAAGCTAAAAAGAAGCCAGCTATTCCAGCTAAATCTAGTAAACTTACTATACCAAGTTTTCCTAATTTTAAATAAGCTTTCATCTTATGTTGTAAACTCATCAATAGTAGATTTAGTATTAGAGGAATAAAAATCTGTATCACAAAAATCCTTTCAATAATAAAACTAGATCAGAAAGAGCTCCGTATGCAGCATTAATAGGCCCTGCACCTGGCCCCCTAATCATTATCCTCTGAATTTCATTTTCTATTTCTAGTGCATTTTCTACGCCATCTATATAGTATAAGGGGTCTTTAGCATCTAATACTCGCGGAGAAACCTCAACTATGTAATTGTCAGCATATGCTACTAATTTAATCTTCTTATCCTCATTTTTAGCCCTTCTAATCTCATCACTTGTAATATCTTCAATACCTTTAAATTTAAAGCCACCAATTCTTATATTCCTATTCATCATGAAATTTACTAAAATTGTAAGTTTTGCTGCAGCATCAAATCCATTTATATCAAGAGTTGGATCTTCTTCAGCATAACCTTTTGCCTTAGCTTCTCTTAAAGCTTCGTTAAAACTTAGCCCTTCATGAAGTCTAGATAATATATAATTTGTAGTCCCATTAAGAATTCCCCTAATTCTATACACCTCAGCTAACGGTTGAATTCTAAATAAATTTATTGAGGGAGTTCCACTCATAACAGTAGCTTGAAACCCAATTTTAACATTTTTTCTTTCAGCTAAATCAAATATTTCTCTAAATTTCAACGCTAATGGTGCTTTATTAGTGGTTATAATATGAATTCCATTGGATATCGCCTTAATATATGCGCTTACTGAGGGTTCGCCATCCGTATAATTTGCTGATGAAGTATCAATAATAACATCTGGACTTATCTCATCTATAGCTTCTAAGATTGATACTTGCTTTTGAGGAATAAAACTTTCATTATCTCCTCTCATTAAACCTCGTCTCGTAACTATTCCCGCAATTTCTACATAATTCAATAAATCATACTTTTCCTTTTTCTCCATGAGCAATTTTCTAAAGGCCTTTCCAACATTACCGTAACCAAACAAAAGCAATCTCATTTAATCACCATTGTTTCATACTCTCTTTCACCATTACCTATTCTCTCTAGTAAATTTACTACAAGATTAACAGAGTACTTTACAAGATTCTCATCAACATTAGGAACCCCAGCACCAATTATTATTAGATTTTTGGTATCTAAAGTTACACTGGTAAGTATAGAATCCCTATGGGGGTAAACGTGAAGCACTTTCCCTTCATCATCTATTAATATAGGAATCCCTTTATTTAATTTCTCTACCTTTTTCCCCAGACCTAAGAATTCTTCATTACCTTTGGAAAGTATTAAATGCAAATCTCCAACTACTTTATCCCTATCATATATGCCTATAGGTACTAATGTTTCAATACTTGCAATATTACCTATATCAACAACTGTATTTATCCTAGGAAATTTATTACCCCTGACAACTCTTCTTCTAAGCGCCTCACCACTAGGTCTAGTTTTAGTGGGATCTACACCTATTTTCCAGTAAAAATCTCTGTAAGCCCTAATAACTGGATCATCTTTTAAAGAATCTAGATCTTGCGTTCTATATTTTTCTTCAATACTTTTCACGATTTCATCAATAGTTGAATTATTTTGCTCTACTCTAACATGAGTTACTTCCGTAATAGCTACAAATATGCCCAGTCTTCTAACATCTTCTGAAAAATTAAGCCTTTTCATAGGGATAAGATACTAATAGCCTAGCTTTAAGAATTCCTCTAATCTGAGCTAATTTATTATTTAACTCAACCAATCTGCTTTTCTCCCCCTTTACTGCTATTGCCTCAATACAAAGCCTTTCAGTAACATGAAGATGAAGCGTTGATATTATACAGTCCTTATACTCATGCTGAATAGATGTTAATGAGTCAGAAGCCTCTTCATGATCATAAACTAGATTTATTATACCATATACTAACTCTTTGCCTTCTCTATTTTCATCTAAATAGTCTCTTAATGCTACTTGAAAGACCTTAGATCTGTCATAAATTCCCTTACTCGCTAAGAACTCTTCCAACTCTCTATAAAGGTCTTTGGGTATAGAGATGCTTATCTTTTCTACATTCATCGCATTTATATTATTCTCACGTTTATAAATAAACGCTATGTTTAAATATCTTAAAAAAGCTGAAAGCTTAGGAGCTACTTTTACTGATATAAGATTTGAAAGAAATAAAACAAGAACAATAGAAATTTCAAGTAATGGAAAATCTTCGACTAAATATATTACAGACGAAGGATATATGATAAGGACAATAGTTAACAGAAATTTGGGAGTAAAAGCAACTAACAAGATAGATGAAAGCGAAATTGAAGATGCGATAAGAAGTGCAATTGGCGATGAAAGAATAAATATAGTTTATTTACCATCTAAGCACGCCACAGTAAGAATTGGAAAAGATTTTAATAAATCTATAGAGGAACAATTCTATGATCTAGAAAAAATTGCTAATTCTATAAGAGATTTACACACTTCAATAAGGGCATTCAGTATAAAATATTTCGAGAAAAAATATCATAAGGAATATTATAGTACAGAAGATAGAGAGATAATAACTGATGGGAACTTATCTGGATTATATATTAATATTATAGCTAGAGAAGGGGACGTTATAGCTAAAATATCTGATAGTCTTTCTAGTCATTTAGGCTATGTATTAGATGTATTTAACATAAATGAATTCTTAGAGAGGCTTAGGAATAGAATAACTAATCAACTTAAGGGAAAAGAAGTAAAAAACGGGGAATATTATGCAATCTTAGCCCCGCAAGTAGTAGGAGATTTGGTAAATAAGATGGGTCTTCTAGCTAAGGCAGATTCAGCTGTTAATAATGAGTTATACAAATTTAGGGGTAAAAGGATCGCACCAGAATTTGTAAATATAATTGATTCACCTACTCTAGATAATCCTAAAGCAATAGGTTACTTATTATATGATGATGAAGGAGTTGAAGGAAGACAAACTAAGATTATCGAAAACGGTAAATTGAAAGATTTTATTACTGATAGATATTACTCAGCATACTTAGGACAATCCCCTACTGGGAATGCTAGGGCTCAAAGTTTTAGAGATCTTCCATCAATTATAACAAGGAATATATATCTTCAGGCTGGTGATAAAAGATTAGAGGAGTTATTTGAAGGTATAAAAGAAGGATATTATTTGGTCTCATCAATAAATGAGGAAACTAGTGATGAGACATTTCAATTTAAAATTCAAGAGGGTTATAGAATAGAAAATGGTGAGATAAAAGAACCTATAAGGGGTGTTAAAATTACTGGGAATGTGATTGAAACTATAGGTAAAATAGTTATGACTTCTAAGGAATTTGACTTATACGAAAAATACAATATGGAAGTAAGTTATGGAGGACCTTTCGTGAGAATATTGAAAGTTAAGATGGAAAGTCTTATTTAATTTTCTAGGGTACATCAACTCTATACACTTCTTCTGCTTCATAAACTCCGCATTCAGTAACTAATCTCCCCATTAAATCTACAAATAATGCCTTGCATTTTCTTTCCCAATTTTCTCCTCTAATTAAAATAACCCTATCCTTTATTGATAAGTTACTATTAGCAATATCTATTGCTCTCTTATTATCAATTGTTAAGTATTCTTCTATTTTTCCTATTACCTTATTAATATCTAACTCTATCTCCTTACCTAATTCTAGATATAGAGAAGTAGCATTAACGTCTTTTGGAAATTCTTTTACGTTAGTATCTATACCCACACCAATGAAAAGATCACAATAATTAACGTCTTCATATGTTTTAGCCTCAATTAAAATCCCTGCAATCTTCTTATCATTAACTACAATATCATTTGGCCATCTTATCTTAGCGTCTACAAAATCTTTAAGAAAATCCATAATTGCAATAGCCGTGTTTATTCCAGCTAATTGAATTAATTCAGTTTTAAAATTCTTCTTTACGTATGTAAACCATAGACCTCCTTTAGGCGAATACCAACTTCTTCCGAACCTTCCTCTAGCTTTAGTTTGCTCCTCAGCTATAACAACAAAGTTCTCATACAACATTGAACTTATAGCTTCAGCGAAATCTTGAGTAGACGTAACCTTATTGAGCTTTATTACTAACATACTTCCATACCTCCTCTTTACTATGAACCAAGGAAAAACCTGAGGCTTTTCTGGTCCTATTCATTATTGCTAATCCTATACCCTTTTCACTAAAATTGTGGATAAGGCCTATATCTACATCAAGCTTATCTAATTTTCTAAATGCATCAAATAAATTCTTAGCTATCTCATAAAGATTTGTTTCGCTACCTAGTTCTATAGTATATACGTCATCCTTAAACTGACTACATACCTCCTTAGAGCACAATAGTGCAATATTATAACCTTTGTTTTTCAATTCCTCTATTACTTCGCCTATTATTTTTCTATCCTCTATCACTAATAATTTCTTACTTGGAGCATAATGTTTATATTTCATACCAGGCGCAAGCGCTATCTCAAATTCTCCTATACCTTTAATCTGTTCAGGAACAACAATCTCTCCAAATAACCTTTCTAATTCTTCTACACTAAAGGGGCCAGGCCTTAGTAATCGTGGCGGATTTACACTAACGTCTATAACTGTAGACTCAACGCCAAAGAACGTTTCTCCTCCATCTAATATCATATCAACCTTACCGTATAAATCATCAACAACATGCTCAGCTTTAGTGGGGCTAGGTTTTGTAGCTAGGTTTGCGCTAGGAGCAGCTATGGGTACCCCGCTTTCCTTTATCAAAGCTAAAGCTATGGGGTGAGCAGGCATTCTTATAGCAGCAGTATCCAGACCTCCAGTAGTCTCTTTAGGTACTTTATCAGTCTTTTTTAGGACAAAAGTTAAAGGACCTGGCCATACTATTTTAGCTATATTTAATATTTTTTCTGGTATATCCTTAGCCACTTCAAATAATTGACTAATATCAGCTATATGAATTATTAATGGATTATCCATAGGCCTATTTTTAGCTATAAATATTTTCTTTACAGCTTCTGAATCTAAGGCGTTAGCACCTAAACCATAGACAGTTTCAGTTGGAAACACTACTGTACCTCCTTTCCTTATTATTTCAGCTGCCTTCCTTATCTTCTCCTCCTCAGGATATAAGGGATCTACTTTAAGTATATAAGTCATTTCTCTTAACTTTTAACTCTATTATAAAAAATATTTAGTGATGATGAGAGAGAAAGTTTGATCAAAAGATGAAAGATGAGGTGATCTCTGAAGAAAGTTATTTAAGAGACAAAAGTATAGAGTACAGATATGACAGAGCAAACAATATTAGTAGGAAACTTAGATGAGGTTGCAAGGAAAGCTGCTCAATGGTTAATAAATCGAAAGCCAATAAAATCGCTAATTGATTGGGGAATCTCATTCTCTCTATGGCCTCCCCATTTTACTACTTCTTGTTGTGGAAGTGAATTTGGCGCTTTTGCAGCTGCGAGATTTGATGCAGAAAGGTATGGTATGCTACCATTCTCTTCCGCAAGGCAAGCCAATATATTAACACTAGAAGGAACTTTAACCAGAAAAATGGCTAGAGCAGCAAGAGTTGTATATGACCAAATGCCAGAACCAAAGTATGTAATAGCACTTGGCGCTTGTATATTAGAAGGTGGAATATTCTGGAATTCATATAATACTGTATTACCCTCAGATGTTGGAATACCAGTAGATATTTATGTACCAGGCTGTCCAATAAGACCAGAAGCTATAGCTAGAGCTGTATTAACATTACAAAAAAGAATAAGAACTCAAGGAGCTTTCAAAACATAAATATTATTAACATTCGTATACGTATAGCCAGTTTTAATAACAGTATTATATCTCTCTAATAGTTCATAACTTGAATGGTTTTCAAGTGCTTGATTTATTTCATCCTTGCTTATTTTTATATCGTTATTTATAAAACAACCAGCGTAATCGGAATTACCATCTATACCATCAGTAGCGAAACCTAATAATTCAAAATAATTCCCTTTTTTCACATATTTAAGAAACGATAAACAAACTTCTCCATTTCTTCCACCTTTACCTGCTTTCTTACTTATACTAACCTCCGGTTCCCCGCCTAAAAGTAAATGATAAGGCCTTTTTAATGGCAAACCATAGTTTTCAATAGAATTATAAATTGAAGCTAAGAATATGCCTAAATCCTTTGCCTCTCCCTTGACCTCAGAAGTTAGAATTAAGGAATTACCTAGATAATTAGCCAATTTTTTAAGAACTGCCATATTATCCAATATAATCAGATTTTTTACCATATGAGTAAATTTCTTAGGAGTCTCTTCTAAATATTTGGAATATTTCTCTAGGTTTAATTTTTTTAATAAAAATAATGCATCATCTACCGTAGAACTATCTAATGCCGTAAGCCCTCCTCCAATGCTACTTAAATCATTACCAGGGACATCACTCACTATAAATGAGACAATAGGAACATTTTCTTTAACATAATTTATTATTTTTCCGCCTTTGATTTTAGATAGATGTTTCCTAACTATGTTTATTGAATTTATATCTAAACCAGATGATATGAGAACTTTATTGATTTCTCTTAAATCATCAAGCGGTACTTCAGAATACTCAAAAAGTGCTGACGCTCCCCCAGATATTAAAAATATGACTAAGTCATAATCAGAAGTTGAAAGAAGCCTAATGGCTTCCTCTCCAGCTCTTATACTGTTCTCATCTGGAAGGGGATGACCAGACTCTATTACTTCATTCCCAGAACCAGTGCCTTTAGGAGTTACTATTAGTTTTCTGTCTATTTCTAGTCTATCCATGAAAAATCTAGCCATAGGGATTGCAGCTTTGCCTACTGAAATTAAAATAGGTTTTTTGAAGGTAATCCGATCATTATTAAATATTATTATTTCTTTATCTTTTACTAAGACTTTCTCTTCTAATGCTTTGTAAGGATTTGAGAAGTCTAGTATTTTACCTATAATCTCTTTTTCCACATTACTATTTTTCATATTCCTTTTTATATTCCTTATAAAGCGTTGATGCTAACTTCTTACCCTTTTTACTTAGATCATAGTAAATACCTTTAGGCTTATGGTCTAATTCTTTAGCCTTTACCTTTAACCAAGGCTTTACTGATGATGTAACAGACCTCTTTAGATTACCATTAAACCTTATTAAATATCCTAGTTCCTCTAGCTTTTTGCATGCATTTTCTATATCTTCTTGACTATATTTTTCACCCCATCCACTCTCTCCTAGCAATCTCCTAGCCATATACCAAGGATTATCTGGACCATATTTGTAAATGTGAATAAGTACTTTTTTCATTAAATCGTCCAATTCACTCACTTACTAATACTTGTTCTGCAATAATTTTAGGAACTTCCTCGATTTTTTCATTAACTTTAACCTCTATCACATCCCCTTTATTTTCTAAAACCTCAATCAAAACACCAGGCTTTAATTTTAACTCAGTAGCTGATCTTAATATCCATTCTTCTTCCCTTATTATCATAACTACTTTATATTTTCCGTTATTATTTACTTCAGTAAGTTTTTTCCCACTAATTTTAACTCTATTACCTATTGGATGACCATGTGGACAAGTTGCTGGATTGCCTAAAACCTTATCTATTCTCTCTAATATATCATCCGGCCATATGTGCTCAAGCTTATGTGCTAATTCGTGAGCCCTAATCCAATCCACTCCTAATATGTCAGTTAATAATCTCTCACTAAGTCTATGAGAAGTGATTAACCTTTCAGCTATTTTTCTACCTTCATCAGTTAGTCTTATCCTTCTGTTACTAGTTCTTTCTATTAAACCTAATTTCTCCAATTTATTTAATGCCTTGCTTATAGTACCAGGAGAAATAGCAAAAATCGTAATTAGTTCCGAAACTCTCGCACTCCCTTTAAGCTCTTCTATCTCATATATTTCTTTTATGTAATTCTCTAATGGCTCTGAAAGCTCCGTCATATTTTTAAATCGTAATTCTTGCTTTTATATTCTCAACTAGATTTGATGTTCTTTCATCCATAGCAAAAACTTGTATAAGTGCGTTAATTTTCTTTCCCTTGATCCCTTCTCTTTGTAAAATATTTTTAACCTTGTCTATAGCTTCATCAACTGCAGAAGATATGTGTTCATGTAACTTCGTCTCTACTTCAAAATCATATGCCTTAACTATAGCATAGAATTTCTGATTACTTAGCGACATACTCCCCTAAATACTAATTGCTTAACGCAAAAATAAAGCTGAGGTTCTAACTACGAACAAGAAAAATATTAAAGAAAAATTTACTATATATTATGTCGTGTACAAGGTTATTTTTAAGATAAAAGGGAGTCAAGGTAACTCCTTTAGGGAATTAAGGCAAGCTGGATTTATTCCAATATATTTTAGAAGAAATCAGCAAGAGGAGTATTATGTAACACTATTTAGAAGTAATGACTTAAACGAGGTAAAAGAAGCAATATTAGATCTTTCCTACTATCTGTCTAAGAATGGTAAATACGGTGATTATAATTTCGCCACAGTATATGAGATCACGAATAGTAATATAGGCAAAGTTTCTGGAGGGGCTTTAGGGGCTTTAGCTGGTTATTATTTAGGGGGACTTGCTGGTTTAGTCTTAGGAGCGATTGGAGGAATATTTTTAGGGGAGCTAGTTGATATTCAAATGGGAGAAAAATTAGTCGGGGTTTTAGGATGGCCCATGTTAATAAGCAGATAAAGAAGAGGTTAATAAGTATAGGTTTAGGTATAGCATTACTAATAACATCAATATTACTTACCGTAAAAACTGGAATAAATAGTGAGGAATTGCAATCCGCACTATTTTTTGGAATAAGCCCAATATTATTTTACTTATTAGGAATAGTATTTGGCATAGAGAGAATAATATATGGAATTACGAGTAGTGAAAAGCTATTTAGAATATTAGCAGGTGATGGAGAGCTTTATTATACTGCACTTTTAGGAGTATTCTTTATATTCATATTATCCGGTGTTTTAGTAATAGCTTATACTCCAATATTGGCTGGATTAATGGAAAAAGTACTAGAAATCATAAATGGTTTGAGTTTTCTAGCTCTCTCAACTACTTTATTCATGAGGTCTTAACGCATTTTATAATTTCCCACGGTCCTAATTCTTTTCTTTCAACTACTTTTAACGAATTCTGAGAAAGTAAATTAATATAATAATCATAATGTCTTAAATTCACTTTCCACCATCTAGCTAATATTCTACCTATTAAAGAGTTTGGGTTAGCTAAGACAGCTATACCACACCTAGCATTACTTTTAAGTACTCTAGACATTTCCTTTATTGCAAAAGAAGGATTAGGTAACATATGCAAAACTAAAGTAGAAACTACAGAATCTATTACACCAGACTTTATTGGCAAATTGGATGCATCAGCCCTTATACAAATTACATTGCGTCTCCCCTCCTTCAGATACTTTAAAAAATTTATGGAAATATCTATACCCACGCACATATCACAATTAACAAAGTCAAAAATCTTCCCAGTCCCCACGTCAACTATAATTTTCCCATCAACGAATTCAGATATTTGACTAAGAAAAGATGAGTAAGTTATACGAGCAGTAATTAACATACCTAATGGAGCCCATAAACTTTCATAAATAGGTACAACTCTCTCTAACAAATCATTTGACTGTAAATCTCTAGTTAAAAAATCATATATTCCATTTTCAATTATCCTAAATACATGCCCTTTCTCACACTAATTTTTCATTAATCTCTGTTCCATCAATAGGGCAAGCAAATATCATAATAAGTACTTATGAGCTAATCTTATTAAATCTCTATTAGTTAGAATTCTTACACCCTTCCCAGAATTAACTATCACACTACCTATATTTCTTTTAACCATTAACTCTACTACATTTCTTACTTCAGTATTGCTATTAACCTTAACTAAATCAACCTTCATAATTTTATCTACACTATTATTGATTGAAATAGAATCGTATGGATAAACTATATCCCTAGCACTTATAATACCTATAGGAATTCTCTCAACTACTGGTAAATGCCTAATTAGGCTCTTAAGCATAATTTCTATACAAGTAGATATTTTGGTAAAAGGTTCAACTACTATTGCCTCTTTGCTTATGTTTTCAACATTTTGATTAATTAAATTCCAATTAAAATTTTTGATTATATCTTTCTCAGTTATTATGTATTTATTTCTATATATTACAAAATCTGAATTATTCTTGATTATATTATCTATAATATCTTTGATATAGTTACTATTCACAATAATCGGTTTTCTTAGCTTAATTTCACTTAATTTAGCCTCTAGCCTATTTTCTAAGATATATCGTAACGCGTCTTCTACTGTAAATACTCCAATAATCTTATTTGAATCACTAACTACAAGTCTTCTTATATTATTTCTTCTCATGAAATAGAGGACATCTATTACATATGCATTAGAATTTAACGATATTATCTCCGAACCTTCAACCTGAAGAGACATTTTTAACTTTTAATATACTCATTAGGTTATAAAGTGTTAAGAATAAAGGATTATCAGAATTAGCCTCAATAATCTTACCATCAACATATAAATTTACTTTAACTTTTTGACATTCTTTAGCATCTTCAACGATTTTTTCTGCAATTTTATCTATCTCATCAACACTATTTATATAATATCTCTTTCCAATTTCCATATTGGAAAAACCCTCTATTATTATTAAATCTACTGGAAGAAGATGTAACAATACTAAAGAACTAACATAAGGCATAAATAATACTGACTCAAAATTTCCTTCTTGAAATAAAATATAATCACTATACATATTTCTATATCTATCAGTATCTTTACCAGATAGATCTAACTTATGGTGAGAATGCTTTACAACAGCCACTTTGAGTTTTCTCTCCTTCTTTATTTTCTCCAAAACTTTCTCAATCACACTAGTTTTTCCAGTATCTTTTCTGCCAACTACTTGAAATATGCATACCATATCATATATTAGCTAATTTCCCATTATATTAAACTATGACATTAATACCCATTGATGAAGCTAGAAAAATAATTGACAAATCAACTTTTAGTATAAATAAAAAAGATAAGACGATTAGTATTTTTCAAGCTGTTAGAAAAATATTAGTAGAAGATATAAGGGCAAAGAAAAGTATACCAGAGAGACCCTTATCAGCTATGGATGGATATGCAATAAGGTATGAAGATTATCTCAAATACGGAAAACTAAGAATAATAGGAAAGATATATCCTTTTGAAAAAGATATTCCACAGTTAAAGGAAGGTGAAGCTTATTATATAACTACAGGTTCACCATTGCCAGCTAATGCAGATACTGTAGTTCCCATCGAAAACTCTAGAATTGAGGGTGAATATGTAATATTTAGAGGAGATGTAAAGAAGGGAAAGAATATAAAAGAAGAAGGGGAGGATATAAAAGCAAATGATTTAATATTGGCTAAAGGAACGGAGATAACTCCTTATCATTTAGGTCTTTTAATACAGCAAGACATATATAATGTGAGAATTTCAGATCTAACTTTCTCTATTTTCGCTAACGGAGACGAAATATCCCCTTTTGATTATCCAGAAAAAAATAAGATAGCTGACTCTATCTCACCAATACTAGTAAAGCTCCTTGAGAAATTTGGAAACGTAGTATATCTAGGCGTTGCTAAAGATGACATAAACAGCGTAACAGAAAAAATTCAAAAGGCATTAGAAATTTCCGATATCATAATATCCATAGGCGGTTCATCTGTTGGGGAAAAGGATTATGTAAAGAAAGCTATATCTAAACTTGGAGAGTTACTATTTGAAGGTGTTTCAGTTAACATAATAAAAAGAGGTAGTGTAGGTTTGATTAATGGAAAACCAATAATAGTATTGCCCGGTCAAGTAGTATCAGCAATAGTAACTTTCCATGAGTTTGGACTTCTAATCTTATCTAAAATCTTAGATACAAATTTAAAGAAAATTGTAAAAAGTTATCTTAGTGAAGATATTTACGTTAGCCATACCATGGATTCTACTTACTTATTCAAAGTTGAAGGAAATAATGCTAAACCATTAAGATGGGGTACTGGATTATATAGCGAGATAACTAAGGCTAACTCGTTTGCACTATTAAAAAGAAATGTGCTGTATAAGAAAGGGGAAGAGATTGAGTTACAGTTATTCCTATGATGCTATAATTCTAGCAGGAGGTTTATCAAAGAGATTCGGTTTTGACAAATGTTGTTTTACAATAAATTCTAAAACTATGTTAGAAAGAGTCGTTGAGCAATTCGAAAAACCAATAGTAGTGTCTAGATCTTATAGAAAGTTAGACAACGCTATCTTAGTATTGGAAAGTGGAGATCACAGAGGCCCTATTAAAGGTTTAGAAGAAGGTCTAAAATACGTTAAAAAAGATAAGGTTTTTATAACGGGGTGTGATTTTCCATTTTTGACTACAAATTTAGTTGATTATATTTGCAGTAAGAATTATGATATAGTAATGCCAATAACTGAAGAACCACAACCATTATTAGGTTGTTACTCTACTTCGTTTTTAAAGCTAAACATAAAAAAGGTAGATAGATTAATAGATTTGATACTTTTCTCTAAGCACGTGTATTTCATTGGAACTAATGAAATTATAAGAGCAGATCCTACACTAAATAGTCTAATTAATGTTAATAGTATTGTAGATTTAATATTAAGGCCAATAAGAATATATTCACTATCAAGATTAATTATCAGATAAGATTCAAATTTTTCTCTAGATAGAGATTAAGGTTAAATTATGCAGATAATCATTAGCAAAATAAATTCTATATATAAAGAAAAAAGAAAAAAGTTTATTAATTTTTGCATTAGCATTAGAAAATAATTAGCTCTATAACGAAAAGGAAAGAAAAGATAACAACAAATAGATGAAAATTTTACATCAGTATTCAACAGAGATTTAGTTAGGAATATTTATTAGGTAATTCTAATGGATTTATAATCAGATATAAAATGGCGAAGAAGAAGAAAGAAAGTGGCGGTCAACAGCAACAAAGTGGCGGAGAACAGAAGAAGAAATAATCGAATAGTACTACAGAGCGAAAATTATTAAAGTTAACCCTTCTTTTTTTACTTTAATATTTTTATGAAAATATGCTCTTTGTTCTCAGGTGGAAAGGATAGTACTTATGCTCTTCATTGGGCAGTGTTTAAAGGCTTTGAAATAGCATGCCTCATAACACTAATTCCAAAAAGAGAAGACTCTTGGATGTTCCAATACCCTAATGTCACTTATACTAAATATCAAGCTGAAGTAATGGGATTTAAACTACTAACTTTTACAACATCTGGAGAAAAAAATACAGAATTAGAAGATTTAAAAAGAGCATTTATCGAAGCTAAGAAAGAAGGAGCAGAAGGCATAGTAAGCGGTGCTTTACTCTCTGACTATCAAAGATTAAATATTAGTCTAGTTGCAGAAGAAGTAGGCCTTAAAACCTTTACTCCATTATGGAGAAAAAATCAAGCAGAATACCTAAAAGAATTAGTAAAAGAGGGGTTTAAGTTCATTATAACCTCTGCCTCAGCATACGGTTTCCCTTTTGAACTAGTAGGAAAGGAAATTAACGAAAATAATGTAGAAACAATAATTAAAGCAGCGATAAGATATGGGTTTAATCCAGCATTTGAGGGAGGAGAAGCAGAAACTTTTGTAACTTATGCACCACTTTTTAAAAGAGAGTTAAAGGTTAAGGGAATCTTAAGAAGAATAAGTGATTATGAATGGAGATACGAAATAACACATATACTTTAAAAAAGTGCCGTTTTATCGTTAATCATGATAACGTATTAGAAAATACGAACATTATAATACAAGATGGTATAATAAAAGAAATAGGCGATTACACCGAAGGGGATGAAATAGATTGCTCAGAATACATTGCAATACCAGGATTAGTAAATGCACATACACACACTCCAATGATAATTTTACGCGGATATTACGATGATGCTGAACTATTACAATGGTTAAATAAAATATGGGAATTCGAAAAAGGTTATCCTTTAGAAGATATGAATTTAGCATCAGAATTAGCTATTATAGAAATGCTATCAAAAGGTACTACAGCATTCGTTGATATGTACTTCAATCCAGAAGGAATTATGGAATTAGCTAAAAAATATGGAATTAGAACAAATGCTGGCTATACGTTCTTAGATAACTTATTTGATCCATTTGAGATAGATAAAAAACAAAGAGGCCTTAAAGGAAATGAATTATTTAGGCCAATTGTTAACGTTCATAGCGTTTACACAACTTCTATAAACACACTAAAATTAGCTAAACAGTTGGCAGAAGAGACTAACACTAGAATTCACATTCACGTTTCAGAAACTAGAAGAGAAATTTATGAAATAAATAAAAAATATAAAAAATTTCCAATAGAACTGCTACATGAGCTTAACATTGCTAAGAACGCACAAATGGTGCATCTAGGCTGGATAGCTAGTTGGGAAATAAATTACGTTAAGCATTCTACCCATTGCCCAACATCAAATATGAAACTGGCTACAGCTGGCTTTTTCCCATTTAAAGAAATGTTAGAAAAGGGAATAAATGTGACTATAGGCACAGATGGTCCAGCTAGTAATAACTCATTAGACATTTTCAGAGAAATGAAAACCGCATTACTACTTCAAAGACACTCTTATTGGGATACTAGCATAAAAGCTAGTCATATATTCAAAGCAGCAACTGAAGAAGGGTATAGGCTAATTGGACTAAAGGGGGGTAAAATAGAAAAAGGATACTTAGCTGATATAGTATTATTAAGAAAGGATTATCTATATCCTTTAAGAAAAGATAGAATATTATCAAATATTGTTTATAATGCAGTAGGAGATTATGTTGAAAAAGTTATAATAAATGGAAAAATAGTATATGATAGAGCAATGACAAAATTTGAAGAAAGAAGGAAAGAACTACTTAAACTTCTGGATAAGATTATACCATAAACCATAAGGAAAAGATAAGGCTAATGATAAGCCTGGAATTAAGTTTAATATATATCTTCTAAGCCCCTTGTAGTAATATATCCCATAGCCTATTAAAGGTAAATATAGGATAGATAGATAAGGAAAAAAGATTGAAAGAATAGCGAGTATATAATAACTCCCATAGTATGAATATCCAGTTAGAAAGGTAAAATCAGCTAGCCCATCCATCATGAGCATTATATCATATTTGCTTCTCCAAAGATTTCTTTTAGCTTCAATTAAAGATGAGGAAAAATCTAGCCTAGCATGAACTTTATTAAGATGAAGACATCTCCCTTCTGTCGGTTCAACCTTATATCCATTTTTCCTTAATATAGTGTAAAGCCAAACATCCTCATCTCTCTCATATCTTTCATCAAAATTACCTATTTTCTTTAAAATTTCAACATTAAGTCCAGCACATCCTAAATTAGGATTAACTTCACCAGCAGATAATCCCATATCTATTTCTTCCTCAGAATACGCATAATGCATCCATGTAAATACTATACCTTTCTCTAACTTATCTATAAGCTTCCTTGAATAATCCTTAGGTATTACAACATCACTATCCAACATTATAACATATTTGTCAGTAGCTAATGAGAGCATTTTATTACGAAGTCTAGCCATATTAACCTTATTCATCCGCTTATCCTTAACGTAAATTAAGTCCTTTCCAAGATTTTTAAAGAAGTCCTCTATATCCTTTCTCTCACTATTATCATAAATTATAACATTATCAACTTTCTGAGAAAGAGCGGATTCAACACTCTTCTTAACCCAATCAAGTCTGTCATTAGGACCAACTGGAATTATAATTTGGACCATTTAATATTAAACAGCAGTATGGAGAAAATAAAGGTTGCAGTAATAGCTCATGGTTTAGGATTAAGTAAAGGATATAGTGGCGAAGGTAATGTATATAAAATCTTCTTCAAAATGCTAGATGAAAAGAAAATTAACTATATAGCAGTTAGTTTTTCTAAACCATATGACAAATCAATACCATCAATTTATTCTTTACCCTTTCATTTACCTAAATTTGATAAATATCAGAGACTATTAACCTATTACACAGCTAAAAAAGTGAGACCCAAAGTCTATCTTAATGCCTCTGGAGTTCCAATACCCTTATCAGATATAGCACCTCATATAATCTACGCTGGAGCACCATCAATTTCCAGTTTGCCTAGTAAATATAATAAATCATTATTTTGGAAAATTTACATAACTCCTTTCAAATTTATTATAAATGGAATAAAAGATGAAGCTAAAAAAGCAAAAATTATAGCTAATTCTCGATACTCAGCTAAAGCAATAGCAGAAGTTTATGGAATAAAAGAGCCTGAAGTAATCTACCCTCCAGTAGATGTTGAATATTTTTCCTCAGCATATAATGAAAATGAAAGAGATGAATTTTTCGTAACAATAGGAAGAATAGAAAGGGGTAAAATGCTAGAAAATTCAATAATAGTTTCTGCAAAGACTAAAATTAAGGGAGTAATAATAGGATCATTGAATGAAAAAAGTTATTTAAATAAGTTGAAAAAACTGAAAAAAGAGTTAAATGCAAATATAGATTTTCTCATAAACTTACCGAGAGAAGATTTAGTCAAAGTTCTTTCTAGAGCTAAAGTATATTTCCACCCAACCATAGGTGAACATTTCGGAATACCAGTAGTTGAAGCAATGGCTGCTGGATTAATACCGATAGTACCTAAAGAAAGTGGCGCAAGTGAAATAGTTCCAGAATTTTCATACAATAATTTAGATGAAGCATCAGTACTACTGGAAAAATTAATCAAAGAAAATAATAATATGGAATTAAGACGAGAAGTTAAGAGAAGATCGCTTAACTTTAGTGAAACCTCATTTAAGGAAAAAATGTTGCAAATAGTTTCTGAATATATATAAAAGTCTATACTGTTCTCCTAGCATATATAACCGTGAATTTCTCCTTTAAAAGTTCTTTAAAATAATTGTCATTCATTTCTTTGGAATAATCTTCTATAACTGGTAAAAGTTCTTTAAACTCATTTTCAGTCAATTCCCTATACTCATATTGTGGCATGCCTATCTTCTCTTCAAACATTTTTTTCGCATACTCCTTAGTTTTTCCTTTCAATCTATCTATTAACTCTATGTATTCTCTATCTCTCAAATCTTCATACTCATCACTACTAATATAACCATCGATCAGTAGAGCTTTTAGAAATCTAACTACTTCTTGCTTAGGCGGTTGTAATCCAATTTTAGATGGAGACACCTTACCCCTTATATAGATTCTCCCTCCAACCATTCCAGTACCCACAAAATTGCCTACTGGCTCTCTACTATATCCCTTACCGAATACAACTATCACACCTCCAGCCATGTATTCTCCTAAATAATCATCAACGAAACCACCAATTACTAAATAAGGTCTTTTATCCTTATACTCCCTCATTTGAATTCCAACCCTATTACCTGCATTACCCTTAACGTAGATCTTACCGTTTTGGAAAGTTTGACCTAAAACATCTCTAGCATCACCGTATATTACAACCTTACCTCCATGCATAGTATCACAACAATCATCAGCAACATTACCATAAACGTAAAAATCGTTGCCCTCATTCAAATTAGCTAAAGCATTACCAACTACACCATATAGATTTATCCTAAGCCCATTAATACCCCTCGCCGGTAAATTAATACCAATGTATCTATGCCCCATAACATTAGCTACAGTTATTTCCTTTTTCCCTTCATTAGCTAGTTTCAAAATCTCATAATTTAACTCCTTATAACCTATATTATACGCGTTAATATCATACTTCTCTGGCATCATTATAGGTGTTGAAAAAGTCCTCAATTCTTCTTCAGTTCTACCATAAGAAATGACTCCTTTATTAATAGAAGCAATAAAATAAGATCCAGGCTTTAACGTCCAAACCCTAGCCTTTGGATTTATCTCCCTTATCTCATTTTCCTCACTAGCTACATAATAATAATTTTCGTCCTCACCAATTATTGCAGGCCTAAATTTAGCCCTATCAGCTATGGCAATCAAATATAAATCATCACCAGAATCATATCCAATAACTGCCGTAAATGGTCCATCGAGTCTAGCATTTCTATACAAATAATCTATACTACTAGGCAAAGCACCAAATCTCCTTGAGGGATTAATTATAATCTTTACAGCCTCCTCAACACTTAATCCCTCATTAATTAACTCCTCAAATAGAAAAGCTAAAACTTCACTATCAGTACCAACAAAGCTACTCAAACCCCTAGAGCTCAAATATTCAACATTTGCACCAAAAGAGCTAACATCGCCATTATGAACTATGGCAATATTAAAAGATGAAAAAGGATGAGACCAGAAAGGATAATAGCCAGGTGAATTTGTAGGCTGCCTAGTGTGAGCTAACCATAGATCCCCTTCAAGATCCTCAACATTGTATTCCCTAGCTACATCTTTAGGAAAACCTACACCCTTATAAACGTGAAGAGAATCTCCGATACTATAAATTCTACCTTTCCTATTCTCATTCCATATTATCTCATTTATATTTCTTATAGCTTTTTTTATCTTATTTGAATCGCCTAAAGCAATAATATTACAATCACATAAATTGGAGTATTTGACATTAAACTCAACACTATTAACTGTTAAACCATACTCATTAAATATCTCTCTCAGCTCATTAGGATCTCCGTTATAGAAAGCCTTGACTAAATAATAATTTCTCTTATTATTAAGATTGAAAACAGCAAATCCAGCCCCCTTATCACTACCCCTATACCTAACTCTATCAATAGCTCTGACCACATCACTGCCCTTAATCTTAGGAGCATCTTTTTTCCTCAAAACTCCTAATACACCACAACCAGAAGGAAAATAGTCTACCATTACAAAGACCCCGCTGGTTTAACTCTCAATAACTTTCTGACTTCATAACTAAGATTAATTGATCTCAAAAGTTCTCTATTTCCAGTTAAAGTAGATTGAAAACTATAAACTCCAGCAGCACCTGCAAGTAATGCCAATTCCTTCTTCATTCCCGTAATTAAATTAAACGCCTTTTCCTTCAAATTCTCCTTATTTCCCTCACTAATTGCCTTCTCTAAAATATAATAAGGCATTATAACGGAATCAGCCCCTAACAAAACTAGTTTAAATGCATCAGCAGAATGCCTTAATCTACTAGATTTCGCCAAAATGTCATAATGATTCCTAATGCCTGCTTCTTTTAATCTACTATCTAACTCACTTACTACTAATTCTAAGTCACTATTGCCCAAATCCTCATCCACTATAAATCCTTGTACCCCAATCCCAACTATCTCATCAACTACATTCTCATCTGCAGGGACTAGCAAATAAGAATCCTCATTTACCTCTTTACTCCACCTAGCTATACCTTTACCATCATTACTGATAAAGACCTCAGCGTATTTATCAATTGTCTTGTAATCAAACACAGCAGAAGAAAGAGCTAGGGAACTCCAAGAAAAAGCCTCCTTGTACTCTTGAGGAGCATCAGTAATATCAAAAATAACTGGGAGGGATAAGTAAATTTCTCCCCCTTTAAGGTAAAAAGAAGTATCTATATCCTCCCTATAGGGATCTATAGAAGGCCTAGTAACTTGAGCACCATCAGACCTTAACCAATCAACTATCCTAGCTGGCCTCTCGACATCTGGAGGAGCAGTACTACCCATGCTAGTTATTACAGGATTGCCTTTAGTCATAAGCTCATGAATATAAGTTATAATCCTCTTATTCCACAATTCTCCAATCTTAGGATTAGAATTATCCTCAATACCCTCAATACCCAACACTTCTAAAGTATCTTTAGTTAAACCGTGGCCATAAAGCAAATCCCTTCTTCCTCTTAACTCCCTAATAGATCTCAAACCTAAATTATCTAAAATATTAGCTAACTCTAAAGAGAAACCATTAACAAAATTAACCAACATCTTTACACCAAATTCAACATCTACAATTCTACTACCATCTATCTTAGCAGTAAGTCCAGTAGGACAAGAACCTATATGACACTTATGAACCATAACACAACCCATTGCTATTAAAGCTCCAGTACCAACACTCACAATATCAGCACCTAAAGCAATTAACTTAGCTGCATCAGTAGCTGAAGAAACTCTTCCAGCAGCTATAATAGTAAATTTATCCCTAACTCCCTCTCTCCTTAAAATCTTATCAGCAGAAGCTACTGCTAACTCTATAGGTATACCAACATTATCCCTTATAACAACTGGCGTGGCACCAGTACCAGCACCGTGACCATCTATTATAACACCATCAGCACCCATTCTCGCAATCCCAGAAACTATATAAGGAATATAGTTAGTAGCAGCAACCTTAACAAATACTGGTTTTCCAGTAGCCTCCTTTAAAGCCTCTATCCTTTGACCTAAATCCTCAATAGAATAAATATCATGATGAGGAGCTGGAGAAACAGCATCTATACCAACTGGAATCCTCCTAGTAAATGAAATTGGCTCAGTAACCTTACTCCCCGGTAAATGGCCACCAATTCCAGGCTTAGCACCTTGACCAATCTTTATCACAATACCCAATCCAGCCATTAAAACATTAATATCAACCCCAAACCTAGCAGAAGCCCATTGCACAAATATCCTCTTATGCTTAGCAACTTCTGGATGTAACCCTCCCTCACCAGTACCAGCCAAAGTCCCAGTCAAATCCGCTACAGTAGCAATAGCAATATTGGGATTACCACTTAAAGCACCATACGACATATCTCCTAAGTATAGAGGAGAAGCCATATGAATCCCAGAAAATTCCAGTTCCATATCACTATTTGGTTTTAAAGAAAGCGTAGGAGATTTATCTAATTTAAATTTAACTTTATCTAAAATACGTAAAGAGTTCGTACTCTCATTAAATATCTTATAAGGCTTTCCAGTTAGTGAAAGATATCTAATATGTTCTATCTTCTCTACTGTCCAAAACTCTTCAGTTAACTGCCTTGGTATTGGCAAATATTTATCGTATATAAGCAACTTAACCGCAAAATACTACTCTTCATTATATTATATAACTGTTTATGAGCAAAAGTATGGAAATTATAAGTTCTAAACCCTAAACAATACACACTGATTATATTACTAAAAAGTTCGTACTTATAACCATTTGTTAACACATAGTTAAACCGTATGGCGAATTCATAAAAAGCTATAACTAGTTTCTAAGAATATGATATAACAAAGATAAAAAGTAAATATAATACTTGATAATAATTAAAAACTTTTAAGACGTTAAAAAGTTTAAGCAGAAGTAATTTTCGCTTACTGATAAAAACCTTCTATAAAAATCAAACTACTACTGATAGCTCTTGACAAAAAACTTAAATTTTGATAAATAGGAAATGTGTAATGTTAATTTTAATGCGGCCGTAGTCTAGCCTGGATTAGGACGCCGGCCTTCCATGAAAATGAGGAAAGCCGGTGATCCCGGGTTCAAATCCCGGCGGCCGCATACAAATAAAAACATTATAAGAAAATACTTTTTATAATAATCTTAAAGAATTTTATAAAAACAAGGGAAGAAAAAAAGAATTTTAACTTATTCTCCTAGCAACTAAGACTATTGCAACTATTGCAACTATTAGACCTATTATACCAGCTATTATACCACCATAAGATAAAGTAGTTAAAGTACCTACTGTAGACTTTAATGAACTTACCTCATTAGTCAAAGAATTAATTGTAGCATTCAGAGAAGATATTTGACTGTTTAACTTGCTAACTTGACTATTTAAAGTGCTGTATTGACTATTTAAAGTATTAATCTCACTTACTAGCGTTGATATATTAGCCTTTAGAGCAGATATTTGTGATGATAATTCCGATATATTAGCCTTTAGAGTCGATACTTGTGATGATAAACTTGTATTTAGCACATTTAATTGACTCTTTAAACTAGTTATAGTATTATTTAAAGACTGCAATTCTGCTTCTAATGTATTAACATTATTGCTTAGCAGATTTATTACAGAAAGATAATTGGGTATAGCAGATATTAATACTGTATAACTTACCGTATGAACTCCATAGGTTACTGTTAGCATACCATTAATCAAGTAAGAGGATACTGGTGCTAAGCTAGTAGAGGGTATTGATGGAACAGAGAATGTAAAGCTAAATGAACCATTAGAGGCTGTAGTTGAGGTTAAGGTTTCAGTACCTACAGAAGGTATTGTGAGAGTCAATGTTGCTTGAGCTCCAGCTAAAGGTGTTGTTATAGATGAATTATAAACTGCTCCAGTAAATGTTACAGTACCATTTTGCATTACAACTGCCGTAATTATGTTATTAACTAATTCCACAAATTGTGGATAAGTGTTCTCATACATCGCTAAATTACTAACTAGCAAAATAACTGGAATAGCCTTAGCACTAGTTACATTAACATTTATCGAACCTACTGCTACACCTCCTGCAACTTCAACAGTTATGGTCCAGATTCCTACAGCATTAGGAAATTTATAAGCATTAGGAACATATATTCCGCCAGTCGAATTCACAGTAGCAGGTATCGTAGCAGCTAATGTACTATTAGGATAAAAGAAGTTTATTGTAACAGCATCTGTAGCAAATTGTGATGGAACAACAGCGTCTATAGTTATGGACTCACCTACTACGTATTGTTGATCATTCACACTAGGACTATAAAACGTTACGTTACCAGATGTATAAACTGCACTACTTACTAATGAAACAATGGAAATTAATATCAAGGTATATAAAACGTATACAATTTTCATATCCAACCACCCTTACATAAAGTAATAAAAAAATAAAAAACTTTTAACTTGACATCGCGGTAACATTAGTATACACTAAGAACGTTGGATATTCTGAGATCGCAGGACCTCCTGCAAATGGTACTGCAAACATTACAACCGTATGAGGACTACTTGGTGTTGATAAACTTATTGCTTGATACATTTGTACTGGCACTTGCAATACTACGCCAGGACCTAATGCAGGTGAATACACTGTCTGGAATGCTGGAGTTCCGGGTACTGGAGTTCCAGTAGTTACATTACTACCTAAGAATACAACAGATTCAATGTAGAATGGATATGGGTAAGATATTACACTAGTTGCAGATATCACTATGTACTGGCTAGTTGGAGATAATGTTAATGGTTTAGTATAGTAGTAGAATACTTTATAAGATGAGGATGGAGTTATAGGCATATTAAGTGGGTATATTCTAATTGGAGTATTATTGAATGCTCCTAAAGTTGTCTGTCCAGTTAAAGTTGTGTGGATTAATGGATCTTCTACAGTAAATGTTACATTAGATACTAGTGGCAATGCAGTGTATGGACCGAAGTGATAACCAGCGTAAGTGTATAGGTTAGCAGTACCTATTGCTACTTTATTAGATCCTAATACTACATACATAGTTCCATTAGGACTACCTAAAGTACCGGGAGCAACATAAAGATTCACTACTGGGCCGAAGAACTTACCTGCTGTTGTTGTTTCTGGTATAGTTGGCAATAAGTTACCTTTGTAGGATGCTACAAACATGCCATTCATATATACTATTGTACTAGCATTCGATGGATTATACATTACCTCTGCTGTAGCATATTTACTAGCTATCTTAACATTAATTACTTGCAAATAGTTTATGTTGGATGAATTGACAAGATTAAGATCTACTATAGTTGCAGATGGCTGCTGCACAACTCCATAACTTATCTCAACTGGAATACCAGTAGTTGCATTGACATACTTTGCTGTTAATATCCATTCTACAGATCCTGGAATTGTTGGAGGCATGATATAGAATTCGCCAACAGTTAACAGTGTCTTGTTAGTTACATATGCACCACTTATCCTATCATGATATGTTATATATAGCGTGCTGCCATTTAGTGCAGAAACATTAGGTAAACCTAACAATTTAGCCAATGCAGTTATATTAAATGCTTGTGGCGCGTTAAATACTGGACTACATTCAGAAACCTCTCCTAGGTTAGGAGTAATCAGTAATTTGCTCACATTCGCTGGAGAAAGAACTATTGTCTGGTTCATACCATTAATCTGAAGCTTAATTGAAGTTATATTACCTACTACATGTCCGTTCTCTACAAATTCAATTACACCATTTACTGGCCCTAAGCTTATACTATTATAGAACATATAGTAAGGATCAATAATACCGAAAGGCATGTATAACTTACTTACCGGGAATACTTGAGGCATTTGTAATTCTGGAGTAATATTGGCAAAGGTTATTGTAAAGTTGGAAGTCCTGAATTGGCCAGTAGTATTGTAATAATAATATGCAGCAAAGTCTGGGCTAACATACCATAGTACTATTT